>CAKMKF010000132.1 GCA_927439925.1 uncultured Acholeplasmataceae bacterium | reverse complement strand
CAAGATATTAAAGGATTAATTGATGATCAACTTGGCGGACTTGCTACATTTGATGCGGTAGAAAGAGAAATAAGAATTGATGTTGATACTGCTTTAGAACAAATGATGAGTGATGACCCTCAAAGCCTAGCTTTAATTAATTCTCTTTTAGCTTTCATCGAAGAAAATGAATTGTTAGAAATTGGGTTTACTGATGGTGAATTCGGTGCTGACTTATTATTAGGAAAAACTGTGGATAATACCCCACCTTTTGATCTACTTGAAGCAGATAAGATTCTAAATGATACTCATTTACAATCTATACTTGCATCTAAAGCAAGTGCAATGATTTTCTCAACCCTAGGTTCAGAAAATCCAACACCTTTTATTGATTTAGATGAATTCACATTAAACCGAGTATTTGAATACTTCATGAGAGACGGTCAGGTTACACCTGGTGTTCTTCAAGAAGTACCAATTATGGATAAATATACAATGCGTGCATATGTCCCATATGTAACTATTGTTGATGGAGAGTTTGTTGTTAATGTACCAATTACCATTGAAGACATTTTAGTACCTGCTAACAAATACCAAACCATTATTAAGATTGATGCAACTCCAGAAGTATCTGGTAGTGATTTAAGAATTGTACTCAATACACTAGCCGCTGGCGAAGTCATGTTAGGAAATGAACATATCGGAAATATTTTAACAGTTTTAGGCGAAGACAATGGTTTCATTATTGACGGAGCATTTGTCATTGAAAATTTTGATGAACAAATGAATGCTGCTGGTATGGGTATTGAATCAGTTGCTGTCACTGATAATTCGTTAAGACTTTATGTGACGCTAAGCGACACAATTCCAATTGCTGATATCCAAGATGCAGTTGAACAGGTATTAGATATTATTGCAGATAATCCTGAATATCCAGTAGAATTAAATGATGCAATCAATGACGTCTTAGATTCTTTACTAGATCCTGAAGCAGATCCTGAAGTAGCGGTTGAAAATTTGATTGCTGAAATGGAAAATTTAACTGATGAAGAACAAGAAGTATTATTCAATGATTTAGTAACTGCATTTGAAGGTACAGATTTAAATTATGAAGATTTGTTTAATTTGATACCATAACAAGTTATAACTACTAAAATCGGTTGAAATCCTCAACCGATTTTTTTGTTCTCGCCTTGTAGTTTCTACTAAAGTAGCATATAATATTAAAGACAAGAAGGTGAAATTATGGAAAACACATCCAATTTTATTAAAACTATCATTGAAACAGATTTAGCAAGTGGAAAACACAAAGAAATCATTACTAGATTTCCACCAGAACCGAATGGTTTTCTGCATATTGGACACGCTAGAGCAATCATTACTGATTTCGAAAGTGCGATTCAATTTGGAGGATATACAAATCTGCGCTACGATGATACCAATCCAAGTAAAGAAGACGATATTTATGTAAAAGGAATTTTAGAAGACATTCGTTGGTTAGGCTATGAACCAAAGAACGTTTTTTTCGCATCTGATTATTTTGAAGAGATGTATGAACGCGCAGTTCTTTTAATTAAAAAAGGATTAGCTTATGTAGATCATACACCAGCTGATGAAATGGCGAAAGAACGTGGAAATATTAATACTCCAGGTAAAGAATCAAAATTTAGAAATAGATCTGTTGAAGAAAACTTAGAACTATTCAAAATGATGAGAGATGGAAAGTTTAAGGAAGGCGAATGTGTCTTAAGAGCAAAGATTGACATGAGTAGCCCGAATATGAATATGAGAGATCCTGCATTATATCGTATTAGTTTTGCTGAGCACCACAATACAGGAAAAAAATGGTGCATCTATCCAATGTATGACTACGCGCATCCATTAGAAGATGCTATTGAAGGTATTACACATTCCCTATGTTCTCTAGAGTTTGAAGATCATAGACCTTTATATGACTGGGTTGTTAGGGAAACAGAAATGCCTAAAATTCCTAGACAGATTGAGTTCGGCAGATTATCTATAGAAAATACCGTAATGAGCAAGAGACTTTTAAGAGAACTAGTTGAGTCTAATATGGTAACTGGTTGGGATGACCCAAGAATGCCTACACTTTCAGGACTTAGACGTAGAGGTTACACCCCAGAAGCGATTCGTGCATTTATTGTTTCAACTGGATTATCTAAGGTGAATTCAACTGCAGGTAATGATATGTTAGAAGCGGCAGTTCGCGATGATTTAAGCTTAAAAGCGAAACGTGTCATGGCTGTGATCAATCCAATAAAAGTTACATTAACCAATTATCCTGAAGGTAAAATCGAGTATTTCGAAGTTCCATACAACCAAGATAATGAAGAACTAGGATCTAGAAAAATACCTTTTTCGAAACATCTTTATATCGAAGCTGATGATTTTGTCGTTACGAAGCCTAATAATAAGTATAAGAGATTAGCATTGAATGAAGAAGTTAGATTATTCCATGCCTATTTCATCAAAGCGAATGAAGTTAAATACGACAAAGATGGAAGTGTAATTGAAATACTAGCAACTTATGATGAAAATACGCGTTCAGGATCTGGATTCAATGAAAGAAAACCTAATGGAACAATCCATTATGTAGAAGCTACTAAAGCTGTTCCTGCAAAACTCAATTTTTTTGGCCCAATGATTCATGACGATGAAGACTTAAGTCTACAAGAAAGTTTTAATAAAGATTCATGGACTATAAAAAATGGATATGTAGAAGAATCACTAGAATCTACAATACCTCAAGATAAGTATCAATTCATGAGAAATGGGTATTTTAATGTTGATCGAGAATCTAAGAAAGAAAGTCTCGTCTTTAACGAGATTGTTCCACTAAAGAGTTCATACAAATAATGAAAGTTGGTGCGCCATGAACTGGCTAGCTACTTTAAATGAATCTCAGTTAAAAGCGGTCATCCACCCAGGTGGTCCGCTTTTTGTTGTTGCAGGTGCAGGAACAGGTAAAACAAAGACTTTAACTTCAAGAATTGCCTATTTAATTATGAATGGCGTTGAGCCACATCGGATACTCGCTGTAACATTTACGAATAAAGCTGCTAGAGAAATGAAACATAGAGTTGTTGAAATGACAGGACCACACGCGATGAGTGTTTGGTTATATACATTTCACGCCTTTGGTTTACAAATACTTAGAAGACATATTGCAGAGTTATCTTATGGATATAGACCTAATTTTAATGTGATTGACGAAGATGATGGGAAGAAGATCATTCAAGAACAAATCAAAGAATTAGGGTTAGATACAAAGATGTTTTCTATCAAACTTTTAAAAAACTTGTTTTCACTTTACAAATGTAGAAGAATGGAAGAGTTTGAAAGAACGGACGAAGAAAAGATCTTTAAAAGATACCAACAGTATTTAAGAGATAATCAATTGCTAGATTTTGATGATTTACTCCTTTATCCTTTAGAACTTCTTGAAGAGTATAAGGCTGTAAGAGAGTTCTATCAAAATCATTTTAAACATGTCTTAGTCGATGAGTTTCAAGACACTGATTCAATCCAATATAAAATATTAAAGATTTTAGGAATCACACATAAAAATGTATTTGTTGTAGGGGATCCTGATCAATCGATATATTCATTTCGTGGTGCGAACTACGAAAATGCGAGACTATTTATTAAAGACTTCGGTGCCGAGCAAATAGTCCTTGAACAAAATTATAGATCAACCAATCAAATACTAAGAGCAGCTAACCAATTGATTAACTATAATTTCAATAGACCACAAGTTAAAAATTTGGAAAGTGATTTAGGTGTTGGTGAAGCTCCTATTTATCATCACGCACAAAATGATATTAGAGAGTCATTTTATGTTGTGAACGAAATCAGAAGATTAAAAAACTTAGGATATGCTTACGATGATATGGCGGTATTATATCGAAATAATGCACTATCAAGACTCTTTGAAGAAGCTTTAATTAAAGAAGGTATTCCATATATAATCTATGGTGGTATCTCATTCTATGAAAGAAAAGAAATCAAAGATGCACTAGCGTATATCAGAGTCGTATTAGATCCTAATCTCGATTTCTATTTAAAAAGAATTGTTAACGTTCCTAAAAGAAGTATTGGGTTAGTTAGTATTCAAAAGTTAGAACAACGCGCAAGAGAACTTGGCGTTTCTATGTTTGAAGCCATTGATTATACCGAACTAACTCCAGCAGCTAAAAACAGTTTGATTGATTTTAAAAAGTTAATTTTGGAAATGAATCAAGACTTCAACGACTTACTTGATTTATCACAAATCATGCCATATTTAATGGCGAAGACAAAATATATCGATATGTTAAAAGCAGAAGATAACGAAATCGCAGATGATCGAATTGACAACTTAAAAGAACTTCAAAACGTATTCACTAGAGGGGATATGTATTATGAAGGTTCATTTATTGAAAAGCTTACTCAGCAGTTAGATCAGATTGCACTCTATAGTGATCAAGACCAAGATATAGAGGATTTTGATCATGTGAAGTTAGCAACTTATCATCAAGTTAAAGGATTAGAATTTAGGGTTGTTTTTATGGTTGTTATGGAAGAGAACATTTTTCCAAGTGACAGGTCTTTAGTGAGTTCAACGGAACTTGAAGAAGAAAGAAGAGTCGCTTATGTGGGAATCACAAGAGCGAAGGAAAAACTCTATTTCAGTTACGCAGATCAACGTATGGTCTATGGTCAAATGAGATATAGTTACCCATCTCGTTTCATTCAAGAATCAAGAGTTAAGCTAGATCAACCTAAAACAGTTTACGATGGAGATCAAGAATCTCATTTACTCAAAACTGGTGATAAAGTTGAACATAATGTGTTTGGTCTAGGTGTAGTCATTACAGTAGATGAAGATATAGCTACAATCGCTTTTGGTATGCCACATGGAATTAAAAAAATACTTGAAAGTCATCCAGCATTAAGAAAACAAAGAAAATAGATCATTCTCACTCTATTATAAATGGGGTGATATGATGAACTTAAATGAAGAACAAAAGATTGTGGTTTATTCCAAAGAACCCTTTCTTTTTTTACTTGCTGGAGCAGGTTCAGGTAAAACAAGAGTGGTTGTTGAAAGAATAAAATATTTAATTGAGCAAGGTGTCAATCCGGAAGAAATCTTAGCAATTACGTTTACGAGGAAGGCATCCTTTGAAATGAAGGAAAGAATCGATAATCATTTAGTGCACGTTCATACCTTCCATCAGTTTTGTTATATCAAGTTAATAGACTATTATAAAGAAACGTTCAAATTGGTGAATGACGATATAGAGCCATTTTCAAGGGAAGATCTACTTGATATATCCAAACATAAGAACAGCTTATATCAATCTAAAAGGCCTAAGAAATTTATTGAGTATCAAAACTATTTGAAGAAAAACGGGATGAAAGACTTCGATGATCTCATATTGGGGGTATATTTTAAGATTAAAGGAAAAAATCACCCTTTTTTGTATCAATATATCTTTATTGATGAGTTTCAAGATACCAATCACTTACAATATAGTCTACTTAAAGAACTCATCAAAAAAGATACGAAAGTACTAGCAGTAGGAGACCCAGATCAATCCATTTATAGGTTTCGTGGAGCGGACTCAAAAATAATATATTTATATGTTTCTGATTATCAAGCAAAATTATACACATTATCTACTAACTACAGATCAAGAAAAATGATACTAGAGCATGCTAATCGCCTGATTGTGCGAAATAATAGAAAGTACAAGAAGAAGCTTTCAGCCACAAACACCCAAGATAGCTATGTTTATAACTTACATTTTGATACTGAAAAAGAAGAGGCATTTTTAATCACAAATTTGATTAAGCTTTTCAAAAGTCATCAAATAAAAGATGAAGAAATATCTGTTCTATATAGAAACCACAATAGAGCATTTGAACTGATCCAGATGCTACACTATAGTCATATTCCATTTCAAACCTATGACGACTCCAATGAAGAGAAGAAAAATGGTATTCAACTCTTAACTATTCATAAAGCGAAAGGCTTAGAATTTGATGCAGTTATTATTATTGGGTTAGAACATGGAGTTCTTCCCTCTAATAGAAATCATAATTATTTCGAATTAGAAGAGGAGAGAAGACTGATGTTCGTAGCAATGACTAGAGCTAGACACTTTCTTTATTTTTCTAGTGTAAGAAAAAACAGTGATAACCACACTTTCACATCATCTCAATTTATTCAGGAAAGTGGGACGAAAACCATCCCAGGAAGGCGTATTAATGATATAATATCATTGGGTGATTTCAATGGACGCAAAGCTAAGAATTCAAGAACTGATTCAAATTATTAACCAAGCAAATCATGATTATCATACAAAAGATCAACCAACAATTACCGACTTCGAATACGATAAACTCTTGCATGAATTACTTGATTTAGAAATGAAATATCCTGAATATAAACAAACAGATTCACCAACCGAAAAGATTGGTGGAGTTGTTTTAGATGGATTTTCAAAAGTGACTCATCGTGTACCGATGATGAGTCTTTCTAATGTTTTTAATGAAGATGAATTAGATAGTTTTGATGAGAGAATCAAAAAAGTTGTCGAAAATTATACTTATGTAACAGAACTTAAAATAGATGGTTTAGCAGTAAGTCTGACTTATAAAAATGGTGAATTTTTACGCGCAGCAACCCGCGGTAATGGAGTTGTTGGTGAGGACGTAACTAGTAATGTAAAAACAATTAAGTCACTACCATTAAAACTAACTGAAAATATTGATATTGAAGTCCGTGGTGAAATCTTTATGCCACACAAAAGTTTTAAAAAGTTAAATGAAGAAAGATTGAGTTCAGATGAGGCACTATTCGCGAATCCTAGAAATGCAGCTGCTGGAACGATACGTCAATTGGATGCTAAAGTTGTAGCAAGTAGAAATTTGGATATCTTTTTATATACAATTGTTGACGCATCCAATTATGTGAAATCCCAAATGGAAGCTTTAGCATATCTTCAAAAATTAGGGTTTAAAGTGAACTTAAATTACCATCACATAAAAGATATTGAAACATTAAAAAATAAAATAAATGAATACGATGCATTAAGAAAAAAACTTCCATATGACACTGACGGTGTCGTGATTAAAGTCAATGAATTTTCATTGCTTAACATGATCGGCTATACATCTAAGTTTCCTAAATGGGCAACTGCTTACAAATTTCAAGCTGAGCAAGTGGAAACCATCTTAAAAGATATTACTTTCCAAATTGGTAGAACAGGTGTCGTTACTCCAGTCGCGGAATTAGAACCTGTTTTGGTATCGGGTTCAACTGTCGCTAGAGCAACCCTACATAATGAGGATTACATTTTAGCCAAAGATATTCGTATTGGTGATTATGTTATCGTTCATAAAGCTGGAGAAATTATACCAGAAGTTTTAAACGTTGTCTTAGAGAAAAGAACGAACCAGACTCCATTTGTTATGAGAAGTGATTGTCCTGTATGTTCTTCTCCTTTAGTTAGAAAAATAGGAGAAGCAGATCATTACTGCAGTAATATGGATTGTCCTGGGAAAAATATCAATCAACTGATTCATTTTTCAAGTCGTGTAGCGATGGATATCGATACACTCGGTGAAAGAGTTGTAGAAATCTTTCATGAATTAGGTTATTTAAATAATATTCCTGATATCTACCGACTTTATCAGTTTAAAGAGGAATTGAAAGAAATTCCTGGTTTCGGTGATAAAAAGGTTGATAAGCTTTTAGACGCAATTGAAAATTCTAAGAACCAAACATTTGATAAACTACTATTTGGTTTAGGAATTAAGCATGTTGGTGCGAAGGTTGCTAAAACTTTGGTGAAGCACTACCCAACAATTGATGATTTACTTCAAGCTAAATATCAAGACTTAATTGAGATTAACGAGATTGGTGAAATGATTGCTCAAAGTATTGTTACTTATTTTAACAATCCTATATATATCGATTTGATTAGCGATTTAAAAAATCTTGGATTGAATATGGTTTTTGAAAAAGAAGAAGTTTTAGAACATGAGTTTAATGGTAAAACAATTGTATTAACAGGAAAACTCAACATATTTTCAAGAGATCAGGCAAGTGATATCATTGAAAAATTAGGTGGTAAAGTATCGTCATCCGTATCAGCTAAGACTGATCTTTTAGTTGCTGGAGAAGATGCAGGATCGAAGCTCAAAAAAGCGAATGAATTGAATGTTAAAGTAATTAACGAGGAAGAGTTTAAGGTGATGATTGATGGACTTTATTAAAGTACATGGTGCTAGAGAGAACAATTTACAAAATATAGATATTGATATTCCAAAGAATAAACTCGTCGTCATGACGGGTATTTCTGGTAGCGGAAAGAGTTCACTTGCCTTTGACACACTTTATCAAGAGGGTCAAAGAAGATATATGGAATCTCTATCTGCATATGCTAGACAGTTTTTAGGGAATTTCGAGAAGCCTGATGTCGATAATATCGAAGGGTTGTCACCTTCCATATCTATCGACCAAAGAACAACTTCTAATAATCCAAGATCTACTGTAGGTACAGTCACTGAAGTTTATGACTACTTAAGACTTTTGTATGCGAGAGTAGGAACTCCATATTGCCCAGGAACTGATGAACCACTAACAAAACAATCTATTGAAGAAATGACTCTTCGTGTCTTAAGTTTAAAAGAAGGGTCACGAGTTTTAATAATGAGTCCTGTTATTGAAAGACAAAAAGGAGCTCATGTAAGAAGTGCAAACCAATACATGAAAGAAGGGTTTACACGTGCTTATATCAATGGTGAACAAGTCTTATTAGAGGAAATGCCAGAACTAGAAAAAAATAAGAATCATGATTTTTACTTAATCGTCGATCGTTTGATTATTAAAGAAGGACTAAGAAGTCGTTTATATGATGCTTTAGAACTTGCTACAAAATTAGCAGGTGGAAGAGCTAAGGTTTTAGTTGACGATAAAGAAATGTTAACATTTAGTCAAACCTATTCTTGTGGAGATTCTAATTTTACAATTCCTGAATTAGAACCAAGGTTATTTTCATTCAATACACCAATTGGTGCATGCCCATATTGTAATGGATTAGGGTTAAAGCTTGAGGTATCTGAAGATTTAATCGTTGATCCATCTAGAAGTTTATTAGATGGTGGATTAATTCCTTATAAGAATAACGATTCAGAGAACCTAAATTCTTTAATGCTTGAACAATTATGTGAGTATTACAAAATTGATATGAATAAACCTATTAGTGAACTAGAACCTAAACAATTGAAAATGGTTTTATATGGAACGCATGAAAAAATTCATTACCGTTTAAAATCATCTTCAGGTAGAGTTCATGAAAAAGTGGATAACTATGAAGGTCTAATCGTTAACTTAACGAGAAGATATCGTGAAACAACATCTGAATGGATTCGTACATGGATTGAATCCTTCATGTCCGAAAGTGAATGTCCTGTTTGTCATGGTGCTAGATTGAATGAAGCTGCATTATCAGTTAAGATTGGTGGAAAAAATATCGATGAAGCAACAAAAACTTCAATTGATGAAACCATTCAATTCTTATCGAACGTTGAATTAAATGTAGAACAAAAACAAATTGCTAAACTTGCACTTCAAGAAATTATTTCTAGATTAACCTTCTTGACAGATGTTGGTTTAGGCTATTTAACTCTAGGTAGAGCAGCTGGTACACTATCTGGTGGTGAAGCTCAAAGAATTAGACTTGCTACACAAATAGGTTCTAAACTTACTGGAGTGTTATATGTCTTAGATGAGCCATCGATAGGACTACATCAAAAGGACAATCAAAAGTTAATTGACACGTTAAAGAAAATGAGAGATTTAGGAAATACATTGGTGGTCGTTGAACACGACCACGAAACGATGTTAGCCTCAGACTATCTTATTGATATCGGACCATTTGCTGGTAAGCACGGTGGTAAGGTTGTAGCTGCAGGAACACCTCAAGAAGTTATGGATAATCCAAATAGTATTACTGGTCGTTATTTAAAGGGACTTGAAAAAGTTGAAGTGCCAGTAAAAAGAAGAACAGGTACAGGGCAAGATATTATGATTATGGGTGCGAGAGCGAATAATCTTAAAGATATCTCTGTCTCATTTCCTTTGGGTAAATTAACGGTTGTTACTGGAGTATCTGGGTCTGGGAAATCAACATTGGTTAATGAAATCTTATTAAAGGGACTTCAACATAAGTACTATAAAACAAAAGAATTGCCAGGACTACATACAGCAATTAATGATCATAACTTAATTGATCGAGTTATTGAGATTTCTCAATCACCAATCGGTAGAACACCAAGAAGTAATCCTGCAACCTATACAGGAGTGTTTGATGATATCAGAGATTTATATGCTCAAACCAATGAAGCGAAAGCTAGAGGATATCAAAAAGGAAGATTCTCATTTAATGTCAAGGGTGGACGCTGTGAAGCATGTGGTGGTGATGGATTGAAGAAGATCTCTATGCATTTTCTACCAGATGTTTATGTGCCTTGTGAGGTTTGTCGTGGACAACGATATAATCATGAGACCTTACAAATTAAATATAGAGGTAGTCATATCGCCGATGTATTAGAAATGACAATTGAAGATGCGTTATCCTTCTTTGAAAATCATCCTAAAATATATCAGAAGCTTAAAACATTAAACGATGTTGGTCTAGGCTATATTACGCTGGGTCAATCTGCAACTACTCTTTCTGGTGGTGAAGCTCAACGTGTGAAGCTTGCAAGTGAACTTTATAGAAAGATTACTGCATCCTCAATATACATTCTTGATGAACCAACAACTGGATTACATACAGATGATGTGAAAAGATTACTTAAGGTACTTCATAAGATAGTTGATGAAGGTGCAACCATGGTCGTCATCGAGCATAACTTAGATGTTATAAAAAATGGAGATCATATTATAGATCTAGGTCCAGAAGGTGGCGAAGCAGGTGGGGAAATCGTTGCGATTGGTACACCTGAAGAAGTAGCTAAAGTCAAGGAGTCCTATACAGGACAGTATTTGATAAATGCTTTAAAATGACAAAAACTAAACTATTTTTGATATAATAAACCATGTTGGGGGTTGAACATGCATCCAAACGATCATAAGGATCCAAAAGATCCAGATAAGCTAACTGAAGAAGAGTTAATGCAGTTGCTTGAAGAATTAAAAAAACGGAAGAAATCGAAAAGAGTTTCAGTAACTCTTGGTTTCATGTTGCATAAAAACTATGTCATTCATATGATTTTATCTTTATCGGTAAATCTCTTAATATCTGCAGTAGTCTTTGGACTTGCTATTGGAATTGGACAACCATTTGTGGAAATGAGTGTCATAGGGTATATACTTGCGATTGTATTATTTACATTAGTAGAAAATTTTGTAAAAATCCTAATGTTTAAATATCTTGCAAGAGCGATGATTTTTTCTATGGGATTATTAAATGTAATGGCTCAAGTTCTAATTCTATTTCTAGTAGATATGGTTCTTGTTGAAGGATTCCATTTCATCAACATCGAAAATTTGATTATATTCGCATTTATATTCTCATTGTTTAGATTAGTCATATCCATATATTTAAGAAAATGGATTTATAGTGAAAAACTCGTATTCTTTGGAGGTAAGAAATGAAATTAAAGATTAAACATTTAGTTCGTGACCTAGATTTAGAACTACTCACGAATGAAAAGGCACTTCAAAGAGAAATTAAATCAGAGATGTTAGCAAGACCTGGTGTTGAACTGGCCGGGTTTCTTGATTTCTTTGATTCTGACCGATTGATCCTTATAGGCTCTAAAGAAGCACATTTTATGAAGCTTTTAGATAGTGATCTTCGAAAGAAAAGAATTGAAGATATGTTTAAAAAGAGACCTCCAGGAGTCGTTTTCTCGATTAATGTTGAGGTTGAAGAACCGTTCTTTGAATTAGGGGATAAGTATGATGTAGCTATTTTAAAGAGTAAATCTAGAACAACTCCTTTATCAGGAACATTGTATCAATATCTACATAGTAAACTAGCACCTAGAACATCACTACATGGAGTACTTCTAGATATTCATGGAATGGGAACCTTAATTACTGGAAAGAGTGGTATCGGTAAAAGCGAAACTGCTTTAGAACTTATTAAAAGAGGACATATTCTAGTCAGTGACGATAGAGTCGATATATTTGAAGCAGCTCCAGGTGTCTTAATTGGAAGTGCTCCAAAGATATTAGAAAAGTTTATTGAAGTACGTGGTATTGGTATTGTTGATGTGGTTTCTATGTTTGGTGCTGGAGCATATCGTGAAAATAAGAAGATCAGACTTGTCGTTGAACTTGAACATTGGAAGAAAGCGAAACAATATGATCGTTTAGGTATCGAAACTGAAACGATTAAGATATTTGATACTGAAATCGCGAAAATCACAATTCCAATTTTACCAGGAAGAAATGTAGCGACACTTGTTGAAAGTGCAGCAATGAATCAAAAATTAAAGTACTTAGGATATAACGCTGCATTTGAATTAACTCAAGCGGTTGCCCTAAAGGCTAGTGGAATGAGAAAGGATGACGAAGATGAAGATGATTGATTACATTAAAGAAAATAAAAAAGCATTTTATACTTATGGTGGACTATTAGCAGGATTTTTATTCTTGATCTTTATTGCAGTTGTTACACAAAGTACTCCATATAGTGCAACTAAGTTTTATAATCCGGTTGCTATTGATCTAGGTTTTGCACAAATTGCTTGGTATGCAATCTTTATTCTAACAGGTATTTCGATTGGTGCGTATCTAGCATATGAGGAATTTAAAAAAGTTGGATGGAATACTGATTTATTATTTGATGCTTTATTAATCGCAGTTCCGCTTTCTATTATTGGTTCTAGATTATACTATGTAATCTTTGATCCAAACCCTAGCTATGAAAACTTTATTGATGTAATTAATATCAATAATGGTGGACTCTCTATTCATGGAGCTGTTATTACTGCATTTATCTTTGTTATTATCTTTACTAGAAAAAAGAAGATGAATTTCTGGTTACTTGCTGATATTCTAGCAATCGGATTCTTTGTTGGTCAAATTGTTGGTCGTTGGGGAAATTTCATGAATGCAGAAGCTTATGGACCAGTCATTGAATCACAATTCATATTAAACATTCTTCCTGATTTCATAAAAAATCAGATGAATATAGGTTTACAAGGTGAAATCTATCACCCAACATTTTTATATGAAGGCATTTGGAATTTCATTGGTTTAGTCTTCTTGTTAATTGCTAGAAGAAAAAGATGGTTTAAGGTTGGAGACATGTTTGGATTATACTTAATTTGGTATGGATTAGGACGTGGAGCAATCATCGAACCGCTTAGAACTGGTGGAGACCCAGGAGATGCACTTCGCATGTTTGGGTTACCAGCAAATATTATTTTATCGTTAACACTCTTTATGCTTGGTGGAGCGGCAATTATTGTTGTTAAGAAATTGGTTTATAAAGATCAAAAGTATTATGTGGATATGCTGGTGGAAAACCAGGATACTAATAATGCTTTAGAACCACAGGCATGATGAAAACTATTTTGTTTGATCTAGATGGAACACTCATTGAAACCACCAAAATCATCTTAGATACTTTCGTAGAAACCTTTGATAAGTTTTTTCCAGAAGTAAAGTTATCAGAAGATGAATTGACAAATCTATTAGGTCAAACATTATTTAAAACATTTGAGTTTTATACGGACAGTAAAGAAAAAGTTGATGAAATTGTTAAATATTACCGTGAAGTATCAAACTTGAAAATTGAAGAAGGTTTAAAAGCGTATCCTTATGCGCTAGAAACCTTGATTTATTTAAAGAAGAAGAATGCTACTGTTGGTGTAGTGACTTCAAAGATGAGAAAAGTTGCATTATACCATCTAGAGATAACAGGTTTACTCCCTTATATTGACGGATTGATTGGATATGAGGATGTTGTAGAGCATAAACCTAGTCCTGAACCAATCCAAAAAGCATTAGATCTTTTTAGTGCGAAGAAAAGTACGACGATTTATGTTGGTGATCATGAAAATGACATTATAGCAGCAAAGAAGGCTGGTATTTCGTCATGCGCAGTGACTTATAGTCATCGCCTAAATGAAATGCTTAAAGAAATGCCTGAATTTGTTATTGATGAACTTATAAATTTAAAAGATATTATTTAAAAGGAGATAAAAAAATGTTATACGACGTATTAATTATTGGAGCGGGTCCTGCAGGAATAACAGCAGCGATTTACGCTAAAAGATCAAATTTAACGGTAGCAATGTTTGAAAAAGACACACCTGGTGGACAGTTATCTAAATACAATGAAATTGAAAACTATACAGGAACTAAAAAGTTAGCGGGTTATGAACTAGCAACCATGATGATTGATCACGCTTATGATCTTGATATTGAAGTCATTTATGATGATGTTACAAAAGTAGAATTAGATGGAAATGTTAAAAAGCTAATAACACCAAATAAGACATATGAAACAAAATCTGTTATTGTAGCATCTGGTAATAACCCAAGAAGACTTGGTGTCGAAAATGAAGATGCACTTGCTATGAATGGTATTAGCTGGTGTGCAATTTTTGACGGTCCACTCTTTAGAGATAAGAAGTTAGTTGTTGTTGGTGGTGGAAATAGTGCTGTTGAAGAAGCATCTTATCTTGCAAGCATAGCAACCCATGTCACAATGGTACAAAATCTTGATGATTTAACTGCAGATCCTAAGGCTATCGATATTTTGAAGGCACATAAGAATGTAGATTACCGTTTTGGTTCAGTTGTTACTAAGTTTGAAATGGATGATAAAGGAATGACAGGCGTCACCATTAAGAATAATAAAGGTGAAGTTGAAACGATACCTGCTGAAGGCACATTTGAGTATGTTGGTATGATTCCGGTAACTGATTTTGTTAAGAATTTAGGAATTACAAACAAATGGGGTTATATTGAAGCTAACGAAAAGATGGAAACAGCTGTTCCTGGTGTTTTTGGAGCAGGCGATGTGATCGTTAAACAAATTAGACAGGTTATTACAGCTGCTTCTGATGGAGCAATCGCTGCACAAAATGCATTAAAATATATAGAAGCCTGGAAAAAATAAAAAATGAGTTTTGCTAGAACTGTAAAAGAAGAATTGGTGACCATTCCAGTTGAGCTTGATGAACAACTTGCTGAGTTTTCTGCATTCTTAAACCTCAACACTGAATTTCATATTGAATCGAAGCATAAAATGCTCGATTTCAAAATCAACAATCCAACCGTTGCAAAGCGGTTTTTACAGTTAACTAGAACATTATATCAAGCTGAGACTTCATTAATCACTCAGAAGATGAATAAGTTAAAGCAAAAACAATCCATTATCATTAGAATTCAAACGCGAGTTGAAGATATTATCAACGAGCATGGCTTAATGGAAAATCCTTTAGATAATCAAGAGTTAATGACAGATACTCCAGAAAAGAAAAGAGCATTCTTAAGAGCATGTTTCTTGTCTTCGGGTTCAGTCAATCACCCGAAGACTGCGGAATATCATTTAGAGATATTTGCTAGAAGTCCAGAACAAATTGTTTTTATTCAATCGTTAATGAATGCATTTGATTTAAATGCTAAAATTACCAAAAGAAGAAACGGATATATAGCCTATTTAAAAGGTGCTGAAGGTATTAGTGATTTACTTCAAATTATTGGTGCACAAAATTCAGTCTTTCAATTTGAAGATATTAGAATCAAAAGAGATTTTAATAATTCAATCAATCGTGTAATGAACATGGAAATCGCGAATGAGAAAAAAGTGTTTGTTGCAGCGATGGATCAAATCAAAGATATAGAACTTATTGAAGAGTTTATTCCAGCACATCATATCGATGAAAAGATAAAGAAAGTGATGAAACTTAGAAAAGAGTTTTCCGAATCTAGCCTTCAAGAGCTAGTAGACCAGTATTTTGAGACATACAAAGAGTCTATTAGCAAATCTGGGTTAAATCACAGATTAAAGAAAATAAAGCTTCTAGCAGAACAAATCAGGGAAGGAAGAAACTAATATGATTATTGGAATTGGTATTGATTTAGTAGATATGGATCGTATCAAAGAACTGATGAGCGAACGATTTATCGATCGCATTTTGTCTGCAGAAGAAAAAAAGATGTATCTAAATATTGCAGCTGAGAATACAAAGCTTTCTTACATTGGCGGAAGATTTGCAGCGAAAGAAGCAATATTTAAAGCAATCTCTAAAGGTCATGGTAAAACCAATTATGTAGACTTCTCCATTCTAAACACGGAAAACGGAAGTCCTTATGTGAAAACAGAATACTTCACAAACGATGAAATCATTCACATTTCGATTACGCATACAGACTCTCATGCTATCGCTTATGTGATGATTGAGAAACTTTAACATATTTAACCACATAGTTGTATTTTTTAAGTGAATTCGGTATAATTCTAATGGATAGGATGTGACATTATGGCAAGAGTCCAACAAGTCAAAGAACAAAACAAAAAAACTGCAGTAAATAACAAAAACAATACTGCAAAGAGTAAGGCAGAACTAGCAAAAACAAATCCTAAAAGAGAAGCAACAAAGAATGAAATTTTATTCTTTAGATTAGGTATGTCTATCATCGCATTAACTTTAATTACAGTAGCAATCATCTTTACGATTCGCTATTTTATGAACGAAGATGAAGATGTTGTTGTCTATGAAGATTTAATTCATATCACTACAGATGATTTAAAGTATTTAACTTATGATGATGGTTCAGGTGTTTATGGTGATTTCGCTCACTTTAATGGACTTGTTGATAAGGAAGATCTTGCAGAAGTCATCAATACAAACAATTTGATTTATGTATATTTCTATCGAAGCTCAGCAATCAATGAAGAAATTCAAACGATTATTGAAGACCTAGATTTAGAAGGTAAAGCATTCTTATTTCTTGATCTTGATTTAAATACAACCGTGTTTGATCTCACTGAAAAGGGAGATTTCGAATTAGATAATACAAGAGATAACATGTTATTAATCTTTAATGTAGAAGAACAAACATTCCAACTCGAACTACGAGTTGTAGATATCGTAAGAGAAATCAATAAGCTCTAATCATTTGAGTAACAACATATAAAAGGGCGATGCCCTTTTGTGCTATTAAGGGAGAACAAAATGAACGAAACTATTATTTTAGAAATTAAAAAAGCATTATCTATTTCCGAGAAACAAATTGTTTCAGTTTTAAATTTGCTTGATGAAGGTAATACAATTCCCTTTATCGCGAGATACCGTAAAGAAGCAACCGGTGGTCTTGATGAAGAACAAATCAATGAGATATTTAAGTCATGGGAATATGCGAATAACTTATTGGATAGAAAAGAAGCAGTCATTCGTTTAATTGATGAAAAAGGAATGCTTACTGAAGAGTTAAGAACAGAAATTTTAAGAGCTCAAAAGTTAGTAGAAGTTGAAGACTTGTATCGTCCATTTAAGGAAAAGAAGAAAACGAAGGCGACTGAAGCAGTTGCCAAAGGCTTAGAGCCTTTCGCGAAATGGTTGATGGAATTTCCTTATGAAGATGTTAAAGATGAAGCGAAGAAATATTTAAATGATGCTGTGAAGTCTGTTGATGAAGCCATTGAAGGTGCTAAATATATTATCGCTGAAATGATTTCTGATGACGCTAATTATAGAAAATCATTAAGAACAGAAATGATTAATCATGGTGTAGTCGTCTCTAGTGTTAAGAAGAATGCAGTCGATGAAAGAAAAACATATGAGATGTATTATGATTATAGTGAACCTGTGAGTAAAATAAGACCTCACAGAATACTAGCTATAAACCGTGCTGAAAACGAAAAAATTATAACTGTCAAAATAGAGTTAGATAAAGAAAGAATGACTTCGTACTTAGAACGTAAAGTCATTAAAAGAGATAACTCAACAGCAACTCCATTTATTAAAGAAGCAATTGAAGATTCATTAAAGAGATTGATTTATCCATCCCTAGAAAGAGAAGTTCGTACAGAACTGACTGATAAGGGTGAGGAGCAAGCAATTGAAATATTCTCTGTGAATTTAAATAAGTTATTATTACAACCACCAATGAAGGGTAAAGTTGTTTTAGGAATTGACCCTGCATTTAGAACAGGTTGTAAATTATCAGTAGTTAACGAACAAGGTACTGTCTTAGAAAAAGGTGTAATCTATCCCCATGAAAAAACCATGGGTGGATCCATTAGCGATAAGCAAATTATGGAATCTCAAAGAGACTTACTTTTATTAATCAGAAAGTATAAAGTAGAATTAATCGCAATTGGTAATGGTACAGCAAGTCGTGAAACAGAAAGCTTTGTAGCAAACATTATTAAAACTACAGGCATGAAAGTGAATTACGTTATCGTCAATGAGGCAGGAGCATCTGTTTATTCAGCTAGTGAACTTGCTAGAGAAGAATTCCCTGATTTTTCAGTCGAGGAGCGCTCTGCAGCGAGTATTGCTAGAAGACTTCAAGACCCACTATCAGAACTTGTTAAAATCGATCCAAAGAGCATTGGTGTTGGTCAATACCAACACGACGTCTCCCCAAAGAAGTTAAATGATTCATTAAACTTCGTCGTTACTCAAGCAGTTAACCAAGTTGGAGTTAACGTTAATACAGCAAGCAAAGCATTACTGATGTATGTATCAGGTTTAAATAAATCGATTGCTCAAATGATTTAGCACCTAACTTAGGAACTTTTAAGATTTGATCTCTATTTGTAAATCTTCCAGCTTTATCTCTATATTTAACAATATTTTCAGCACTCGA
>CAKMKF010000131.1 GCA_927439925.1 uncultured Acholeplasmataceae bacterium | reverse complement strand
GAGATTTGTGTGAATTAGGTTTCCCTAAAAAATCTTCATATAGTTTTTTTACAAATGGATTGTAATGTGATTTTCTAAGTTCCGACTTTGCATCTATATCATATAAGACACTTGCTCTTTTCGATCTTATATCAACTTTCTCATAGATTTTAGCAGGGACAATCGGTTGTCCACCACCATTGATACATCCACCTGTGCAACCCATGATTTCAACGAAATGATACATTTTTTTATTTTTAATCATATCATCCATAAAAGTCTTGATTGCGATTCCGCCATGAACAACTGCGATATGAATTGGTGTACCTTTAATCATATAAGTAGCTTCTTTAATATCTTGATTTCCACGTACTTCTTTAAAATCAATTGGAGTTTCGTGATCTTCTAGAACCTCAGTTACTGTTCTTAATGCAGCTTCCATGACTCCTCCAGTTGCTCCAAAAATGTTACCAGCTCCTGTATAGGATGCTAGTAATCCGAAAGGTTTTATTGGTTCAAGATTTCTAAAATCAATTTTTCTACGTTTAATGAGTCTAGCTAATTCTCTAGTTGTCAAAACGATATCGACATCTTGATAACCATCTCTACCCATATCTTCTCTTTTAGCTTCTGCTTTTTTTGCAATACAAGGCATGATAGAAAGTGAAACAATATCTTTAGGATCTAATTTAAGTTCATTCGCATAATATGTTTTAATTAATGCTCCTGCCATTTGTTGAGGTGATTTACAACTAGATAGATTTGGAATATATTCTGGATGATAGAGTTCTAAATAATTAACCCACCCTGGTGAACAAGATGTAAACATTGGAAATGGACCGTTATTTTCTAAGCGATTGATGAATTCGGTTCCTTCTTCTAAAATGGTTAAGTCAGCTGTAAAATTGGTATCCATGATTTCATCGATACCTAAAGCATGAAGGGCTGCAAACATTTGTCCTTCAACATTCGTACCTACTGGATATCCAAATTCTTCACCTAGTGTTGCACGGATTGAAGGAGCAACTTGAACAATCATTTTTTTCTTTGGATCACGTAGTGCCATTTCAACAAGTCGAATGTCATCTTTTTCAGATAGTGCCCCAGTTGGACATGCTTGAATGCACTTTCCACAATAAATACAACCTGCATCTTCTAAACTATGGAACAATGCTGGTCCAATATAGGTCTCTGAACCACGCTCGTTGTAATTAAGGATTCCAAGTCCTGTATATGCTTCACATGCTGAAACACATCGACCACATAAAATACATTTACTACTATCTAGTTCGAGTACTCCAGAAGAATCTGAGAAGTATCGATGGGCATCGTGTGCTCCATAAAGATGAGTTAACTCATTTTCAACAGAGTATCGTCTTAATAAATCTAAAAATTCACAGTTATCTTCTCTTGAGCAATTAAAGCATTCAAAATGATGTTTGTGAGAAAGAAGTTCTAAATTCATAGTCACTGCTTGGTAAACATCTAAATCATCAGTAACAACCTTCATACCTTCTTCGACAAGTGTTTTACAAGCTGGTTTTAAGTTCTTTTGATTATTTATTTTAACGGAACATACACGGCAGTTACCTTCCTCATGTATACCTTCAAAATAACAAAGACGAGGAATGTATATTCCATTTTCTTCAGCTATTTTTAAGACAGTCTGATTCGATTTTGCAGTAATATCTTTACCGTTTATATTGATATGGATATCTTTAATCATCTGGTTACCTCCTGATGTATTGGCTTAGTCGTAATCGCGTTCACTGGACATGCTTTCTTGCATGCACCACAACGAATGCATAAGTCTAAATCAATCTTATGAACTTCTCTTGGCCAACCAGTAATTGCGTTTGTTGGGCAATTCTTGGCACATTTCGTACAACCTACACATGTATCTTCTATATAGAAGTTAGTCAATTCACGACAGACTCCTGCAGGACATGTTTTATCTACTACATGTGCGATATACTCTTCTTTAAAATGCTTTAGAGTTGATAATACTGGGTTAGGTGCAGTTTGACCTAAACCACATAGAGAGGTTTCTTGAATCATATGTGCTAGTTTTTCAAGTTCATCAAGATCTTTTAGTGTTCCTTGTCCTTCACAAATGCGATTTAGAATATCCCTCATTTGTTTAGTTCCTTCTCTACAAGGTGTACATTTACCACATGATTCATCGACTGTGAAATCTAGATAAAATCTAGCGACATCGACCATGCAATTATCTTCATCCATAACAATCATTCCACCAGAACCCATCATTGATCCAAGGGCAGTTAGATTTTCAAAATCAATTGGAGTGTCTAAAAACTCTTCAGTGATACATCCTCCTGATGGTCCACCTGTTTGGATTGCTTTAAATTTTCTTTTCGCAGGGATTCCACCACCGATGTCAAAAACGATTTCTCTAATCGTGGTTCCCATAGGGACTTCAACAAGTCCGGTATTATTAATTTTTCCACCAAGTGCAAACACTTTGGTTCCACTTGATTTTTCTGTACCAATTGATTTAAACCATTTAGCTCCTTTTAAGAAAATAACAGGAACATTAGCTAAGGTTTCTACGTTATTCACATTGGTGGGTTTACCCCATAAACCTCTGACAGCTGGAAATGGAGGTTTCAATCTAGGCATTCCTCTATATCCTTCAATGGATGCTATAAGCGCAGTTTCTTCACCGCAAACAAATGCACCTGCACCTAAGCGAATATCGATATTAAAACTAAAATCAGAACCAAATAGATGATCACCTAAAAGTCCGAATTCTTTTGCTTGATGGATAGCAATTCCTAATCTTTCAACAGCAACTGGGTATTCTGCTCTTACGTAGATGTATCCCTGGTTTGCACCAATGGCATAACCGCAGATTGCCATCGCTTCTAAAATAGAATGTGGGTCACCTTCTAAAACTGCTCTATCCATGAAGGCACCTGGATCGCCTTCGTCTGCATTACAAATAACATATTTTTGTTCTGATTCAGAATTTTTTGCAAATTGCCATTTTTTCCCAGTAGAAAATCCTCCACCACCACGACCACGAAGTCCTGAGTCTATGACTTGATCGATTACATCTTGTGGAGTCATCTCTTTTAATATCGTGCCTAATGCAAGATATCCATCTTTTGCAATATATTCTTCGATTTCCATAGGATTAATATTTCCACAATTTCTAAGTGCAATTCTTTTTTGCTTTGCATAGAATTTTAATTGTCCCATGTTTTTAATCTTAGACTTATCGATAGGATTTTTAACCATAAGTCTTTCAACTGGTCTTCCTTTAAGTAGATGCTCTTCACATATTTCTTTAACATCTGTGACAGCAACATGTGTATAAAATGTTTCATCTGGATAAATAACAACAACTGGTCCTTTTTCACATAACCCAAAACAACCAGTCAGAACTAAGCCGACTTCATCTTGCATATCCAAAACTTCTAAATAATCTTCAAAAGCTTTTTTGATTTTTTTGGAATTAGAACTTAAACATCCTGTTCCACCACATATTAATACTTGGATTCTTTCTAGCATGATTTACCCCCTATCCCTTTCTCGATGTTAAAAGATAACGCGTTTGAGGTTCGTTATTGATAATATGCTTCTCAATGATTTCTTTGACCATTGGCTTCGTCACTGTGCAATAAACAAAGGACTGACCTTCTGTATCAATAATCTCAACCATTGGCTCATATGCACATTCTCCCATGCATCCTACTTGTGTTACCGTGACATTACTCAATTCATGTGATTCAATTTCTTCTAGAAAAGCTTTTAATATAGGTTTAGCACCTGATGCTATCCCACATGTTCCCATACCAATCTGGATTCTGTATCCATCTTTTGTGTAGCGCATCGTCATCTTCTTAAGCGCTTCATCTCTTAATTTCTTTAAATCTTCTAAAGATTTCATGGTTCACCTCATCTATGTGTATTTCTTGATTAATCAATTCAATTAAAGCTTTCATGATGGAAAAGGAACTTATCGTTTTTCCAAACATTGTTTTCATTTCAGTAGCTTTGTAGTTATACACGTTATTTTTGTATTTAAAATCAAATATGAATTCATCAATATCCTGATGGATAGTTATTGTGTAGACCATTTCTCCTAGGTCACCAATTGATGGCATATCAGGGTGAAGATAATCTAGGGTCATGTGAATTTTTGTTCCGATATTTTCTTCTGATTCGATAGAAAATGTTCCATTGGTTTCTTCACATAGCATTTTTAGAAACGACAACCCAAGCCCAACTTTTCTTGTTGTTCTTGTCGTAAAAAATGGTGAAACTGCCTTTTTTAGTACTTCATCTGACATTCCTTTACCGTTATCCTTTATCTCTATTCTTAAATCCTCTTGAATATCGATAGAAAGGTGAATGATTGATGAATGAGCTGAAATAGAGTTTTGAATGATATCTAATAGATAAGTTGCTAAATCATCCATGTTTAAAAAACCTAAAAAAGGAGTCTATCGTCAAGTTTTCCAATTCGATTTGATTCATTTCTTCTCTTTCTAAAATATCTGTAATCTGATGAGCATCAGAATTATGTAATATGATTTGATTTTCTATATGATGCAATTCGCAAAATTGACTTTCTGCATGTTTAGTGACTTCAATAGCGTCAAGCATAAATTGATTGACATATTCGATGCCGCTATGTTTTTTTCTATCTACATGTGCATAAACTAAGATATGATCGTAATCCTTTAGGATAAGAATCAATTGTTTCAAAGAAAGAGTTAGAGAAAGAGTTAAATCATAGGGATAGATATCAATGACATCATCATGTATGTCAGTAATCTCTGATCGTCCTAAAGTATTTTCATCATACCCTTGTTTATGATTACATGTTTCTAACAATGCATCGAAGGAAAGAGCATCTTCATAATGCCTAAAATAGCATAAGAGATGGAATCCTTCCTTAACGGAAATTTCAACACCTGGGATGAAAAGCATATCATAGCTTTTCGATATTTCATATAATACTGGAAGTTGTTTAAGTGAATTATGATCTGTGACTGAAATAATGTTTAACCCTTTGAGGCTTGCCATGTTAAAGATGTTATTTGGAGTCATTAAGCAATCAGCATCGGGGGACAGTACAGAATGAATATGTAGGTCGTAATAGTAAATCATATGAGACCTCTTTGATATAAATCAATAACGATTTCAAATGATTTCAATTCTGTACTTAATATACAAATTCCTTCTTCATTTGCTTTATCAATCATTTCTGCAGTCACATTTCTATGTTCAGCAATGATGATTAAAGAAAGATCAATCATCATTGCCAAAGCGACTGTGTTGACGTGTGAAATTAAAGTAATAAGTCCTTGGTTTGGCTTTGCACTTTTAATTGCAGCACTTAAAAGGTCTGTTTGGTAAACACCATGAAAGGTGTTATTCAAGGTTTTTTGATTCGTAAGCAGTTCATAAGAACTGTTAAGAATATCACTGACTTTCATTAGAATCACCTCCAAGATAAAAGATTATCTTTAAATGTGTTCCATAATGATCAGATCGAAGATCCATTTCATCAGCAATACGCTTGATATTGGGAAGTCCCATGCCAGCACCAAATCCATTAGAATGATCTAATTCTGTTGCTGTCGAGTAACCCTCAGTCATCGCGAGATCAATGTCTTTAATCCCTGGACCGTCATCAATAAAGTTGAGTACAATTTTTGTTTCATCCATTTGAAATGTGGCGAAACCACCAAATGAGTGAATAACAATATTAATCTCAGCTTCATACGATGCTGAACAAACTCGCTTCATTAAGTTCCGATCAATATCTGTATTTTTTAACATTCTTTTGATATCACTAGAAGCTCTACCTGCAAGATCATAGTTTTTAGCGATAATTTGATATTCTTTAGCTACCATTGTTGATTGTAATAAATTCCTTTAATCCCATCGCTATATAATAAACCACTCATATTAAACATGGTTTGTTCTGTAGATAATAAGATGATATTTGACTCTATCGCTAAATCAACTACTTTTAATGAAGGAATTTTTCCTCTAACGAGCAATACTACATTAACATCAAGCATTTCTGCAGTACGAATAGATTGATTTGTGGTTAATCCTGTGATCAGCATACTCTGAGCCAATATTCTTTCATCAGTCACTGAGTTTAAGATGATAAGCGCATCGCTCATTAAATCAGAACAAAAAGCATAATTAAGCTCTATTTCAGTTATTAACTCAGGTGTATATACTTTAAAATTATATTTTTTTATAATCTCACTAAGCTTCATTATGTTTTACCTTTTGTTCAACTGCTTCTCTTATTTCTTTAAGCACTTGTTTCGCTTTAGAGACACTTGCATTTCCGTAAATGTGATCTCCAACGGAAAAAACTGGAGCGAGTCCACAAGCGCCAATGCAACGTGTTGCAGCAAGTGTAATTTCTCCATCTTTTGTGGTTTCACCTGATTTAATTTTTAGATCATCTTCCATAGTGTCCATGATGTTTTTTGAACCTCTTACATAGCAAGCTGTTCCTAAACAAACACCAATAGTTTTTTTACCTTTTGGTGTGACTGAAAAGTTGCCATAAAAGGTGACAACCCCATTGATTTTCGCAATACTTTCACCAAGTTCTTTTGATATAATTTTTTGGATAGATAATGGTATATAACCAAAAATATGCTGAGCATCATGTAGCGTCGGCATTAGTGGTCCTGGTAACGTTTTGTTCTTTTCTAGTTGCAAGTAAAAAAGAGCAAGCTTTTCACTAGTAATCTGTGAATGTGCATTCATTTTGGAACTCCTTTATGTTGGGTATCGTTGTTTTCACACTCATTATATCACTTATTTCTACTTTGAATAGTCCATTTTTGAAGATTGTATGTAAATAATGAATGATAACGTTTTCTAAATATAATTATAATAATTACCAAAAATTGAGATATTAAAAAACATGTCAGTTCGTTAGAGCTGGCATGTTGGTATATGTAGTATTTTTTAAGTCTGACTGTACTTTTACAATCAGTTTGAATTCAATTATTACTTCTTAACTGGCTTTGGTGCTGGCTTAGCCGCTTGAACTGGAGCTTTTGGAGCTGGTTTAACTGGTTGAACTGGAGCTTTTTGAACTGGTTTCTTGTTTTGCATGTGTTTTCACCTCACTTTCATCAATGATTTTCTATGTTTGAAATGATCTAGTAAACTGATAAATGTTAAGTGCATATTTACATAAAATATGAATGCAATTAAGAGGTTTTATTTCTAGTTTACAGCATCATTTTAGGCTGCATATTGATTGATGATTCCCTTCAATTTCATTATACGCTTTTATAATGATTTGTGACTAACAAAATGGAAGAAATTTTGTATAATTATTCAGTTTTCACTTACACATTATCGACTTACAATTTCCACCTTTCACCTATACTAAAGTATAGAATTAAAAAAGCTTATAATCTGAATAATATTTTTATTTGAGTGCATTTTTATTCCAAATCATATATACTTAAAATATAGAGGTGATGCGTATGATTCCTATCTACATAGACAAGTTTTCTAAGGTACCCATATATAAGCAACTCACTAAAGCAATCGAGAATGGAATATATACAAATCAGCTTAGACATTTAGATAAGCTACCTACCGAAAAAGATCTTTGTGACCTTTTTGGATTAAGTCGTTCTGTTATTAGAAAGGCCTATGAGGAATTGATAAAAAAAGGACTTGTTGTAAGTAAACAAGGCTATGGCACTTTTGTTAACAGAAGATTTCATTTTAAAGGTACTGTAAAAGATATTTTTAGTTTTGGTAATCAAGCTCAAAAAGAAATAGCCGTTATTGGTTCTGTTGATTACAGAAATCAAATTTATCCAATTCTTGGATTGCAACAAGGCGAAAAGGCTTATGATATCAGTTACCGTCTATTAATAGATGGTCATCCTATATCTTTACAAAGAGCATATTTTCCTTATAAATACTTTGCTCATTTAGAGAAAAAGGTGAATGAAACTGAGAATTTTTTCACTCTAATAACTAATGAATATAATTATCAAATATCTGGTATTTATACTGATATTATTGCAAGTGAAGCTGGAAATGTCGAAGCTTTATTGCTCAATATAGCCGTTAAAGATAGAATCTATTTTGCTACATCAAGAGTAGTTGATATCAATAATAAAATTATTGCTGTCATTCTCCATGCACTTCCAGGTGATTATGTAACATTTGAGGAGGTCGTTCAGAATGAAAAATATTAAACTAGCACTTGATAAAAGATCAACTGTTTCTATTGTAGATCAAATTAAAGATTATATTTATGTAGGTATCATGAAGCTAAAAATTCAAAATGGAGATAGACTTTCAAGCATTGAAGAGTTAGCTGAAGAAATTAGTGTTCCTAAAGCAGCAGTTCGAAATGCATACCAAAAACTGATTGACTTAGCTTTAATTGTGAAAATCAATAATCACTATGAAGTTACTTATAATTCAAACCCAAATGTCTTCCATAATAAATTGATTTTAGTCAAAGAGACCATTAATACATTTAGTGACACACCTGAAGTTGTGCTACTTAAAAAAGAAGTTATTATTGCTACCCAAAAAATTGCTGATTTGATGGGATTTCAAGTCAATCAAAAACTAGTATATTTTTCTAGATTGTATAAATCAAGTAACCTTCCACTATTTATTGCTAGTATGTATTTTCCCCTTGATATTTTCCCTAACCTTGATCAAGTTGACATGACTGATAAAATGTTTTATTCATTTTTTAGAAAAGAGTATGACGTCATTATTAGTACTTCAATACGTAGACTAGGAATCATTTCAACTGATGAAGAAGTTTCTTCATTATTAAATATTTCAAAGGATATGCCTATATATTACGAAACTACAAATGCATTTGATCAATACGGAAGACGAATAGAGTATGGTGAACTTTGGTGTGCACCAAGACATCGGATGCCTTCTACTTTAGAAAAAGATGAGATTGTTAAGTATTTTAAATAAAAAAAAGTTGGGAAACCAACTTTTTTATTTTGTTCCAAACAAACGATCCCCTGCATCACCTAAACCAGGTACAATATATGCATGATCATTTAATTGTTCATCTTTACATATTAAATATATGTTTACTTCTGGATATTTATCTAATATTTTATTAATTCCTTGATCTACTCCTATTATTGATAAAACAGAGATATCTTCAACATTTTTCTCTTTTAACAAATCAATTGCTGCTAATACACTTCCTCCTGTAGCAAGGAGTGGATCTAAAATAAACGTTTTTGCACGAGCAATATGATTAGGGAATTTTGCATAGTACACTTGTGGTAATAAAGTATCAGGATTTCTAAACATTCCTACATGAGCTATTTTTACTGATGGAATCAAATTTTGTATACCTTGAGTCATTCCTAACCCTGCTCTTAATATAGGAACAATAACAATATCTTTGCTCATTTGATATCCTTTAGCTATAGCTATTGGTGTTTCGATTTCTACTTCCACTAATTCTAAATCTCTACTAATCTCATAAACCATTAATGCAGTGAGTTCTTCGATGACTTCACGAAACATTTTTGTACCACAGTTTTTATCTCTAATGATTGTCATTTTATGTTTCATCAACGGATGATTAAATACTTGATATGGCATATTTTCCTCCTTAAAAAAGGCGCTATCGCCTTTTTATGAATAAATGATTGTTCCAGCCTTACCTTTTACGGCAAGTGCTGCATCCTCTAGACTTGCTATGATGGCTTGCCCATTTTTATTTGCTTCGACAAATGATACTGCAGCAACTATTTTTGGTTCCATGCTACCTTTGCCAAACATATTAATATCAATATAATGTTTAGCCTCTTTTACCGATAATTTTGAGAATTCAAGCTCGTTTGGTTTTCTAAAGTTTATAGATACTCTTTTGACTGCTGTTAAGATGATAAAAACATCTGCTTTTATCAACTCAGCAAGCTTAGCACTACTAAAATCTTTATCAATAACTGCTGATACACCTACGAGTGTGTCTTTTTTAATGACTGGAATCCCACCACCACCTGATGCTATAACAATGTGGTCATTATCGATTAATTCTTTAATAATATTTTTTTCAATGATATCGATTGGCATCGGGCTAGGAACGACCAATCTATACCCTCTTCCAGAATCTTCAACCATCGGAATATGATATTGCTTAATCATATTTTCTGATTCTTCTTTAGAGTAGAATTTCCCGATAGGTTTTGTAGGATTTTCGAATGCAGGATCATTTGGGTCTACTACTGTTTGTGTAACAATGGTTGCTATATCCTTTTGGATATTTCTTTCTAATAATGCGTTATAGATCGCGTTTTGAAGGTGGTATCCTATATATCCTTGACTCATTGCTCCACATTCTGGTAAAGGCATTAATGGAATACCAGGTTTTACTTCATGTGATGTCTCAAAAGCTGTTTGAATTAATCCAACCTGTGGTCCATTTCCATGTACAATTACGACTTTATGTCCTTGTTCAATTAAATCTGCAACGCTATTTGCAGCGTGCTTAACAAGTTCTTTTTGTTCTTCTGGAGTATCACCTAAAGCGTTTCCGCCAAGTGCAACTAATATTTTCATTTGTTATCCTCCTTTAAATCTTTCAAAAACCCTTCTAATGCTTTTTCAAAGCAAGCCATAGGTGGATTAACTAGACCAGCACCTACTTGACCAACTCCAGCATTCTTATGTGCCATTCCTGTATTAATGATTGGAAGTACTCCTGTTTCTATAACTTTCGTTATTTCTATTCCAACTGCAGTTGGCATAAAGTCAAGTGGTGGTAAAGTAAACACTTGATGTTTACCAGCTGTTATCTCGTGCATTGCTTTCGAATAATCAAATGCTTGTTTAACGACACCACCTACAAAATGAACAATAGCTGGTGCACCACCCATAGCGAATCCACCAATACCGCATGTTTCAGTAATAGCACTATCTCCAATGTCTGGAGCTGCATCATCTTCTGTAAATCCCGGAAACATTAACCCTTTGACATAGTTCGCTGGAGCAGTATACCAATTGTTGCTATGGGAAAGTTGAATACCAAAATCAACACCATTTCTGCTCATTGCCACAACAACTGTAGAATATTTGATATGTCTAGCTGAATCAAGAGCTAGTTTGCAGTAAGGCATTGATAAATTTAAAAAATAGTGTTCATTGTTTTTGATAAATTCTAGAACTTCTTTTTTTTCTATATCACTAAATGTCGTGGATAGGATATGACTTGCTATCTCTCTTAGAAATAAAGCGGATGAAGCTTTGTTTCTATTGTGACATTCATCACCCATGTGTAATGCTTGTGTAATGATACTCTTTATATCAATACCTTCAGATATGATCAACGCTTCATTCATAACAGGTTGGAATGTTTTTTCTAACCACTTCAGACGATTAATAACATCTTTACTGTTTGCGCCATATCTTAATACTTTTCCTAAACCTTCATTAATAGTGCAATAACTATAGTTTTTGTCTATAATGTTGTAAAGTACATGAACAGGCATTGATGCTGATATGATTCCTGCCATTGGTCCAACTGCATCATGATGATGAGCACTATCAAATTCAATTTCACCAGATTCAGCAAGTTTGATAGCCTCTTTCTCGTTTTTAGCTAAACCTTCATAGATAAGTGCACCAATTATCGCACCTTTCATAGGACCAGCCATCTTGTGATATTCAATAGGAGGACCAGCATGCAAAATCGTGTTTTTACTCATATTTGGAATTACATCAAATGCTTTTTTAACACCTATTAATCTTGCTTCAGCAGATTTAATTTTTTGTACAGCTTTTTCATTTGCTTGATTGATTTGATCCATATATGGTCTTATTTGATTCAATTGATTGAGTAACAATAGATTACCTGAAGCAGGTGGAGTCCAATCCAAATGAATATATTCGACTTCTTGTTTCAAATAGTCGTCTTTGAAACTAGGGGAACCAATATTAACTACTTTAAGTGGTTCACTAAAAAGTTTTTTTACACTCATTTTTTCACCTCTTTTAATAATTCTCCCGCAATTATTGCTGCATGAGCATTTGTCTGAGCAACAATAACACCAATATCCTTCAATCTATCTTCTGACTGTTTTAAATCTTGATAATCTTTATCCGTTCCGCAGACATATGCAACAATTGCAAGTTGTCTTCCGTCTTTTTTCGCAATATTAAATGCTTCTACTAAAGTTTCAAGTGTTACCCCGACTGGATCAATATGAGATCCAATACCAAGTTCAAAGTCAAGCAAAAGTACTGCTGTTTCAGGGTTTTTAGCTTCACTTAATATACGTTCTAAGCGTATCGATGGTTCAATCATTGGATGAGGTTTCCCTTGTGTAAAGATATCATCTCCTAGATCAACTAGATTATGACCGTTTGATAATAGAGGATCATGCATTTTTTCATATTCCTTCTTTGCAACATTACTTGTTATATGGTTAAGCATTGGTCTTAATACACTCAGCGTTTCAGCAGTCAATGTCCCACCACAAAATAAACCTTTTACAAATTTTTGAGTAGGTTTAAATTGATTGCGATATTTATTAATAATATCTTTAGTTTCAATATCCATATTCAATAAATCTGGTGTTTCATGCCCAGTTAAATGTAATGATTGGATTGCTGCTTCAGTCAATGTCGAAACAAAATAAACATTCTTTATTTTAGTATCCAAATTTGCATCTAAGAGACATAATACTACTGGTTTTTTAATAGATTTCAAGCGAGTGATGATTTCTTCTAGTACGCTTTGATGTGGTGGTTTTGAAATAAGGACAATCACTTCTGTCTGCTCATCTTGGTCCAGTGCATCAAGACCCATTAGCATCATACGCCCACCTACTTTTTCGGTTAAGTCTCTGCCACCTACACCAATTGCCTGTGTTATTCCACCACCAAATCTATCAATAATGACTGTTACTTCCTGAAGACCAGTACCACTTGCAGCAACCAAGCCAATATTTCCTTGTCTTACCTGATTTGCAAAGCATAATCCTTTACCATTGATAATTGCAGTTCCACAATCAGGTCCCATAACAAGTAAATTCTTTTTTATTCCAATTTCTTTTAATTGAATCTCATCTTCAACACTGACATTATCAGAAAATAACATAACGTGTAAGTTCTTCTCTAAGGCTTTATATGCTTCATTCGCCGCATATATCCCAGGAACACTTATGATAGCTAGGTTTGGATTTAAGTCATCTATGGTCTGATATATAGTCTTATACACTTTATCTGATTCTTTTACAGTTGTTTTTTTAGCTGATAAACTTTCTAAAATATTATCAACCCAATGCGGGTTGTCTTCATCCATCATAACTGCAAGCATTAAATCATTGGGTTCAGCAGCTTTCAGCTCTTCATGATAAAGTCCAACAGATTTAATCATGTCTTTGTTCATTTCTGTCCCCATGAACATCACTAATTCCTTAAAATTTAATTCTTTTTTTAGTCTTACTGTAGTGCTCATAAGAGTTACAGAGTCATAATAACTGTTCTTTAATATCTTAAATGCTTTCATTTCATCACTCCTACATGAGTCCATAAATAAATCCAGTGAGAATTCCAGCTCCGCTGGTCGCACCTAAATTTAGTATGGATTTCGCTTTTTCTACATCGTGGTGAATAAATAATCCAGTCAGCAAATCTATGAATGTTTGTGGATAATATCTTTCATATGTATCTTTTAAGTTTTGTGCCGATAACCTGCTTGTTTTTTTAGCAGCTTCCTCAATTAGTTTTGGAATCCATGGCAATGTTTTACCAATGGAGTTAAGTCCTAATATGAATCCTGTCAAAATATCATCTCCAAGTGGAGTAAGTCCCATTCCTAATCCTAATATGGATAAAGCACTTGGTAATCCAGGACTGTTCAAAAAGACATCAATCTTTTCAAATTGATATTTTAACAAAGGATCTTGTTTCGAATAAGAAAATAAATTTTGATAATGTTGATCTTTTATCATCATCTTTAAATTTTTTAAAACATTTATAAATCGTGCATCGATTTTGTATATTTCAGTATGTGGACTAAATGAGATAACTGCTTCTTCTACAAGAATAAACTCAATTTCCCCTACATACATGATGTTTTGATTTATAGTTATTTTTTGACCAATGTATAAATTTTGATTATAAAAGTCTATATCATTATCAACTGTTATATGATGTTTTCCTGAAGTTACTCGATTTCCCAATGTAATAATAGAATCTATTAAGGAAAGATGAATGGTACTCCTATATATACCTTGTATAGTTGCACCATTCATCTTAATTTCATCTAATACATTGTTATCAATCGAACATATTCTAATCGGTTTCAACGACTACATTTTCATGCTTGCGATAAAAGTTCATCGCAATAAGCACTAATGCCATAGCGGTATAACCAAGAGCAACTTCCCAACCTGTAGCAAATCCTATTGCTGGAGCATGAATAAATCCAAAGAATGCAAGACCAGCAGTAATAAGTGCATAAACTGCAGAAACTAAGAATTTTCTATCAATAATGAAGATTGCGATGGTTGCAATCATCATACCAACTAAAATGTCCCCTGCAGCAAGTCTTTCCCAGCCAAGTAATGGAATACCTGTATTTGCTAGTGCTTGATAATCTAGAGTACCTCCAGTAGCATTAATCGCATTTTTTATTTGAAGAGTTACAAATCCTGCAATCAATGGAATAAAGGATAGTGCAACTGCTGGCATGTGTTCTTTTTTAGTAGTAGAAAATGCTTGAGTTGTAATTACCATACCGATATACATTAAGATTGGAAGTAACGCAACAAGAGGAATAATTGCTAAAATAAAGTTCATGAAACCTAGGAATGCTAATAATAAGACTGCGACACCTGTTACCCAAGAATAGCCGATACGAGCACCAGTTGATTTCCATCCTGGATGACCGATATAAATAATTGTAGGGAATGGAGAACCTAAAAATGAGCCAAGAATGGTTAAACCTGCTGGAACCATCATTGCTTTAGGTACATTGTACTTTTCACCAGAAACTTCAGCACTTTCTAAATTGTCTAAACTTTCTAGGAAATCATATATCGCTAATGGAATAGCTGCTGGAAGAAATGGAGCAATTTGTGCGAATCCACGTCCGAATACGTTAAGTGCTAGACCTGGTAAGCTGAGTCCAACATTGGAGAATGAATCTCCAACTGCTTGAGGATCCATATATCCAGTTGCCCAAGCTAAAATTGTCCCAATCATGATTGCAAAAGCACCAGCAGGAATACCAAATGGCATTTTCTTAAGTGCAAACCAACCAACAAATATGATAGCTAAGGATGTCATACCAATATAAGGTGTAGTAAATACTTGACCTGCTGGATTCATCGCAATATACGTGATTGCTAGACCAGCAAGTGCACCTAACATCGCTGCACGAGGAATATATTTTTTAATATAAATACCTACAAATGAACCAACACCCATAATGATACCTTGAATGAAGTTCCATACAATACCTGCTGCCCAAGCAGTTTGCCAGTCATTTGTAGTTGCATAAACAACTGCGATAACACCAAAAGCTACTACGAAATAGTGAGGTACAGATAAACCATATGGCATTGCTGTAACATCATCTTTCTTCATCTTCACTGATAACTGTTTCGCTTGAATCGCTAAAATGATTCCTCCAAGACCAACTGCAACTGCTGTTCCAGGCACTACATTTCCAAATACGATATCACTTGGCATACCAATAATAATTAAAAGTCCTACAGCTGCTAAAAAGTTAGTTAAAACATTTGAAAATAACCCGAAAAATCCATTTAAATCTCCCTTGACCCACCAGCGTGTGCCACCTTCAAGTTTCTTAAACATTCCTATTCTCCTTTATTTTTTTAGTTTTTTAAGTAGCTCTTCACTTGTTGTAGTCCAACCAAAGATACCACCTTGCTGATTAATCATTCGAATTGCAGCTTCTTGATCTTTAGGATCGAATGCTGCTGTTCCATCTTCTAACATTAAACACTCATATCCTCTATCGTTTGCTTCACGAATTGTTGTATGAACGCAAACATGTGTGGTAACTCCACAAAAGATAAGTGATTCAATGTTTTTATTTTGCAATATAGAATGAAGATCTGTTTCATAAAATGCACCTTTACCAGGTTTATCAATTATGACTTCTCCTTTTAAAGGCTTTAATTCATCAACAATGTCATGCCCATATTCGCCACGAATCAAGATTCGTCCCATTGGTCCAACTTCACCAATCGATGAAAATCTTACTTTTTTAGCTTTTGGAACATCGCTTAAGTCAGGTCTATGTCCCTCTCTTGTGTGAATAACGAACATATTTGCAGCTCTTGCTGCATCCAGCACTTTTCTGACTGTTGGAATAATAGATTTAGTAGGTGTGATATCATTACCTAGTGCTTCACCAAAACCACCAAATTCGCAAAAGTCTCTTTGCATGTCTATAATGACAAGTGCTGTTTTTTCTAGGTCAAAGTCATATGTAAATGGCTTTGCCTCAACTTGATACTTTCTCAAAATTGTTATCTCCCTTCGTTTTATAGTATAAATAGTAACCAACAAATATCATTGTGATTAATAAATAACCTATTGTCATTTCCAAATTTGCATTAATTCCAACAACTCCTGAATGGATAATTCCAAAGAATGTCAGAATTGCTGCAATCACTGTCGTTAGTGCTGCATGAACAAACTTGTGATCAATAATATATACTGCAATTGAACCTAAAATCATACCAACTATAATACTTCCTGCACCTAAATTCATCATGCCGAAATAATTTAAACCATTACTCTCGAGTAAACCAAATCCTATTGTCGATGCATTTGTTCCTGCGGCACCTAATGCAATATCTACAGCATTCTTTGTCCAATCTGCTAACCATGGTACGATTGCTAAGATGACTGCTGGAGCGTATTTATGTTATACAGTTTTAAATGCTTGTGTTGTAATAACTAC
>CAKMKF010000130.1 GCA_927439925.1 uncultured Acholeplasmataceae bacterium | reverse complement strand
TTTTCCAATTGCTAAAGGTGGAACAGCAGCTGTTCCAGGTGGTTTTGGTACAGGAAAAACAATGATGCAACACCAGTTTGCAAAATGGTGTGATGCTGACATTATTATTTATGTTGGATGTGGAGAACGCGGAAATGAAATGACCCAAGTTTTAGAAGAATTTGGTGAATTGATAGACCCACGTACAAATAAACCATTGATGGAAAGAACGGTATTAATTGCAAATACCTCAAACATGCCAGTTGCTGCAAGAGAAGCTAGTATTTATACTGGAGTCGCAATTGCAGAATATTATAGAGATATGGGTTACCATGTAGCAGTTATGGCGGATTCAACTTCAAGATGGGCAGAAGCACTTAGAGAAATAAGTGGACGTTTAGAAGAAATGCCAGCTGAAGAAGGATTTCCAGCATATTTACCAAGTAGAATTTCTCAATTCTACGAACGTGCTGGATATATTGAGACATTGAATCACCAAATTGGTTCAGTTTCAATTATTGGTGCTGTATCTCCACAAGGAGCAGACTTTTCTGAACCTGTTACTCAAAATACAAAAAGATTTGTTAGAAGCTTTTGGGCATTGGATAAACAACTTGCATACATGCGTCATTATGCAGCAATCAATTGGAACTTAAGCTATTCAGAATATATCAATGATTTAACTAAATGGTTTGATACTGAAGTGAGTCCAAGATTTTTGACCAATCGTCAAGAAATCATGGGAATTCTTGCTGAAGAGAATAAATTGATGGAAATTGTTAAATTGATTGGTAGTGATGTATTACCTGATGATCAAAAATTAATTATTGAAATTGGTAAAGTCATTAGATTGGGTTACCTTCAACAAAATGCATTTCATAAAGATGATACCTATGTTCCATTGGAAAAACAATTGAAAATGATGGATGTTATCCTTTACTTAAGCAAAAAAGCAAGAGCCTTTATTGAGGATGGCAAATCATTAAATACAATTATTGAAACAGGAGTTTTTGAACACGTTATTAAAATGAAATATGATGTATCCAATGATGAAATCTCTAAGCTAGATAGTTATCATAAATATATCGATAAAGTGATTAAAAAAATATATTAAGGAGGCTTTTCATGAATCTAAATTATATTGGACTTGATGAAATCAATGGGCCACTTATCTTTCTTGACAATGTAACTAATGTTGGATTTGAAGAAATGGTTGAAATCAAGCTTTCTAATGGTTCAACTAGATATGGACGTGTCGTTCAAATAGATGGTAGCAAAGTTGCTATTCAAGTATTTGAAGGAACACATGATATGTCTTTATTAAATACGAAAACTAAATTTACTGGTCACCCAGTTGAAATGAGTTTATCAAAAGAAATACTTGGCAGAACATTCAACGGATCTGGTAGACCAATCGATGGTTTAGGTGAAGTTTTCGTTGATGAAAGAAGAAACATCAACGGACATCCATTAAATCCAGTTGCCAGAGTATATCCAAGAAACTACATTCAAACAGGTATCAGTTCTATTGATGCTTTAACTACATTAATAAGAGGTCAAAAACTACCAATCTTTTCAGGATCAGGTATGCCTCATAATGAACTTGCTGTTCAAATCGTTAAACAGGCTAAAATTGCTGATGGAAAAGGTGATAACTTTTGTATCGTCTTCGCAGCAATGGGAGTCAAAAATGACGTAGCTGACTATTTTAGACAGTCTTTTGAAGAAGCAGGTGTAATGCATAAAGTCGTCATGTTTCTAAATCTATCTAATGAACCTATTATTGAAAGAACGTTAACCCCTAGATTTGCATTAACCGCTGCTGAATATCTTGCATATAAACATAACATGCATGTCTTAGTAATTCTAACTGACATTACAGCATATTGTGAAGCTCTTAGAGAGTTTTCAAGCAGTAAGGGAGAAATTCCTGGACGTAAAGGCTTTCCTGGATATCTTTATTCGGATTTAGCGTCACTTTATGAAAGAGCAGGGATTGTTTCTACTGCAAAGGGTAGTGTTACTCAGATTCCGATTTTAACGATGCCTAACGATGATATTACACATCCAGTACCTGACTTAACAGGATATATTACTGAAGGTCAAATCGTATTGAGTCGTGAATTGAATCAGGTTGGTATATTTCCACCAGTTGGAGTCTTACCTTCACTATCTAGATTAATGAAAGATGGCATTGGTGATGGCTATACTAGAGAAGATCACTCATCTGTTGCAAATCAACTATTCGCATCTTATGCGACTGTTCAAGATGCAAGAAGTCTTGCTTCAGTTATTGGTGAAGATGAATTAAGTCCAATGGATAGAATCTATATTGAATTTGGGAAACTGTTTGAAAAATACTTTTTAAATCAAGGTTTTGAAACCAATCGTTCCATGATAGATACACTTGAGTTGGGATGGGATTTAGTTTCTATTCTTCCTAAAGAAGAGTTGCACCGTATTGATGATAAGTATATTGAGAAACATTATAATCATTTACGTGCAGTTGAAAGATTCCATATAGTAAGTAAACCAATTATTACTGAATTGAAGGGAGATTTAGATTATGAATGATCAAATATTCCCTACTAAAGGGAATTTGATTGCAATTCAAAAATCGAATCAGCTTGCAAAAAAAGGTTATGAACTAATGGATCGAAAAAGAAATATTTTGATCCGTGAGATGATGACCTTGATTGAGGATGTTAAATTATTAAGAGAAGAACTTTCAAAGACATATAAACAGGCTTATCAAGCTCTTCAAGAAGCGAATATTACATTAGGTATCGTTTCTGATATTGCAAAATCCATTCAGCTTGATAATGGAGTCGAGGTTTCATACCGATCCGTCATGGGTGTTGAGCTACCAAATGTCTCACATACCATTGAGCATGTCAAAATTACTTATGGTATCGGACATACAAATACAAAATTTGACTTTGCATATAAATCTTTTCAAAAGGTTAGAGAGTTAACCGTAAAGCTTGCAGAAGTTGATAATTCAACATATCGACTTGCAAATGCAATCAGAAAGTCTCAAAAAAGAGCGAATGCATTAGAAAATGTTGTGATTCCTCGATTTGAATCTAATATCAAATTTATAACAGAAGCATTAGAGGAAAAAGAAAGAGAAGCATTTACAAGACAAAAAGTGATCAAATCTCAACAAGAAAAGAAAAAACAGAATACGGAAAAATAAAAATGCCATTAGTTGGCATTTTCTTTTTTTTTCTTAATTTTTTTTTCAGGAACTGGATCATATTTAGGTTTAAAGAGTGGATTACATGTCAGAATTCGCTTGCTTGTTAGAAATGAGGCTTTAACAAAGTTAAAACGAACATAGCATTCTTTTGCATATGCAGAGCATGTTGGTGTATGTCTACACTTGTGATTGCTATTTGGAGAGATATCTCTTTGGTACCATTCAATTAAGGAAATTGCTACTTTTTTCATGTTTTCACCGTCTATATTATAGCATAATACATCACTTATGTTAAATTAACAAATTTATAACAAAACAATTTGAGTCATATAAAAATATGATATAATTAATATATAGAATATGAAAACGATTACAGGAGGTCAAGGATGAAGGAGTATAACACCAAAGAGATTCGCAACATTGCAATTTTAGGACATCAAGGATCAGGCAAAACCAGTATTTCGGAAGCACTGTTATTCGCAGGAAAAGCAATTGACAAAAAGGGAGAAGTTGAAAGAAAGAACACAGTTTCAGACTATTTAGTCGAAGAACAAATCAAACTTTCAAGTCTTTCATTAAGCGTTCTACCAGTTGAATGGAAAGATTATAAGTTAAACTTTATAGATGTTCCAGGTAGTGATGAGTTTGTTGGTGACTTAAGCCAAGCATTAGAAGTTGTCAAAGGAGCGGTCATCTTAATTGATGCACTTAAGGGTGTTGAAGTTGGTACAGAACGCGTTTGGCAAGAAATTAGAAAGAGACATATTCCACTCTTTAAACCTAAATATGACCCAGTTCCTGAAAAAAAAAATAAGAAAAAAAAAGAAAATGCCAACTAATGGCATTTTTATTTTTCCGTATTCTGTTTTTTCTTTTCTTGTTGAGATTTGATCACTTTTTGTCTTGTAAATGCTTCTCTTTCTTTTTCCTCTAAT
>CAKMKF010000129.1 GCA_927439925.1 uncultured Acholeplasmataceae bacterium | reverse complement strand
CAAGTGTCAGTTTACGAAGGATAACCTAGTTATCCTTTTTTTCTCGTTTGGAAAGAGGTGTTTTAAATGTTTGTCGATGAAATTACAGTAGAAGTTTATGGTGGTAGAGGCGGTAATGGTATTGCCGTTTATCGTCTTTCCTTCATCACCAACAAAAATAACGGAACCGCCATGTCCACCGCTACCGCCCCATGGGCCACCATATTCAACATATTTCTCACGACGATAAACGGCAATACCATTACCGCCTCTACCACCATAAACTTCTACTGTAATTTCATCGACAAACATTTAAAACACCTCTTTCCAAACGAGAAAAAAAGGATAACTAGGTTATCCTTCGTAAACTGACACTTGAGTGCGGTCACGGCCTTTTCTTTCGTATTTCACGTAGCCTGTAACTGTAGCAAATAATGTATCATCGCCACCACGTCCAACGTTAGCGCCTGGATGAATTTTAGTTCCTCTTTGACGATAAATGATTGAGCCTGCAGTTGCAAACTGACCATCACTTAACTTAGAGCCTAAACGCTTAGAGTGGGAATCGCGACCGTTACGAGACGAACCTGTACCTTTTTTCGATGCGAATAACTGTATATTTAATTTTAACATGTTATCCCTCCTTCTGATTTTTAATATATTTAGGATATTGTTTTTCTAAATCAACGATTGTATACTCTAAATTTTCTAATAGTTTTTGAACAGTATCATTTTCATTGTTCACTATCAATTTAAAGTAACCATCTTTTACTGTTAAGTCGATATGTTGACTTAACCCTAAGTGCCGAATTGCGTTTGCTGTAACAAGTGTTGCACTTGATACTGCTGCACAGACGATATCTTCGCCTTTTTTCGCATAATTGGCATGTCCGAAAACGTTGAATTCTTTGATTTTTCCGTTTTCTGATACGATATTACTTTTAATCATGATTAAGCTACGATTGATTCAACAACGAGCTTAGTATATGATTGTCTATGACCTTGTTTACGACGATAGTTTTTTCTGACCTTGTACTTGAAAACGATGATCTTAGGACCACGACCGTGTTTCACTACTTTGGCAACTACCTTTGCACCGTCAACGAGTGGAGTTCCGATTACTGGATTTTCTCCGCCGACCATTAAGACTTCAGTAAACTCGTAAGTATCTCCAGCTTCGACATCTAATTTTTCAATATAGATTTCTTGACCTTCTGTAACTCTAACTTGCTTACCACCAGTTTTAATAACTGCATACATGTTGCTACACCTCCTTAATTTTATGAAGACTCACTATCTAAGGTAACTAATGAATTAGTGTTTATAACCTGTCCTATGTGGTACAACATAGATATTTTAACGTAGTTGATAGTAAAAGTCAACAAAAATATGCTATTTGCAGACCTAAACGACTATATTTTCAAACTATTCATTTTCTTTTAACGATTTACTCTGTTTTTCCTTTAAATTCACAGGTTTTCGCTCAAATTTTGAGGATATTCCTAGATCTGGATAGAGTTCGAATAAGCTTTGATTGAGCTTGTTTTTCATTCTTAATAAGTAAATATCGTGGTGTATATGCTCTGTAATGATATTAACCATCAAATCGTTTTTCGTAATGGTTCCCATCCACTCATCGCGATCTACTAAATGATTTGCTACTAAAACAGAATTCATATCAATTACTAGCATCATTCTGGTTTGAAGACTTGGCTTATATTTATGGGTAAAGATATGTACATTGGTTCTTTTATAATCTGTATCTCTAAATGAAAAAATGTAAACATCTACACCTTTTCTTTCCAAATGAGAAAAACAATCATCAAACTGTTCTAGTTCCATATCAGTATTCATATAGACTTCTTTTTCTGCTCCATAGAGCATCGTTCTAATTTTACCTAATATATTAAAATAGCCAATGATGTTTAAGTATGGTTCTCTATTTACTCCTGAATCAATTGAAGATATCGTCTTTTTCAAGTCATCGATATTTTTTTGATATATTTTTGCTAGTTTATTCAGTAAAGCATTTGGATCTTCTGCAAAATATAAGTCTTTACTTCCGTTCTCTAAAAGGAGTATACCTTTTTCATACATCTGATCAATTGTTGAATAAATCGAAGTTCTAGATAAATGTAAGTCCTTTGAGATCTGAAAGACAGTCAGTCCAGGATTTTTTAGAAGATGAACATAAATGGTTGCTTCTGTCTCAGTGAAATGAATGGATTTTAGTAGTTCTATAGCTTTTTCCATAGGACACCTCTTTTACGTTGTTTTTTTCGTACAACGTCATTATAGCAAATTAAAAACGGTTGAGCAAGTCAACCGTTGATAGAAAATAATGAATTATCGTTTACCTTGATCATATATTTGACCAAGAGCCTTAGGCGATTTAGAGGACTTCGAGAATAGTGCTAGAATAAGTAAGGTAGCTACATAAGGAATGATATCATAAATCTCTTTTTCAATACCACTACCATCTAAGAATGGAATGATTGTGTAAGAGTTCGCTATCGTTCTCATAAAGCCAAAGAATAGGGCTGCTAAGATGATACCTGAAGGCTTCCAGTTACCAAAAATTAAGACAGCGATTGCTAAGAATCCGAACCCTGCGACTGTAACGTTGAACTCTGTCGATGTTGATGTAACAAAGATGACACCACCCATACCAGCAAGTACACCAGATAAAGTCACTGCGATAAATCTCATTCTATAAATGTTAATACCTAGTGAATCTGCAGCATGTGGGTTTTCACCACAAGCTCTAAGACGTAGTCCAAATCTAGATCTAAATAATAAATATCCAATAATTACTAATAAAGCTAGACCGATATAGAAGCTTAGGAATACTCTAGAAAAGAATATATCTCCAATAAATGGAATTGCACCAAGTATTGGCACTTCTTGAATCATAAATGTTGAAGTAAATTGAATTTGTTGACCACCTTGTAAGAATCTTGCTGTAAATATTGCGAAAGCGGGTGCGAATAAGTTAAGGGCTGTTGCAGATATGATTTGGTCTGCTTTCATATAAATCGATGCGTGTGCATGGATCATTGCGTATAATCCACCAACAATACCACCAATCATCATCCCCATAATTAAGATAAATTGAGTTCTTGCTTCTATTCCAATCATCACTTGTTGAATGCCATAAGCGATAAAATACCCTATGAAACCAGTTATTGCGAATTTGATTGCAGTAATGGACGCTTTTGGACGTCTAGAATTCAATCTAAAGTACCAGTAAAGTCCAAGAGGAGGTATTAAGAATGAGAAGATCTTAAATCCATTGACAGATTCACTGCTCTTTTGCATATCTGCATCTTTGAATTTAAACAAATCAATCTTAAATACTTTGACAAGTAATATTTGGACAAGTAATAAGATAATAACTGAAAATGATAAAGCGATGATAAAGATAACGAGTTTAGTCAATGGTGAATAGGGGAATCCCTCTAAACCTTGAATTGACCAAATACCAACAAATGCACCTAAGACCATAATACCTTCTAAGGCTATATTGGTAACACCACTACGTTCTGCAAGTAATCCACCTAATGCTACAACGAGTAGCACTGTCATTGAAATATAAGTATTTTGGATGAGCTGATAAATAATTTCCAATATTTGCATGATATCCATTATTTGTCAACTCCTTCTGTTTTGCGTTTTTTCCACCAAGCGCGTAGTTGATCTCCATAAACTTTAAATATTGCCTGAAGGGCTACAGATATTGCAGTTACATAAATGATGACTGCAATAATCATGTCAATAATTTGTGGAACGAAGCTATAAAGTTGCATGTAATATCCACCCATTCGAATATTTGCTAAAAATAGTCCAGCAAATAAGACACCAATAGGCTCACCTAAGCCGAGAAGGGATACGGATATTCCATCAAAACCTTGAGGGAATATCTCGAAACTTGTACCAATATTTTTACCAACAACTAGGAGTGCAACTGCACCAGCCATACCTGCAAACATCCCAGATATAGTCATAGCAGTAATAATATTCACTTTCGTATTCATTCCAGCATATCTAGAGCCTGCAACGGAATAACCAGATGCACGAAGTTGAAACCCTAATGTTGTTTTATGAATAACATAATGTGTCGCAATTACAACAAAGATTACTAAGATAATTCCAATATTTGCAGTTGATCCTGGAAAAATTGAAGTTAACATTGGAAGCTGTGCAGAACGTAAAATATTTAATGATCTTGAATAATTGACATTAAATACGTTGTTACGAATAAGTAATATAATAATATGACCAGCTATATAGTTCATCATAATAGATGAAACAACTTCATTTACATTCGATAATGCTTTCAGTAAACCTGGAATTAACCCCCAAATAGCACCTGCAAGCATCCCCATAAGTAATGCAACTACCCAGTGAATGCCACCAAGAGATCCCCATTTGACACCGACATGAATTGCTACATAAGCTCCAACCATCATTTGACCGGATGCACCAATATTAAATAATCCTGTTTTAAATGCAAATGCAACTGCTAACCCGGTTAAGATAATTGGTGCTGCCATGTATAATGTGTCACCAATTCCTTTAATACCGCCATTAAATCCACCAAGTAATAAAGTGATTAATGCTGGAAAAGCATCTCTGGCATCGAAGATTAACATAATGATTAATCCAATCAATAGACCAAATCCAATTGCTAATAAACTAGGTTTTGACTTAATAAATGCAGACTTTAGCATTGATAAACTATATTGAAAAATCTTTTTTAGGTAATGAGGAATCCTTTTAATGAAATTAGATATTGCTTTTATTACTGCTGCAAATACTGACTTTTTATTTTCCACGAGAACCACCTCTCTTTGCACCAGACATATAAAGACCTAAATCATTAATAGTAGTTGTCTTTGGATTGAGTTCACCAACGATTTCGCCTTCATACATGACAAGGATTCGATCGGATAAATTCATAATTTCTTCGATTTCAAGAGAGACCAATAAAACTGCTTTTCCATTTTGTCTTTCAGATAATAGTTGAGAATGGATATATTCGATAGCTCCGACATCTAGACCACGTGTAGGTTGTACTGCAATTAACAAATCATGATCCCGGTCAATTTCACGACCTAAAATCGCTTTTTGTTGATTACCACCACTCATACTTCTTACTAAAGTTTTTGCACCTTTTTCGCTACGAATATCGAAGCGATTGATTAACTCTTTCGCGTGTTTATCAATAACGTCAAATTTTAAGAAACCATTCTTTTGATATTTAGGTAAATAATAGTTTTGAAGTATCAAGTTACTTTGTAAGTCGAAATCCATGACGACACCATGTTTTTGACGATCTTCTGGTATATGAGACATACCTTTCGCATATTTTTTACGAATCGATACCTTAGTGATATTATCACCTTTTAAGATAACTTGCCCGCTTGTTGGAGTAGACAAACCGGTAATTGCTTGAATCAGTTCTGTTTGACCGTTCCCATCAATTCCAGCGATTCCTAAAATTTCATTTCTATGAACATCAAAACTCACATGATCTACTGAAGGTTTAGCATGTCTTCCTGGTACGACTAAATCTTTGACAGAGAAAATCACTTCTCCTCTTTCAATATTTTTCTTATCGACAGTAAATGAAACTTCACGTCCTACCATCAATTCTGCAAGTTCTTCAATCGATGTTTTAGCGACATCAACCGAACCTACCATCTTACCACGTCTTAAAACTGTGCATTTGTCTGCAACCGCCTTAATTTCATTTAGTTTATGTGTAATAACAATGATGGTTTTGCCTTCTTTAGCAAATCCCTTCATGATATTCATGAGCTCGTTTATTTCCTGTGGAGTCAAAACAGCAGTTGGTTCATCAAAGATTAATATATCGGCATCGCGATATAACATCTTTAAGATTTCAACTCTTTGTTGCTGACCTACAGTGATATCCTTGATCAATGCATCTAATTCTACATTTAAGTGATACTGCTTAATCAAATTCGATAGCTTTTCGACAGCTTTATCATATTGAATAATACCATTTTTAGTATCTTCTGCTCCTAAAATAATATTATCTAATACAGAAAAAGTTTCAACTAGCTTAAAATGCTGATGAACCATCCCAATCCCTAAATGATTTGCATCATTTGGATTATTGATTTCTACCTTATTTCCATCAATTAAAATCTCTCCTTTTTCAGCCTGATATAGACCAAAAAGAATAGACATTAATGTTGATTTTCCAGCACCATTTTCTCCGAGTAGTGCATGGATTTCTCCAGGTTTAACTTTTAGTGTCACAGCGTCATTTGCAACAAGTGTTCCAAATACTTTCGTGATGTTATTCATTTCAACTTTGTAGCTCAAAATGTCTTCTCCTTTAAACACTATAAATAAGGGGAAAGTGTTTGCTTTCCCCTAAAGTTACAGTCTGTGAAATATATTGTTTATGCAGCAGGTGTTGGGCTAATCACTTCAAGTAATGCAGCGAAATCGCCAGTTGGATATAATCCAGTTAAGAATGTGTTTAATGTAGCTCTGTCAGTAGGAACAACAACTGTACCTGCATCTAGTAAACCAAGCATTGCGTTATATTCAGCAGTTGTGAAGTTAGTAAATCTCCATGAAGCAGTTGCAGTTGGTAGACCAACAGCATCTTCAGAAACGCCTAGAGTAATACTTACGCCACCTTCAAATTCGTCTGCATAATAATCAGTTAATGCAGATTGAACAGAAACAGCTAATCCCTTCATTGCTGAAGTTAAAACTCTTTCAGATAGGTTAGATTGGTCAACGTCAACGCCTACAACCCACTTACCAGTAGTTTCTTGTGCAGCAGCCATGACTGAGTTACCAGCACCACCAGCAGCAGCATGAATAGCTTGTGTACCAGCTGAGAACCAAGCAGCAGCTGTAGTCTTTGTTGAATCACTTGGTGCAAATGAATTTAGGTATAAATAACGGTTTGAAGCAAATGTGAAGTTAGCAACAGCATCTTCTTCAGCAGCGTAGTAAGCACCAGCAACATAACCGATACCAAAACGTACGACTGCAGGAACTGCCATCCCACCCATGAATCCTAAGCTTGTTAAACCTTCTTTAACACTTGCATAACCAGCTAAGAAACCTGATTGTTCTTCTTGGAAGAAGATTGACAATGTGTTGTCAGCAATTGTGAAATCTGGAGCAGCATCATCATAAGTAGCCATTGTATCCCAATTGGTTACGTTATGTGGAGCGCCGTCGATGATTACGAAAGTGACTTCAGGAAACATTGTTTGTGCTTTGTGAACGCTGTTTTCGAATAAGAAGCCTGGAGTAACAACAACTTGTGCTCCACCTTCAACAGCTAATTCAATAGCAGCTACATAAGCATTAAAGCTAATTTCTGTTGGCTTATAATACTTAATAGTCTTGTTGTTTTCTTCTGCATATTCTTCGATACCTTCCCAAGTACCTTGGTTAAATGAACGGTCATCGATGTCACCTGAGTCAGTGATCATAGCGATTTCATATGTTCTAGCGCCGCATGATGCTAAAGCAACTACAGATACTAGTAAAACAAATACTAATAAAATTTTCTTCATTTCTTTTCTTTCTCCTTTTTTTGAGTATGTAAAGGCTTTCTTTACCTATCATAAATAGTTTACTCATAATCACTCATTTTTGCAAGTAACAAATGCTAATATTTCTTTCTTTTTTACATTAAAATACTTTGATATTAAAAATATATTTTTACTCCTTTATGAAAATGGTGATGTTTAATGAAAAACTCCAACAGTAAGTACTGTTAGAGTATATTTGTTATTCTTCTAAAGCTTCTTCTGGTTGTTCAGATTCTTTAGGTTGTGGTTTTTTAAATAGGTTTGCTATTTTTCTAGGTAAGATCATAAATGCTTCTGCTAATACTGAAGGTAGCATGCCTGCTGCTTCTAATAAAGCACCATGACGAATCTTTTCTTTACTAATTTCATTCGAATCAGAAAATAAAAATTTACGTGTAACTATACCAATTCTAAGTGTTAATAAAGCATTTGATATACCTTGAGTGACTGAAGATAACATCGGTCTAATAAACGGAATATCTCCTAATGTATTCAATGTCGATGTAGGAAGTACATCATTGATGTCCATATTCTCTAGACCTTCAGCTATTAATGCAGTTGTAAATACATTGACTGTCAGTTTGGATAAGTTCTTATAGGATGGGCGAAACCCGCACATCACGACCAACTCTTTAATCATTTTAATGTTAACAACTATTACTGTGAAGAAATCGAGTCGTCCATTTTGTGAGATTGCTGTAGAAATCATGACTGTCTTTGCATTTCTCTTGATGACCTGATTCATTTTCTTTCTAATATGATGTGAGAACACATGCGATAATGCAAGTTTTAAATCTTCAGAATTAGAATTTAAACCATCTTGAAGTCGAACAACTTCACCTTCTGGTAAATCCTTATCAGCTAATAATCTTTTAGCTACCTTTCTGTAGACCAATGCATTTTTTCTAGATGGTTGATCTAGAGTCGTTTCAACAGAAAATGCTGGTGAAAATAAAACAATGTGAACTGGTCGAATAATTAAGAAATAAACCAGCAAGAAAGCTAAACCATAAAATCCATATTCAACATATGGATGAATTCCTCTTAATCGATCTCCAACATCTAGTACACTACTCATTAAGATTAAAATAAATAATAAGATAAACCCTATTGCAATCGCGTACCAAAAGTATTTTGTTGTATCTTTCTTTTGCATTAAACTCACATCCTTTATATCTATGATTATAGCACAGGTACGTATTTCTAGACTCGAAAATTGAGATTTGAAACCAATTTCTATTTTTTTGTTTCATCAATAGAATAGATTTGCTATAATGAAAATAAATATCGATACCTTAGGGGGAATTCAAATGAAGAGTTATTTAAGAATGATTGGATTATTTATTTTACTAGTTGTTGTGCATCAAGGCTTAGCATTTCTTTATTTACTACCTTTTGCAACGTTTTACCAATTGATTGGTATTCAAGGAGATGAATACATGCAATTGATTTACGCTCAAGGTGTAAATGCCACTATTTTTTCTGGATTTGGATCATTAATTATCTTTGCGCTCATCTTTAAAAATAGGAAAGAAAACTTGAAGAAGCGCTCAAGATTCAATCCGATTACTCCTAAACAAATCGGGTGGTCAACATTAATTGGTTTCTCATTTGTATTCTTTAGTATGCTCATTGTTCAAATGTTATCTAAAATGTTTCCGATACAATACGCTAATTACTTAGAGTTGATGGATCAATTGGTTGGTGCACCCTTGTTAGCAGTCATTTTAGCAGTTGTGATCGTTGCTCCTTTATTTGAAGAAATCATGTTTAGAGGTATTGTTTATGATTCTCTTCAAAAAAGAATGAATATGTATGTTGCTGCTGTAATTGCAGGACTGCTCTTTGGTTTATATCATATGAACATCTTTCAAGGCACATTTGCAAGCCTTATCGGTATTGTGATGGGGTTAAGCTTAATATGGACAAAGTCTATTTGGGCTCCTATGATCATTCACTTTGTTAACAATTTAGTTAGTGTATTACTATCTTTTTCAATCTTTGGTAGTTGGTTAGATTTAGAGAAAACAGTACCTGTTATCCTAGCTTTAACAATATCTTTGACAATGCTTCCTTTTGGTATTTATAAATTATACCGAACTTATGAAAAACCAATTTTAGAAGATTTAACAATTGATGAGCCAATTCTTGAACAAGAACTAGACGCTATAGTCTAGTTTTTTTTTGCTCTTTGATGCTATAGTATTCATTTTTTCCGATCACGATGTGGTCGATAAAATCAATACCCATATAAAGACTTCCTTCCATTAGCATATAAGTAGCATCCTTATCTGCTTTGCTAGGTGTTGAATCACCTGTAGGATGGTTATGAACAAATATGACTGCAGCTGCAGATAATTTAATCGCTGTTTTAAATATTTCTCTTGGATGAATCAATGTTTGATTAATCGTTCCAATAAATATCGTTTCTTTCTTTAAGACCTCACTTTTCGTATTTAAATATAAACAAATAAAATGCTCTTGCATTAAGTGAGATAATTCACCTGCAAGTAAGTGATAGACATCAATGGTTTGATTGATGACTTTTTTTCTTGATTCTTGATGATTTGATAATCTTTTACCGAGTTCGATCGCTGCGATTATCGTGCATGCTTTTGCTTCTTTAATTCCTTTAACGTTTAGTAGTTCTTCAACACTAATTCTTTTTAAATCTTCGAGTGACTCTAGGTGATAAAGCACATTCTTAGATAGCTCTAAGACTGAAAAATCATGCATACCCGTGCGTAATAAGATTGCAAGTAACTCTTCATTTGATAGTGATGATACTCCATATTCAATTAATCTTTCTCTAGGTCTTTCATTTTTTGGCATTTCTTTGACTAAATACATGAAAAACACCTCCTCTATCCTATGATAGACAAGGTGCTTTGATTTTACTTTAATTTACTCCCATTCAATCGTTCCAGGAGGTTTAGATGTGATATCGTAAACCACTCGGTTAATGCCTTTGACCTCATTGGTCATCCGATTTGAAATACGAGTTAAGATATCATAAGGAATTCTTGCGAAATCTGCAGTCATACCATCGATTGAGGTGACTGCGCGAATGACTAAAACATAATCGTATGTTCTTGCATCTCCCATGACACCTACAGTTTTTAGTGGTGTGAGTACGGTAAAGTATTGCCAAATGGAAGAATCAAGATCATGTTGTTTGATTTCTTCACGTAGGATATAATCAGAATCTTGAACGATTCTTATTTTTTCCTCTGTAATTTCTCCAAGAATTCGAATCGATAGTCCGGGACCAGGAAATGGTTGACGGTTTACAATCGATTTCGGTAATCCAAGCTGTAAACCAAGAGCGCGAACTTCATCCTTAAATAAAGTATTTAATGGCTCTATTAAAGTCAAATTCATATCTTTTGGAAGTCCTCCAACATTATGATGACTCTTGATGGTCTTCGCTGTTTTCGTACCAGACTCAATCACGTCAGTATAGAGCGTTCCTTGAGCTAAAAACTTAGCATTTTTAAAGTTTTTGATTTCATCTTCAAAGACTCTGATAAATTCAGTGCCGATAATTTTTCTTTTCTGTTCAGGATCTGATATTCCAGAGAGCTTAGATAGAAATCGATCTTTCGCATCAATCGTAATTAAATTCGTTTCAAAATCTCTTTTAAAAGTCTTTTCAACTTCTTCTCGTTCATGTTTTCTAAGTAACCCATGATCGACAAAGATTGGTGTGAATTGATCACGCAAGATGTGATTAAGTAATGCAGTAACAACAGATGAATCAACACCGCCAGATAGTGCACAAATAACATGACCATCGCCAACTAAAGCTTTTATTTCTTTTTCTTTTTCTTCGATAAATTTTGGTATTGACCAGTTTTCTTCCATCTTGCAGATTAGCTCAACGAAGTTTTTTAAAATATCATTACCAAATTCAGTATTTCTCACCTCTGGGTGATACTGAATCCCATAAATAGGCTTTGTTTCATGCATCATCATCGCGATACTTGTTGTCTTAGAAGATGCTAGATTGATAAAATGCATTGGTAGCTTCATCACCATATCCCCATGACTCATCCATGTATTGAATTGATTTGGTAGGTGATGCGTTAATAAATTATCTTTTATGACTTTCATTTCAGTTAAACCATATTCTCTTAATTCATGTGATTCAACTTTTCCACCTAATGTATGTGCAATTAACTGCATCCCATAGCAAATACCTAAAATAGGTAGATTTAAATCTAATATTCTAGGATCTAATATCGGTGCACCAATATCATAAACTGAATTTGGTCCACCAGATAAAATAAAGCCAGTAACACCAGTTAAATCAGCATCAAAGAGCTCTTCAGGATGAACGAGCTCTGCATATCTATTTAAGTCTCTAATTCTTCTAACGATCAATTGGTTGTATTGTGAGCCGTAATCTAAGACGATAATTCGATTATTCATGATAATTTGGTGACTCCTGAATGTTATCAACATCATGTGGATGAGATTCCTTTAATCCAGCATTCGAAATTTTTACGAATTGAGCTTTTCGTATACTAGGACTAGGGGTTATCTCTTAGTCTTTTATTTTTAAGTGATTGGTAGTAAAATAAGGGCGAAGGCGTAGTTAAATCATCTGAACCTCGAGTTCGTAAAAACTTGTATACCTTT
>CAKMKF010000128.1 GCA_927439925.1 uncultured Acholeplasmataceae bacterium | reverse complement strand
AACCATATTGATAGCAGCTACTTCAGATTCTGCTTGAACAAAAACTCTTCCTTTTTCTGTTAAATACTTTGACAAGTATTCAGGAATTTCGTCTTGTTTAACATCAATGACAGGATATAATAACATTTGCTTAACAATCTTTGGACCACTTTTGTCTCTTGCATAAAGTGCAATACCTGTAGCTAGATTGCCTCCAGCTGAGTCTCCACCAACACTAATCTTATCTTCATCAATATGTAGAAATGCTGCATGATTTTTCATCCACAGAAGTGCGTGATAACAATCAAAGAAACCAGCTGGAAATGGATGTCTTGGCGCTAAGTGATAATTTACATAGACAACAGTATGTCCTGTTTCATGAACAATCTTTTCCAGCATCTTTAGATGCACTGTCGTACCGACAACTTGAAATCCACCACCATGAATATACAAAAGACCTGGAGTTTTTCCTGCTTCATTTCTCTTGCGAAGAACAAAAATCTTTACATTTTGATGGTTATAACCTTTTATTTTATACTTCTTAAAAATGACACTCTTACCTGGTCTTGTAAAAAAAACAGTTAATGTGAAAACCAAATTTGCAATCAGTCGACGTGAGCTATTATATTTAGTGAATTTCAATGGTTTTAAAACTCTCAACTCTGAATCAATATTGTACTTATCCATAATGCCCCCCTAAACTATTTTTGAAATAATTTAATATATTCCTTATAGCCTTCCTTTTCTAAATCTTTTGCTGGTATAAATCTAATCGCAGCAGAGTTAATGCAATATCTAAGTCCACCAAGTTCTCTAGGTCCATCAGTAAATAGATGTCCTAAATGACTATCAGCTTCTGGACTACGAACTTCAGTTCGAGTCATAAAATGACTTCTATCTGTCTTAGTCTCTAAATCTTTAACCGGTTTAGCAAAACTTGGCCAACCACATCCGCTATCAAATTTGTCAAGGCTTGTAAAAAGAGGTTCACCTGAAACTATATCCACATAAATGCCTTCTTCGTGGTTATTCCAGTATTCATTTTCAAACGCTCTTTCTGTTCCATTTTCCTGTGTAACATGATATTGAATTGGAGTTAATACTTTTTTTAGTTCATCTTTATTTTTCATATAATCACCTAATAATATTGTATCATATTTTGAATGAATAAGAAAAAACAGCACCTATTAAGTGCTGTTCTAATAATGATTATGTTAAACATGTATAATGCTTTATTATATATGTTTTAGAATTTAAAATCTTTAATCCCTTTCATCAGTTCGTTCACTTCACTTTCAAGCATATCATAGCAAAGATTCATCAAATCCATTTGTCTGTTTTTCGCAATATTCATGATGTAATTTAACATCCACACTGCTCTTTTTCCTGAAAGATATGAACAAGATCCTTTGAAATAATGTGCCGCTTTCATAATCTCTTCGCTATCTTTAAGAAGAATTGCAGATTTCAACTTTTGAAGATCTCCTCTATATTCATTTGAAAATGATTCTATGACTTCTAAAGCTATATCATTACTGCCTTCAAAGCGTTGTTTAAAATCTTTTTCATCGAATGCGAAAAGTTCATCAGGAATCTGGATGCTCGTTCCTGTATGAATATATTTTCTTAATACCTGATTTAAATGATCAATTTTAATTGGTTTAAAAATAACATCATTGATTTGAGTGGTTTTCATCATATCATAATCATTAAAAAATGCATTTGCAGTGACTGCAACTATCGGAATATTTTGGTATTTTTTACCAAGTGCACGGATTCTTCTGGTCGTCTCGATTCCATCCATCTCAGGCATTTGAATATCCATCAAAATAATATTAAAATCTTCTTTTTTAACTAAATCAATAGCTTTCTTACCACTATCCACTGAAGTTGATTTAATTCCTTGTTTAACAAGGATACTTTCTAATGCGATTCTATTGAGTCTATTATCATCAACTACAAGTGCATATCCGGAGAGAATTGTTTTGTATTCTGTTGTATTTTGTGCTTTTCTCTCTGAATTTAATTTATTCAATATTTTTTGGTATAGTGTTTGTCTAGATACTGGCAAGTCAAAGAAACAATCAATCTTTTTGAATCTTTTGTTTTCTGGTGTTGCAGAAGAAATGGTAATTGTTGAATCATTTCCATACTCATCTTTTAACCTTTGAATCATATCGTTATTTTTAATAGGCTTTTCAAAAATGATTGCATCTGCCTTTTGATCATTAATAGAGTCAAATGTATATGTAGTCATCCCCATTGAAGAAAGGAGTCCTTCGATTGTAGACTCATCGATTTGATCGATGACATACAATGCCTTCATGTTTTGAATGGCAGGATACTCGTATAATCTATTCTTAACAAGAGGAAGCGTTACTTTAAATGTGCTTCCTTTATGAATTTCGCTTTCTATTTCTAGTTTCCCATGTAGTAATTCAATGATTTGATTTGAAATTGATAATCCAAGTCCTGTGCCTTGATACTTTCTCGATTCTGACGAATCAACTTGATAAAAAGCGTCTGATAAATATTGAATCTGAGATTTTTCAATACCTATACCACTATCCTTGACTGAAAATTGTATTTGTAGTGGTTCTTCTGTAAGCATTTGAACGTCAATTTCAATTTGTCCTTTGTTTGTATATTTGATTGCATTATTCAATAGGTTTAATATGACTTGTCTAAGTTTTCTATAATCTCCTAAGATATCAAAATTGATTCGGTAATCAAAATTAAAAAGAATAGGTAACCCTTTATCATCAGCAAAACTCTTTTGACTTCTAATGATTCGAATGAACTCTTCTTCAAGAGCTAAAGGTCAGTTTCTAGCTAATATGAGTCATGAAATA
>CAKMKF010000127.1 GCA_927439925.1 uncultured Acholeplasmataceae bacterium | reverse complement strand
AGGTGATTTAGCTGTAAATAAGGATATTAATTCGTAGCATTTTTATAACAACACATCTAAAATGTGGTAAAATATTTTTTAGATAGAATTATTTTAGAAAGTGGTGAGTTTTATATGAACAAGAGGGTATACAATAAAACGTTGGGAAAAATAGTGAGAACATTTGGTTTCTTACTTATTTTAGTTTCTTCGACTTTCCTAAGTGCAAAATTGATTCTTGGTTATCAAGATCTACCATTGATTGGAAACGTCCTACCTTATGCAAATATGGTGAACGACTATGCAGCTCCTTATCCAATTATTGATGAATATGCATTACTTGCACTAGTTGCGGGTTTGATTATGTTACTATGGGCAATTCGTAGAGGTTTAATCCTTCGTGTCGTTCTTACTGTAGTCTTAGCATTCGTTTTAATCGAAGGTACGATTTCAGCAACTTCGCCATTATTTCCGATAGCTTTATCTTCTCCAACGTGGGTAGCAACTGTTCTAGGTTTAGTTTCACCAATTATTGATCTATTAAACGGGATTTCTCCATATATCATACCTGGTGCAGCAGTAGCAGTTCCATTCTTATTATGGGTATTATTTGCTTATAAGAAACCAAACAGATTTTCAATATTCATGCTTCGTTTAGGTTCAATCACATTGTTCTTAGCAGTAGGTATGTTTGCAGCTAAACAATTTGTAGCATCACTCGACGGTTTAGAAATCTTTAATACAATCAATATTGCATTATATTTAATCACTTATCTATTATTTGTATTAGGTTCAGCATTTGGAGTGCTTGGATTCGCTAGAAAATAATTTACGATTTTAGATTGCATCACCTCATGGTGGTGCTTTTTTTTACGTTTAAAACGCTTCCCTATTGACTACGGTAAATAAAGGCGTATAATCGAAAACGAAAGAAGGCGAATTTGATGAAATTAATGATTTATGTGATGAATAAACCAGAACTACTCGATAAGTTTTTAAAGGAATTAAGTAAGAATCAAATCAAGGGTGCTACCATTCTTGAAAGTACAGGTATGGGAAGAAAATTAGCAGGAAATGAAGATATTCCATGGATAGGTTCATTAAAGGCTATTTTGGATGTTCCTAGAAAAGAATCACATGTGATTATCCTAGCACTTCCAGATGAACAAGTGGAAGTTGTTTATCAAATCATTGAGTTGATTGCTGGAGATTTAATGGCTCCAAATTCAGGTATTGCGTTTACACTTCCTATTGACTCGATCAAGGGCTATAAGGGATAGGTGAATTTCTTTGGGCATATATGTTTTACTCTACACAGGAATTATATTAGCAACCGGTCTTTTATTTGGAAAAATAGCGAAGTATTTAAGATTGCCGAATGTTACAGGTTATTTAGTAGGTGGTCTATTGATTGGACCAAGTTTACTCAATTTAATTCCTGAGAATTCGATTCATGAATTAGAAATAGTTTCAACTGTCGCATTAGGTTTCATCGCATTTTCGATTGGAAATGAAATGAAACTCGTCTATTTTAAACGTGTTGGAGCAACTCCAATCGTGATTGCATTATTTGAATCTCTTTTCGCAGTCTTAGTGACTCTTTTAGGAACAGTTTTATACTTTACTGCTAAAGGCACATTAACAGTTGATAATTTTAGATTTGCTCTAGTTTTATCAGCGATTGCAGCAGCAACTGCTCCTGCAGCAACCATTATGGTCATTAGACAGTATAAGGCTAAAGGAAAACTTACTGAAACATTAATGAGCGTTGTCGCTATTGATGATTCAGTAGCCATTGTTTTATTTGGTATTTTTGTAGCAATTGCAAATGCAATCGGAAATGTCACGGATTCATCCATTTTTATGCAAGTTCTTGATCCTTTTATTGAGATATTTGTATCTCTTTTGATAGGTTTCATCTTCGGAATACTATTAACTTTAGGTACTAGATGGTTTACAGGTAGAGGGAATAGAATTAGCTTAGTGATTACATTCATTTTCTTAACAATCTTTTTGGCAGATTATTTTGAAGGTTCCACACTACTCGCTTGTATGATGCTAGGCGCAGTATTCGCTAATATCAGTTCTAAACATGAAGAAATCAATGGATTAATCTATTTTGTAACTCCACCAGTATTTATTATGTTCTTTGTTATCAGTGGTGCAGAACTTAATTTAACAGTACTAGGTGTTGTCGGTATTATTGGTATTGTTTACGTAGTGTTTAGAGTCATTGGTAAGATCTTTGGAGCATGGTTTGGTGCTAGAATCATGAAAGCAGAACCGGTTATCCAAAAGTATTTAGGATTCGCTTTAATTCCTCAAGCTGGGGTAGCAATCGGTTTAAGCTTAGTTGCTACACAAGTATTGAATGCTGAAATGGGTTCGATGATTAGAGCAATCATTTTATCAGCTACACTCATTTATGAACTTGTTGGTCCAGTGATCACGAAAATAGCGTTAAAGAGAGCTGGAGAAATTTCAATAGAAGCGTAAAAAAAATGGTTCGAGCAATCGAACCATTCATTTTTTACATCAGTGTAGCAAATCCTTTAAGCATGATTTGGATTAATCGGTAAATGATATTCTTTTTACCTGTTTTAGTTACACAAATACTTTTTTCTACAGTCTCATTAAAGAATTTTGTCATCTCGAGTATGCTCTTACAACCATCTAAGAATACACTGTTTTCGAAATGGAGATAAAGACTTCTAAAATCTAGATTGGCTGTACCTATCATCGCTTTATTGTTATCTACAATCATCATTTTAGAATGAATAAAACCAGGTTCATATCTGTATACATTACATCCTGCTTCAACAAGTTCTGGAACATAGGATTCAGTTACCATATAAATAATTCTCTTATCTGGAACATATGGAATAATGATTCTAACCTTAACTCCTGATTTCGCTGCTAGCTTTAATGCAGTATTTAATTCATTGTCAATGATGAGATAAGGTGTTGTGATATCAATCGAATGATTGGCAGATGAAATCAATGATAAATACATATTTTTAGTCGTTAACTCTTTATCTAAAGGAGTATCTGAGAAAGGTGCAACGAATCCATCTGATGTTAAGTGTTTATCCCCTTTATAATTTTCATAAAAGATATCTTTTTTACCCATGAAGCGATAGGTTTCAAGAAATGAAATGACTAAGCTCCAAACACCATCACCTTCGATTCTAATGCCTGCATCTAGCCAATGTCCAAATGGTGATGTTTTATTAATATATTCATCACCAATGTTAATCCCACCAGTGTATCCAATATTTCCATCAATGACAACTATTTTTCTGTGGTCTCTATAATTCATCGCAAAGTTCAAGTGAATGCGCATTGGATTAAAATTAATAACATCAAAGCCCATTTTTCTTAATTTCTTTTCATACCAGAACGGTAAAGCAGAACTTCCAAAATCATCAAAGATAAGCTTTACGTCGAGTCCTTCATTGATCTTTACGAGTAAAGCTTCTCGTATTGTATCCCACATTTCACCTGGACTGATAATAAAGAATTCTAAGAAGATATATTTTTTCGCTTCACGGATGTCTTTCAACATCCTTTCAAACATGATCTCTCCAGAACCTAAAAACTCAGTTTTTGTGTTCTGGTAAGCTGGCCAATTTTGTTGGTCTAGATAATGTGATTTTTTAGTTTTTAGGATGTTTTCATAAGTATTTACATAATCATAACGATTTAAGTCGATATTTAAATGTCTCTTTAATACCCTGGATCCTAAATTTCTTTGGCGATAGAATAAATAGAAAAGACCACCAAATAACGGAAAAACTAGGATTGGGATAATCCAACTGATTTTGTAATAAGGATTTTCTTCTTTAGCAATCAAATAGATCACAATGATAATTGATATGACATAGAAGACAATGGACCAATCTCCGATTGCTGAAACATAGTCAATTAAAACTAAAAACAACACAATTTGAGCAAGAAGTAGTAATAAGATTAAAGATGTTCTTGAAACAAACATTCTAACTAAGCGTTTCAAGTTATACCTCCTTTGAAAATATGAGTAAATCAGCACTAGATTTATTTAAATCGTATGTGTAACCATCAAGTTCTATTTTCTTCATGAGTTCTAAATCACTTATGTCATGTTCGATTAAGTATCTTGCCATCATACCACGCATTTTTTTGACGAACATCGATATTGATTTATATTTACCCTTTTGAATTTGAAGGAAATCAATCGTTATTATATTAATGTCTTTAGGTAGTACTTTGCTATATTCACTAGATGCTAAGTTAATGAATAATTCATGATGATGATATTCCTTTAAGTAACTTGCGATTTTCTTTTTCCAAAATGGATATAGATTTCTAATAATATTATCCTTAATATCTAATCGGTAGTAACTGATCGCATCTAATGGCTTTATCATACCATAAAGTCCTGAAAGAATATATAACTGATCATTCATTTTATCAAGCAATTCATGACTTGCTGAACTCACATCGAATCCTTTATATGCTTGACCATCATAGGTGTGAATCGCAGAAAATTGATCATTACCGAAATTAGTATAGTATTCCTTAACTTCATGTGCGAGTTTCTCTGAAATTTTCATTTTGTCCATAAAGTCAGAAATCTTTTTCTTCTTTAACTGTTTTATCAAAGATAAAGCTTCGTTTTGAAAATAGGGAACTTGATTGGATGTAGTTTTCGATTTAGAAAACATTTTTGCTGGTGATAGTAAGATAATCATATATTTTCCCCTTATTTAATCTATCATTAGTATACCAAAAATAAGTGAAAAGTGTTAAAATAGATAGTGTCTAAAGAGGAGGCAAGGAAATTGAACGTACGTAAATTATCGCTTTTAATGGACTTCTATGAATTAACCATGGCGAATGGTTATTTCAAAGACAACAAACATAATGAAATTGCAGTTTTTGATGTATTTTTTAGATCAATTCCTGATCAAGGTGGATATGCAATATTCGCTGGATTGGAGCAGGTCGTAGATTATATAAAGAATTTAAGTTTTGATGAAGATGAAATCAGTTATTTAAAATCTAAGGACGTTTTCCTAGATGGATTTTTGGATTACTTAAGACATTTTAAGTTTACTTGTGATGTCTATTCAATGAAAGAAGGAACTCCAGTATTCCCTCACGAACCAATCATGATTGTAAAAGGGCCAATCTTAGAGTGTCAGCTCATTGAAACGATGATCCTACTCACAATCAATCATCAAAGCTTAATTGCTACAAAGGCTGCTAGAATCGTTTATGCAGCGCAAGGTAGAGCAGTATTAGAATTTGGAGCGCGTAGAGCGCATGGGTATGACGCATCCATTTTTGGTGCGAGAGCTGCATATATTAGTGGAGCAATTGGTTCATCGAATACTTATGTAGACTATATGTATCAAATTCCTGCCATAGGCACAATGGCACATAGTTATATTCAAAGCTATGCGACTGAATATGAAGCTTTTCAAGCATATGCAAATACTTATCCTAAGAATACAGTACTTTTAGTAGATACTTATAATACACTTAAGGAAGGTGTTCCTAACGCGATTCGAATCCATAAAGAAGTGTTAGAACCTAAAGGATTTCGTTTAAAAGGAATTCGTTTGGATTCAGGAGATTTAACTTATTTAACCAAAGAAGCTAGAAAAATGTTAGATAAAGAAGGATTAACTGATGTTAAGATTACTGTATCTAATTCACTAGATGAATACTTGATTAAAGAACTGATTCATCAAGGTGCTCAAATTGATAGCTTTGGTGTTGGTGAAAGACTTGTAACAGCTAGGTCTGAAGCAGTTTTTGGTGGAGTCTTTAAGTTATCAGCTATTGAAGTGGATGGCATCCTCACTCCAAAGATTAAGATCAGTGAAAATGTTGCGAAAACAACGACACCTGGGTTTAAACAAGTATTTCGTTTCTATGATGAAAATGGGATGGCTGAAGCAGATGTTATGACTCTTTTCGATGAAGAAATCGATTCTAGAGAGCCATATCACTTGTTTGATCCGAATTTCCCTTGGAAGAGTAAAGTGATTGAAAACTATACAGCAATCCCTTTGTTGATACCTATTTTTGAAAAAGGGAAGTTAGTTTATGAACTTCCGAAATTAAAGGATATCAGAACATATGCGAAGGCTGAGCATATTAAATTATGGCCAGAAGTATTGAGATTGGAAAAACCGCATGAGTATTATGTGGACTTATCACAAAATTTATGGAATCTAAAACAAGAGATGATTAAAAAATATAAGAAATAGAAGGTCATAGAATTGGCTAGAGCACTTAAAAAAGAAAATATTGATCGCATATTAAATCACAAGTCGATTCTAAAAGGTATTGTCATTATGGCAATACCCGTTTTTTTGAACAATTTGTTAAAAAGTCTTCATGACTTAGTTGATGCAGTTTTTATCGCTAGAATGGATGTAGGTAGTCAGGAAACGCTTGATGCAGCACTTGCTGCGTTAAACATTCACTGGCCAGTCTTTAACTTCTTTATGGCGTTAGGTGCGGGACTTGGTATAGCTACAGTCGCGATGGTAAGCCAATATGTCGGAGCGAACAGAAAAGATTTAGCGACGAAATATGCATCTAAACTGATGTTACTCGCTATTATCTTTGGAGTCTTGGTTACTGGTATATTCTTTCTAACTTCTGATAAAGTCCTAGGTTATAACTTGTTTGCTTATTTAATGGGTGCGCGTGGTGAAACATTAGTTTTTGCAGGAGAGTATTTTAGAATAAGAAGTTTAGAGTTTGTTTTAGTTTTCGTCTTTATGGTTTATCAAGCAGTAAGACAATCGACTGGTGAAACAGTCTATCCAGTGATTTTAAATGTTGGTGGTATTTTTGTAAATATTATCTTAACTTGGTATTTCATATCAGTGCTTAAGATGGGCATTGAAGGTGCTGCATATGCGACTTTAATCGCACATGGTGCACCAATGCCATTCATTATATATGACTTAATGAAGAGTAAAAAACATATAAAGATTGATTTAAAACAAATGAATTTGGATCTACCTACGATTAAAGATATGGGAAGATTTGCATTTCCTGCATCGATTGGTCAAGCAGTAAGTGCGCTAGGTTTCGTTTTAATTCAAAGTATTATCTTAAGTTATGGTGATTCAGTATCTGCAGGGTTTTCTGTCGGAAATAGAATATCTAGTTTACTATTAAATCCTGTCGTCGCGATTTCGACAATCGCTGCAGCCTATATTGGTTTAAATATCGGACATCAAAAGCCAGAACGAGCCAAAAAGAGTTATGAAGTCTCTAGGAATCTATCATTAGGAATTATGATTGTAGGTATTTCAATTATTATCCCTTTAAGGTATCCTATCATTGAGTTAATCCTTGGTACGAATACATCAGATTCATATTTCATTGCTGGTGAATATACCGTATGGTTATTATTAACTCAACCATTGATGGCTTTATTCCAATGTTATATTGGTTTATTTAATGGTAGCGGGTTCTCTAAATATACATTAAAGATGGCTTCCCTTCGCCTCTGGGGATTACGAATACCGATTGTGTTAATCGCTATGTGGTTACTTCCAAGTGATGATTATAGAGGCATATTTTGGGCAATGATGATTTCTAATATAATCATTTTGTTTTACGGACATTACCTTAAAAAGGGAATTACTTATGAAATGCAGGTGAGAGTATAATGTTACATATCGTTTTATATGAACCAGAAATACCACAAAATACAGGAAACATTATGAGGACTTGCGTCGCAATTGGCGCG
>CAKMKF010000126.1 GCA_927439925.1 uncultured Acholeplasmataceae bacterium | reverse complement strand
GAGAAACCTCGTTTTGTCATTTCTAGTGCAACACCAAGTGTAACGATCAAGTTTTCATCTTTAACCTTTAAGTTATAACCTTCATTTAAAGTCGTTAATTTGTTTCTGATTGCGTTCGCTCCTGCAATCATGACTTCATATTCAAATTGAACTGCTCTCTTAGAGAAGAATCCGCTATAGAATAAGAGTGGTTTATATACTTTGAACCATGCGATACGCATCGCCATAATCACATATGCAGTAGCATGTGCTTTAGGAAACATATACTTAATCTGACTAGCAGACCATATGTACCAATCAGGTACATTGTTTTTTCTCATTTCCTGTTCATAATCTAACCAAGTTGCACGATCCTTACTTGGTTTCCCTTTTCTGACAAACTCCATAATATCGAATGCTTTAAGAGGTTGAAGACCACGTTCAGAAAGTTGAACCATAATATCATCACGACAAGCAATGATATCATTGAAAGGAATTTTACCAAATTCAGTATTACCTGATACTAATGCTTGCGCATTTTTAATCCAAACATCTGTTCCGTGAGATAATCCAGAAATTTTAACTAAACCAGCAAATGTTTTCGGTTTCGTATCCATTAACATTTGTCTCGTAAAAGGTGTTCCAAATTCAGGGATTGCATAGGATGCCACTTCGCTCATTATTTCATGAGATTTTACACCTATAACTTCAGTACCAGAAAATAGCTCATAAACTTTTGGGTCATCAAGTGGAATATCTTGAGCACGTTCAAATGGAAATTCGGTTGGGTGCTCAAAAACATAATCCATTAAAAATTTAATCATCGTTGGATCATCATGACCTAAGATATCTAGTTTCAATAAATTAGATTCGAAAGAGTGATAATCAAAATGTGTTGTTTTCCATTCTGAATTCACATCATCAGCTGGAAATTGAATTGGTGTAACGTCATAAATCGTCTTCGATTTAGGCACAACAACAATCCCACCAGGATGCTGACCTGTAGAACGTTTAACACCTTCTATTTTTTTAGCAAGTCGTTCAACTTGTGCACTTCTTGCTTGAATATTTTTATCTTCGAGATACCCCTTCACATAACCATAAGCATTTCTTTCAGCTACAGTTGAAATGGTTCCCGCTCTAAAGGTATGATCTTCACCAATTAATTCTTTAACATAATTATGTGCTATGGCTTGATAGTCTCCAGAAAAGTTTAAATCGATATCAGGAACCTTATCTCCATCGAACCCTAAGAAGGTTTCGAATGGAATATCATGACCATCTTTAATTAATCTTTTACCACATATTGGACAATCTTTAGTAGGTAAGTCATATCCAGATTGGATACCTTTTAAGAATGGTTGAAATTCCTTTTGTTCCTTCGTAATTCCAAAGTGGTGTATCTCTTCATCTGTTAGATAAAAAGCCGTAAAATCGCCATTTGGACATCTATAGTGAGGTTTTAATGGGTTGACTTCGGTGATATCAAGTAGTGTAGCAACAAGTGAGGACCCTACAGAACCACGTGAGCCAACTAAGTATCCTTCATCTAAAGATTTTTTCACGAGTAAATGTGAGATATAATAGTTTGGTGCGAAATCATTATCAATAATATTTTTGAGTTCTCTCGTCACTCTTTCTGTGACAAGTTGATGTGGAATGTTTCCATAAAGATATTGCATCTTATCATAAACAAGTCTTTTCACTTCATCTGAAATAGATTCTATACCTAATAAATCTTTGAATGCTTCATCTGGAAGTGAATATAAAGATTTTGGAAATGCTTGAATTTTCTCAATCATGCTATTTAGTAAGTTTGTATTTTTAACAACAATTTCATAAGCTAATTCTTTACCTAAAAAAGCCATTGATTTCAACATTTCTTCTGTTGTTAAAAAGTACTGTTCTGGCATTGTATTATATTTAGAAAGTGTGTGAATTCCTCCACCAACTAATGGTGTACGAATATAGATTTCTCTATACAATACATCCTTTTTTTCTAGGTAATGCACATCACCTGAAGCGATAATAATCTTGTTTTGTTCTTTAGCAAATCTTACGATTTTCGCGATAACAGCTTCAATAATTTCACCACCTAATGGCCCTAACCCATCTTTTAAATGTTTATAGGCTTGAGGTGGTTGTACTTCAATATAATCGTAGAAAGAGATTGCTTGTTTCAAACTTTGGTCTCCCTGATTTAAAGCAGCTTCAAAGACATTTCCATTTGCACAACCACTTCCAACAAGAATGCCTTCTCTGTATTTATTTAATACTGATTTTAATGCTCTTGGACCACCATAAAAATTAGTGGTCAAAGATTCACTAATAATTCTAAATAGGTTTTTATATCCCACTTGAGTTTGCGTCAATATATTGATGTGGTAGGGCATGATATGTTTCCATGCTTCTTTTAAATCAATCGCTTCATTAATATCAGTGTATAATTTAATTCCTTTTTGAAGTAAATCGTTTAACATATTCAACCAAATTTGAGAAGTAACAAACGCATCATCATCTGCTCTATGGTGTTGTTCTTGTTTGACCTTAAAGAGTTTTGCAACAGCTTTTAAATTAAAGCGTTTTAACTCATTGTTATAAAAATATCTAGCCATATTTAATGTATCAATAACCAATGAGTCATCGAATTCAAGTGATTGTTTTTTCGCATTTTCTCTAATATGTCCTATATCAAACATCGCGTTATGAGCAACTAAAATACTGCCTTCAATAAACTTTAAAAAACCTGGTAAAGCTTCTTCTATGGTTGGAGCATTTTCTAGCATCTCATCGGTTATATCGGTGAGTTCAGTTGTAAAATGTGATAATGTTTCCCCAGGATTTACAAAGCTTTGATAACGCTCAGTAATCGCTCCAGACTCTATTTTAACTGCACCGATTTCAATGATTTTATCTCTCGTTGCTGATAAACCGGTTGTTTCAATATCAAACACTACATATTTAGCATCCTTTAATAAAATAGTTTTTTCAGTATGTGTAGTGATACTAAAGTTTGTTTCATCGACAAAGTCTAGTTCAACTCCATAAATGGGTTTAATATCTTTACCTTTAGTCGCTTTATATATTTCAGGGTAAGCATATAGCCCATTATGATCGGTAAAGGCGATAGCTTCGTGTCCCCATTTAATTGCTTGTTCAACATATTCAGTAGCATCGTTTACTGCATCCATGTTTGACATCTTTGTATGAACATGGAATTCAATTCTTTTTTCTTTTGACTTATCTAGTCGTTCTTCTTTTTTGTTCTTTTCGATAAAGTTAATCGCATCAGCAAATACAACAACATCCTTTTGGAATGTATCGAATTTAGCTTTACCTCTGACTTGAACCAAATCACCGTCATGAATGGATGCGACAAGGTCTCTATCTTTATCTGTCTTAACGAATTGTTTGATGTAAATCGCATCGTCATCATCACCTAAGACAAAACTCATCAAAGTTGTATTGGTTAATTGTCTAACTTCAAGCTTAGAAATAACACCTTCGATTAGAAAGTTTGTGTCACCTTTTTCATTCATATATTGGTCTAAGCGATATTGGTCTAAAGGGATTTCCTTAATTGATATGGCTTGCGGACTACTCTTTTTCGTAAATGTTTTAATGTTTTGTTGTTTTAATGTTTTTTTAGCATACTCTTGTTTTTGTTCGTTAGCCTTATCTTGTTCAGTAATTGATGACTCAATCAATTGTGATGTTGGAGTTAATGTATGAATCACTTCTAATTTAAACTTAGCTGGTAACCCTAAACCTTTAAAAATAGACTCTACATCTTTAAAATATTCTGAAACATATGTCGAATCTTGATCAATAGATAAAATAAAAGAACCTTTTTCAAATCTGGCTTTAAAATTCTTTAAAACAAGATATCTAGCTTTCTCTTTTGATAATTCAATAATCGCATAATCAAAATAGCTCATTGCATGCTTTTCGAAGCCATCTAAAGATTTGTAATTAAATTTGACTTTTATGGATGTCAAAACTCGAGATATATAAAAATAACTTTTTAAATTTGTAACAAACGGTAAAAGCACTTCTGGTTCAACACATTCAGAAAGCGTAATTGAAAATTCCCAAATTTTTTGATTTGCATCAACAAAAACCTGATCGAGGCTAGCACTGTTTAAAATAGGTGAAACAAATTTTGATTGTTCTAAAAATAATGTAAATTTGTCTTTACTCACAGTAAATCCCCTTTCTTAATGGTTTTCATGGATCGATATGCCCAAAAATGATAAAAATAGAGGGCAAAAACACCTATAAATTCGAATTGACTTAATCCAAATAGCATTAAGACAAATTGAACAAAAATCAGTATTGTAGATAAATAAATAGATAATTTGAAACGTCTAGTATAAGGTATTTGAATTTGTGGGACGAATAAACTCATCATGATAGCCATTAAGAACACATAAAACGTATAGTTGTATAATCCATCACGATATACGAGTATCATATCACCTAACATAAATATATCTTGTTCATTATAAAATAGTTTAATTGAATTTGCTAATTTTCTAGAATTTTCAAGTGAATTATCTGAAAAATCATGATTCATTAAATTGATTTCATCGTAACTTGATCTACCAAATTCGGTATTATTCATATATAATACGATATCTTCTGACTCAAGTTTAATTACGATTTGAGATTTACCTGTTTCAGGATCTCCCAAATGGATGAAAAAATAATCAATCTTAATATTTAGGTTAGTTTCATATGTTAAGGTTCCATTTTGTATACTTGTATTTTGAGCAGTAAAGTCTTTTTGAATTTCTTGAACGATCACATTATATCGTGAAATGCTCATTCCTGGTCGTATTGATGATTGAATCAAAAGTGGAATAACCAGCAATAAAGGAATAAAAAAGAGATATAATATTGCTCTACCCCATGAATCTTTCATAAAAAAAATCGCAAGCGGGGGCTTCGATAAACTTGTTGTCATTCTCTTGAACATGCCTTCAACTCCTTGTGTCTTATTATATCATAATAATCTTCCATATGATAAAATGATAGTGGTGAAAAAAGATGAACTTAATGAATCATGAAAAGCATTATAATACATTAAATAATTACTATTTAGAAAAATACAATAAAAAGGTTTTTAAAATCGCTTTAAATGGTGGTTTTACTTGTCCAAACATTGATGGAACAGTTGCGAGTGGTGGCTGTACTTTTTGTTCATTCATGGGAAGTGGAGACTTTGCTGGTAATAAATTAGAACCACTAAAATCACAATTCGAAAAAATCAAGAACATGATGCATCAAAAATGGGAAGATGGACATTATATCGTCTATTTCCAAGCGAACACCAATACACACGCTCCTTTACCTAGATTAAAAGCACTTTATGAGGAAGCGATTACTCTAGATCCAAATATCGTGATGCTATCGATAGCCACTAGACCAGATGTCCTACCGAATGATGTTGTTGAATATCTAGATGAACTTAACAAAAGAATGCCTGTACAAGTCGAACTTGGTTTACAAACGATTAATCAAAAGACTTCAGATTTAATCAATAGAGCACATGATTTAGCTTGCTTTGATGACGCAGTAAAGAGATTAAGAGAAAAGAATATTGAAGTTGTTGTGCATATCATCAATGGTCTTCCCTTTGAGACAAAGGACATGATGATAGACACTGTAAAACATATTAATAAATTAGATGTTCAAGGTATTAAAATTCATATGCTTCATTTGATGGAAAAAACCAAAATGGGTCATGACTATATGAAGAATCCGTGGCAAATGATGACTTTAGAGGAATATGTTGATGTCACTGTTGATCAAATTTTATGGTTAAGAAAAGACATTATTATCCACAGATTAACCGGAGATGCACCAAGTCATATGTTAATCGCTCCTAATTGGACGAGAAAGAAATTTGTTGTAACCAATGAAATTGATAAAAAAATGAGAAAGCTTGGATTATATCAGGGTGACTATGATGAAAAAGAACTTCATTCTTGATTATGCACATCTTCTATTAAAAGAATATATAACAAGTAATGATATTGTTGTTGATGCAACCATGGGGAATGGATATGATACAATTTTCCTTGCTGGAATCAGTAGAAAAGTTTATGCTTTTGATATTCAAGAAAAAGCGATTGAAGAAACCGCTAAAAAGCTAAATGAGCAAAATATTTCTAATGTTGAACTCATTTTAGATACACATGAAAGAATCAATAACTATCTCAACTTATATAAAGCAGTTGTCTTTAACTTAGGTTATCTTCCAAACGGTGATAAGACTATAACAACTCATTCTGAATCAACAATACTTGCTATAACCTCTATTCTACCTAAATTACCTATTGGAGGATTCATACAACTTGTTATATATACTGGGCATGAAGAAGGAAAAAAAGAGTCTAAATCTATAGATCAATACTTCAATCATTTAGATTCAGACACCTATAAGGTAATGAAGATTGAATTACCATTTCAAGATAATAACCCACCCTATATTTTAATGATTCATAAAGTAAAAGACGAAAGCTAAGGTGCTCTCGTCTTTTTTATCATTTCCCATAAGGGGAATTATGGGCGTTTATTTTGATACTCTTCAATAGCTTCTTTCATTTCTTCTTTACGTTCTTGCATTTGATTCATGAAACCTTCTACTTTTTCTTCATTTATTTCTTTTCTGTGTTGAAAAGTTTCTCTGATTTCAGCTCTTAAAACTTGTGATTGTTCATGAAATTCATCTCTTAATACTGTTACTTCATCATGGAACAAAGTCTTAAGTTCTTCAAGATCTGCTTCAAGTGTTGCATGTGCTTCTAGAGCTAAATCAAGTTCTGCTTGAATAGCAGGTTGATCTGCTTCATCAGCTTCAGCAAGTTCTAGTTCAAGTGCTGCAATTGCTTCGCTTGAAGTTTGAATTGATGCTTCAAGTTCTTGAATTTGAGGAAGATATTCATCAAATATAAGTTCTCTTGCTGCAAAGAATTCACTTCTTAATGCATGAATGACTTCTTTATTTGCTTCTTTAGCATCTTTTAATAGTGCTTGTAATTCTTGTACAGTCATTTGTAATGCATCTTCTAATAATATTTCATCATTAGTTGCTACAACTGAATTTGCCATACGTAAGAATCCTGGAGTTACTCCATAAGTATCAGCTTCTACTAAAAACTCTGGTGTGAAACCTTTGTCTTCAGCACGACCCATTAATGCACGATCTTTAAATTCATTATTGATGTGTGCTTTAACTTGAGTCTTAATCTTTTCACCAATTGCTGCATCTCTTGAAACTGTTGTTACAGAAACAATTGTTTCTTCAGCTTCAACGTCGATATAACCTAGTTCAATTGCTGTTTCAACAATTAATGCAACTGCTACATCTAAATCAAGTCCTACTAAGTCAAGATCTACTAAAAGAACTTCACCATCTGCGTTTAGTGGATTTGCATACACAACTTTTTCTTTAGGTGTTACGATTAACTCTATGCTAGGATTGATATCCAATGTAACATATGTATCATCTGCTGCTACAGAATTAGTACACCCAACAATTGCAACTACTGCGAATAACATAAATGCGAAACTCAAAATAAATTTTACTTTTTTCATATTTAAATCCTCCTTTATACACTTAATGTACAAACGAGGATCTATTTTTATTGGTACTTTATGAAATTATGTTATAAATTCACATTTTCTAATGATGTTTGAACTCTAGGTCTTCTTTCTGTCATGACTCTTCCTTGAGTAATCGTAAATGGAGGTTTACCATTAGGTTTGATCAAGATTGAGTAAGTTGTTGTATTTTGTATGCTAATAACTCTTAATATAAACTCACCTTGTTCTTCTTCATCATTCAACATAATACGATAATTCGCTTTTACAATTTTCACATTATCGTTTTCTTCAATTTGGAATTCATAAGATCCAATCGATTCACCTTCAATAAACTGTAATTTAATTTTCTTTTCTGTTTCGGATTGTTCGAGTTCAAATTGAACTTTTTGGATAGATTCCCCATCTTTAACTGTTTCAACAGTGAATTGATGAATATCATCTATCAATTCGTAATGAATCAAAATATAATTGGATTCATCTTTCTCTGCTTTAAGTGTTAATTGATCTTGATCTGATAAAGCTGTGCCAGTAATCATATATGATTTATTACCGATTTCAAGCACACCGTCTAAATTGAAATGTTTTGGATTCGACAGAGCAGTTTGATTGTAATCAAATTTATAATCAGCTTCTTGACCTAATAAGTCTTTTGTTTTAAATCTCATACGGTTGGTAAACCCACCTGTTGAGATGTCTTCTTTTTCAATTCCAAAATCGCTTTGACTTGCAAATAGCTTTTCGATAGTTTCCATATACTTGGTAACGTCAACAATTTCATCATTGATTCTTTGTGTGTCTTCTTGATCATCACCAAATTTTAGTTGATAAATCGAATCACTAGTTAATTCATTATCAAAAGATTCGATAAGTGATGCTGTTGAAACTGATGATAGTGCTATGACTTCATCCATATTCTCTAAAGTTGGTGTAATAGGATCTGTTGGGATAATTGGTGATGCAGGGTTATATAAGACCATAATGAGTAGAACGCTTGCGAGCGTACCCAATGCAACGAATAAAATTGGTTTTAATCTAAATGCTCTCTTTGGAGCTTCTATGACTTCTCTTTGAGGCAGGTTTCTGACTCTTTCTAAAATAGAATTCGAAAAATTCTTGATTTCTACTTCATTTGATTTAGTTTTAATGAGTTGAATCAATTCTTTTTTCTTCATAGAATGTCACCTACCTTTTCTTTTAATTTTTTAATTGCTTTATTATATATCCATAGTACTGTACCCAGTGGCTTTTCCACTATTGGTGAAATCTCTCTAAATTTAAGATTATTGATGATGTGAAGTGTGACAACTTCTCGTTCATCAGGTTCTAAGAGATCTAGAATTCTAAATATATCCTCTTCATCATTTTTTTCTTCAGGTGAAGGCAAAGTCTCAAAAAGTTCTTCAGAATATACTTCACGTTTTCTTTGATTATAAACATTAATTGCCAGGTTTCTCGCAATTGTTGAAAGATATGCATAGGGATTCGCTCCATCTTTATATTGATCAATCTTATCTAGGAATTTTACATATGTGTCTTGCATAATGTCTTCAGCTAAGTCATTATCCTTAATAACTGAGATAATTGCGTAAAAAACCTGATTCTTTGTCAAGTTATAAAATGTATCAAATGACTGATAATTGCGTTGTTTTAGTTCCTTGATGATCAAATTTATCTGGTCCATAAGCTTCCCCTTACGCATAATATACAATTGATGACGCCTTTTTATTGGTATATATTGATTTTACCATCATTTTACTTGATTAAAAAAAATACCCTACAGAAGTAGAGTATTTGTAAATGATATTAATTTGCTACTATATTCACTAGCTTATTAGGGATTAGAACCACTTTTCTAATGGTTAATCCTTCAAGATGTTTGACAACATTTGGGTTTTCAAGTGCTTCTTGTTTGATTTTTTCTTGATCTCCATCAAATGGTGCTACAAATCTAGCACGTAACTTACCATTGACTTGAACAACAATCTCAACTTCATCAACCTTTAAGTAATGTTCATTAAATACTGGCCATTCCGAATAGATTAATTCTTCATTGTATTGTAAAATCTCTGAGTTAATCTCTTCTGTTAAGTGAGGACAAATAGGATTTAATAGTTTCAAGAACCCTCTAGCTTGATCTTTAGATAAAGTTTGTTTTTTATAAACCTCATTCACGAAAATCATCATTTGAGAAATCGCTGTGTTAAATGCTAGTTTCTCATAATCTTCAGTAACTTTTTTTATCGTTTGATGATATATTTGTCTGAGTTCCTTAACTTCTTCTTTCACAATTGGGAATTCAAACATGCGCCACACGCGGTCTAAGAACTTTTTAGAACCGTTTAAGGAATCAGTAGACCATGGTTTTTCTGCATCCAATGGACCCATAAACATCTCATATAAACGAAGTGAATCCGCACCATGGGATTCGATGATATCATCAGGATTGACACCGTTACCCTTGGATTTACTCATCTTAGAGTGATCATCACCTAAAATCATACCTACATTAAAATATTTTTTAAATGGTTCATTTACCGATACAAGCCCTAAATCATATAAGAATTTCGTCCAAAATCTCGCATATAGTAAATGACCTACAGCATGTTCAGAACCACCAATATATAAATCAATTGGAAGCCATTTATCCAGTAATTTCTTCGCTTCAGCGGAGTCTAGTGGTAATATCCCTAAATGATTCTTCAAAATATAGCCAATAAAATACCAAGAAGATCCTGCAAGCTGAGGCATTGTGTTGGTATCTCTTCTACCTTCAACACCATGATAGTTGACATGAAGCCAATCATGAGCATTCGCGAGTGGTGATTCACCTGTTCCACTTGGTCGAATGTTTTTTAATACTGGTAGGTCAAGTGGTAAATCCTCATCATTTAATAGATGAATATTTTGATCTTTATCATAGAATACTGGGAATGGTTCACCCCAATAACGTTGTCTTGAAAAGACCCAATCTCTTAATTTATATGTATTGTGTCCATAACCTTGTTTTGTTTTTTCAAGGAAATCAATGATTTTATGTATAGCATCTTCATTATATAATCCGTCAATAATACCACTATTGAAATGAATACCATCGCCAGTGAATGCACCTTCTGATTCCCCTTGAATAACTTCAACGATATCAAGTCCGTGAACTTGTGCGAATTCAAAATCTCTTTCATCATGCGCAGGAACTGCCATGACTGCACCAGTTCCATAATGAGGTAAGACATAATCTGCTATCCAAATCGGAATTTTCTTATGGTTTAAAGGATTAATTGCATAAGTTCCTGTAAATACTCCTGTCTTTGATTTATCTAATGCACGGTCCATATCATTTTTACTCTTCGTGACATCGATATATTGTTTCACTGAAGCGAGTTCATCTTCAGTTGTAATATGTAGAACTAATGGATGCTCTGGTGCAAGTACGCAATAAGTAGCCCCGTAAATCGTATCAGGACGTGTTGTAAATATTTCAAAAGATTCACTAGATTGGTCTATTTCAAATGTCATCATCGCGCCATTTGACTTACCAATCCAATTTCTTTGCATTTCCTTTAAGTGATCTGGCCAATCGATTGTATCTAGGTCTTCTAGAAGTCTATCTGCATAAGCAGTAATGCGAAGAACCCACTGTCTCATCGCTTTTTTAACGACAGGATAGTTTCCTCTTTCTGAGACCATACGTCCTTCAACCAATTCGATTTCATCATTAGCAAGAACTGTACCTAATCCCTCACACCAATTCACTTCAACATCCTTTAATACTGCCAATCCGTGTTCATACATTTTTTTAAAAATCCATTGTGTCCATTTGAAATAAGCAGGATCTGCTGTTGCAAACTCTCTATCCCAATCAATTCCTTTACCAGCTTCAATGATTTGACGTTTAAAATTCTTGATATTTTCATAGGTAAAAGATCTTGGATCCTTACCAGTTGATAGTGCATATTGTTCTGCAGGAAGACCAAAAGCGTCCCATCCCATAGGATGTAGAACGTTATATCCTTGCATTCTCTTGAATCTTGAAATAATGTCTGTTGCAGTATATCCTTCGATGTGCCCAACATGTAATCCGCTCGCAGATGGATATGGAAACATATCTAAGACATAATACTTTTCTTTAAGTCGATCCTCTTGTGTCTTAAAGAGTTTTTCCTCATACCAATAGGACTGCCATTTCTTCTCTATACTCTTGTAGTCATAAAACATAATTTGTACCTTCTTTCGACGCTATATCTATTATATATAAAAAAAAGATTTTTTCCAACAAAAAAAGGGAAAATCTGTTCCCTTTTTGCTTTTTAGTTTAGTGCTTCAACGTACTTAACTAAGTCCCCAACCGTTTTAATGTTTTGTGCTTCTTCATCACTAACTTGGACAGAGAATTCATCTTCGATGTTCATAATTAATTCAACAGCGTCGATTGAATCTGCACCAAGGTCTTCTGCCAATCTTGCTTGCATTGTTACTTTTTCTTCAGGAACATTAAGTTCTTCAATAATCATTTCTTTAATGCGCTCAAATATCATGTTCAATATCCTCCTTATTTCAGCAATGTAATTATATGCTTTTTTTTACCAAATGTCAATTGATTTTCAATTCTTTTTGAACTTCAAAGCATTTTTAATTGTAATCAATAAATGTTAACGTTATCATTTCATATATATGACTGATTTCACTCAATTCTGTATCATATAATCAATTAAAATGTGTATCAGTATTTATTTGGTAGTATACCTTTTTCAACCAATCTCTTAAAATCCCAGTTTTCGTGAGATTCTCTATCTATCTTATAACTCCAGAAATAATAACCATATCCTTGAGTATACGCATAGAGTTGAAGATTTGCAAGTATTTTATTATAGAGGAGTTCATCAAATGATTCGTTCTTTATTAGTTTTTCGTAATTAATACCTAAAGACCATTCTCCAACAACTACTTGAACAAATTTTTGTAGCTCGCGAATCAAAGGAATTCTTTTTTCTAAAATAGTTGAAATATGAAGATCAAAATTACCTGTGATTAGTCTATGGTCAAAACAATGATATAAATGTAGGTCAAAGACAATATTTTTCATTTTATTAGTTTCAAAAAAATGTTTCCAAGATAGATCTGCAGGTCTAAATGCATCATGAAACACAATCACTTTATCTGTTAAACTTCTAATTCTTAGATAAGCATTCTTATAAAATGATTGAATAATGTTCATATCTATGGTTGCATGAGGTTCATTTAAGACTTGGATACCCCAAAATGACGGATAGTTTTTAAACTCTTTGACGATGAACTCAAGCTTGTCGACAGTCAAATCAATATTTTTCTGATCGAGATGCCAAGTCATTACGTCCTGTATACCACCATTATCAAATCCATTTTGACAACCAGGTGCTGTATGTAAATCTAACAAAATATTCAATTCAACTTCAGATGCCCATTTCATTGCTTGATGAATGTAAGGTAATGCTGAAAAATATGGTGAAACACCTTCAAGCCACCAAGGAATAGGTAGTCTGATTGAGTTGATACCTAAACTTTTAACATAGATAAAGTCTTCTCTTGTAATAAAAGTTTCCCAATGCTTGATTAAATCTTTTTTAGCATTTGGATTCTTTGTAGAAAACCCAGTTTCATCTTTTGAATCAATTCCATCAAATAATGATGGCTTCATCCAATACTCTAAAACAAACCAACCACCAAAATTGACACCTTTTATTTTATCCATGTTATCTCCTAAGAAAAAAGAATAGTTTAACTATCCTTTTTATTTTTTGATTGTCCTCTACCATATAATAGTGTAAATGATTTAATCTTTTTTAGCAAGGCTTTGTTCATCTCTTCAGGAAGCATTCTCCATTTCCAGTTATTACCGGTTGTTGATGGAACATTCATTCTGCCTTCATCGCCAAGTCCAAGATAATCTTGCATTGGAATAATTGCAGTATCTGCTACACATGCGAGGGTTGCTTTAATAAGGCTATCGACAGGACTTTGGTCTCCCATATGATTGATATAGTTCAAACAGTAGTCTAAATCCTTTTTAGGGAGTTTTTTAAACCAAGTTTCAGTGGTTTCATTGTCGTGTGTACCAGTGTATGCAATTGAGTTCTTCGTATATAGATGTGGTAAATAATCACTTTCTTCTCTAGAGTCAAATGCAAATTGAAGTAGCTTCATCCCAGGGAATCCAGTATTTTTTAATAGTTTTCTTACATCATCTGTAATAACACCTAAATCTTCTGCAATAATATTAACGCAACCAAGTTTTTCTTTAATCACTTCAAAGAGCTTAAAGCCAGGACCTTTCTTCCATTCACCTTTTGCAGCTGTCAAGTGGCCATAAGGAATTGAGTAGAAATTTTGGAATCCTATAAAGTGGTCAATACGAATCCAGTCAAATGCGTGAATTGCTTGAGAAATTCTATCGACCCACCAAGCGAAATTTTCTTTTTCGAGTTGATTCCAATTGTAGAGAGGATTTCCCCATAATTGACCGTCCTTAGAAAAGTTATCTGGTGGTACACCTGCGACATGTAGTGGTAATCTTTCTTGATCTAGGTCAAAGAAACGTGGGTTTGCCCAAACATCACTAGAGTCATAGGAGACGTATATTGGCATATCACCAACAAATTGAACTCCATTATCGTTTGCATATTTCTTTAAATTGAACCATTGTTCGTATGCTTCATATTGTAGAAATTGATAGAATTCAATATCTTCTTTTAGAATATTTTTATAGTGATTTAAGACCTCTACATTTCTGAGTCTTAATTCTTTTTCCCAAGTCAACCAAGACTCACCATCATGATGAACTTTGAGTGCCATAAATAAGGCATAGTCTTCTAGCCATTGATGATTGTCTTTTACAAACTTAAGATATTTAACGTTTTTAAGATCAAATCTATGAAATGCTTTCTTTAAAACAAGAAATCTTTCATCATAAAGCTCTTTATATTCAACATATCTTGGTGAATAAAAAGTAGCTGTAATCTCATTTTTATG
>CAKMKF010000125.1 GCA_927439925.1 uncultured Acholeplasmataceae bacterium | reverse complement strand
CTTGATGATTATAGATTTATATAAACGCGTAATGAAAACAAGTAAATCGATTAATTATAAAACCTACCTCAATGATCGAGGTATCACTGACATTTTGGAGAAGCACCGATGAGTGTACCAACACTTAACACCAAACGTCAGAAAAAAAAAGTGCAATCGCACTTTTTTATTTACTCTTTAACACGTATTTCCAATTGATCATCTTTTACATACATTTTATAATATTGATGTGGCTCAATTAAGCCTTCAATGATTTTAGTTGCTACAAGTGTTTCAATATGACGCTGTATAAATCTTTTGAGTGGTCTTGCACCATACTCATCATTAAAGCCGTGTTGAATCACATATTTTTGAATATCATCACCAAATTCGATAAACAGATTCTTTTCTTCTAATCTTTCATGAAGGTCATTAAGCATTTTATTCGCAATTTCAATTTGAACCTTCAAATTTAATGCATTAAATATAATGATTTCATCGATACGATTTATGAATTCTGGTTTAAATTTCTCTTTGACTAATTTCATGACTTGTTTTTGAGCATCTGCTTCATAGCTAAGTAAGAATTCACTACCAATATTTGATGTTAAGATAATGATCGTATTTTTAAAGTCAACAGTTCGTCCTTGATTATCTGTTAGTCTACCATCTTCTAAAATCTGCAGTAGAATATTAAATACTTCCGGATGTGCTTTTTCTACTTCATCAAATAATATGATTGAGTATGGTTTTCTTCTGACAGCCTCTGTTAATTGTCCGCCTTCATCATATCCAACATATCCAGGAGGAGACCCTATTAACCTAGAAACACTATGTGATTCCATGTACTCACTCATGTCAATTCTAACAATTTGATGCTCACTATCAAATAAAGCCTCAGCAAGTGATCTTGCTACCTCTGTTTTACCCACTCCTGTAGGTCCTAAGAAGAGAAAGGACCCAATAGGTCTATTCTCATCCTTAATGCCCGCACGTTGTCTAATAATGGCATCACTGATCAATCTCAAGGCATGATCTTGTCCGATAACTCTTTTTTTAAGTGTAGATTCTAAATGCAGAAGCTTTTCCTTATCACCAGACATCAGTTTAGATATTGGTATGTTCGTCCATTTTGATACAATTTCTGCAATACTTTCCTCTGTTACAATCTCAGTAAGAAGTTTACCTTCTTTCTGATTGTCAAGCGCATCATCATTGATCTCTTTTTCAAGTGAAGGAATTTTTGAGTATTGAAGTTCTGCAGCTTTCTGGTAGTTAGAATCATTAAATGCATTTTGTAAATCAATTCTTAGTTTTTCTAATTCGCTTTTCTTTATCTTGATTTGATTTAAATGATTTTTCTCTGTTTCCCATTGTTTTCTTAAACTTTTTTCACTTTGCTTCAACGACTCAATTTCCTGTTTAATTTTTAAAAGTCTATCTTTTGAGATGGGATCCGTTTCTTTATCTAATGCTGTTTTTTCGATTTCTAATTGCATCATTCTTCGAAGTACTGTATCAAGTTCAACTGGCATTGAATCTATTTCCATACGAATTGAAGCACACGCTTCATCTATTAAATCGATTGCTTTATCTGGTAAAAATCGATCGGATATATATCTATTCGACAGGGTAGCAGAAGCAATAATCGCAAGGTCAGATATATGAACTCCATGATGGGCTTCAAATCTAGATTTTAATCCTCTTAGTATACTAATCGTATCTGCTACAGTTGGTTCATCAATCAACACTTTTTGAAATCTTCTCTCTAAAGCACTATCTTTTTCAATGTATTTTCTATATTCATTTAAAGTAGTAGCGCCTACACAGTGCAATTCACCCCTTGCAAGCATAGGTTTTAGCATATTTGACGCATCCATCGCACCATCAGCTCTTCCTGCTCCAACAATGGTATGCAGTTCATCAATAAAAAGTATAATCTCTCCATTAGATTCTTTAATCTTATTGAGTACAGCCTTTAATCTTTCCTCAAATTCACCACGGAATTTCGCACCTGCAACAAGTGATGCTAAATCCAGTTCATAAATAATTTTGTTTTGCAGTCCTAAAGGTACGTCTTTATCAACGATACGTCTAGCTAAACCTTCAACAATAGCTGTTTTACCAACACCAGGCTCTCCGATTAATACTGGATTGTTCTTTGTCTTTCTAGATAAAATTTTAATGACACGACGAATTTCTTCTTCACGACCTATTACAGGATCAATTTTACCTTGTTTTACAGCTTCAACGATATTACGTCCAAATTTATCTAAGACCTTTGGGTCGTTATTATAATCATCCATTTGTGTAAAGTTCATGGTCTTCCTCCTTTGGCAGTCTTTGTAATCAATTGCCAATACTATTATAAAACAGAAGACTGGCACTGTCAACAATTAAGTGCTAATTTTTACTTATTTTAATAAGATGTGTGATACAATATATTTAACTTGCAGTATCAAATCTATTGATAGAAGAGGGTATCTAAATGATTAAGGTGTTATTTGTCTGTTTAGGAAATATTTGTCGCTCTCCAATGGCAGAGGGAATGCTTAGAAAAATGGTAAAAGATCAAGGACTTGAGTCACGAATTCATATTGAGTCAAGGGCTACATCAACTTGGGAAGATGGGAATCCCCCACATCTAGGAACTAGAAAAATACTAGATAAAATTGGTGTTGATTATCAAGGTAAAGTATCAACTCAAATTAAAGAATCTGATTTCGATGAGTTTGACTATATTATTGGAATGGATCACGAGAATATCAAGTACTTGCAAAGTCATGCAGGTCGTAATTCCAAAAAGATTTATCTCTTAAGAGATATAGATCCAAATTCAAAAGGAGAGATTATCCCAGACCCTTATTTTTCTGGAGAACATGAAAAAACTTATTTACTTCTGGATGATGCACTTAAACTTTGGTTTCTTAAGCTGAAAAATGAATAAGTTTTGTATTGACTTTTTAGTTAGTAAAAAGTTATAATGATATAGCATGTTAAGGCCTCATAGCCAAGTGGTAAGGCAAGGCACTGCAACTGCCTGATCATCGGTTCAAATCCGTTTGAGGCCTCCAACTTAATATGTTACAAACGTTTAATGATTACTCATTAAGCGTTTTTTTCTTATTCAAAGGTTAGAACATATTCCATACATACTATGATTTTATACACTTTTGGTGTACAATTGTAATGTATATGGAATACATCCAAAACGATACATTTCAACAAACATAAGGAGAATATATGGAAAAAACAGAATATAAAATAGCATTAATGATTGATTCAGAAAACGTATCTTATAAATATATCAAATCTGTAATGAATGAAATAGCTAAATATGGAAAGATTGTTATCGCAAGATTTTACGGTGATATCAATAATTTATCAAAGGATTGGCATAAAACAGCTCAGGACAATGCAATCAAGCCAGTTCATCAATACAATGTAGCAATCGGTAAAAATGCTGCTGATATGGCAATGGCACTAGACGCACAAGAAATGATGTATCAAGAAAAAGTGAATGCTTTCTTTTTAGTAACATCTGATTCAGATTTCACACCACTTGCAGTTAAACTAAGAGAAGGTGGAATGCATGTTATCGGTGTAGGTAACGAGAAGAAAGTCACACAAGCTTTTAGATCAGCATGTAATGAGTTTAAATATTTCGAGTATCTTAATGACGAAGATGATGATGAAACTACAGAATCCATTGAAAAAAATGTGGCAACTAGTCAAGAAATAGGTGCGATTATTAAGAGCATCGTAATTGAAAATGGTGCAGATAATAAAATTCAACTCAGTAGATTAGGAGATATTCTAGTCAATCGATTCTCTGATTTTGACTCAAGAAAATATGGGCATAAAACATTATCAAGTCTTGTCAGCTCATTAAATGGCTTGTCGCTATCACAAGAAAAAACAACCACTTTCGTCAATTTCAGTTCTAAACTATCTATGAAAGATATATCAAAGGCAATTATTGAAATCATTTCTAAGAATAAGAGTAAAGAAATGATACTTACAAAGATTAAACAAGAATTAGAAAAGAAGTATCCAGAATTTAACTATCAAGAACTTGGATTCACTCGTTTTTCTAAGTTAATTGGTAGTATCGATGATATAGCTGTAAAGAGTAATTCAGCTAAACTTAAATAAATGAAGAGTTTTGATATCAAAAGCGATATGCCTTTCGTATCTGAAGCAGGAAAAAGACTAGCAACGATTATTAGAAATTGTACTGGTAAAGACAAAGTCATAAAAATTGTACATGGATATGGCTCTTCAGGAGTTGGTGGTTCGATTAAAACTTCTGTTCATAAATCTTTGCGCAGTAAAGTTTCTAGTGGTGAAATTAAAGCCTTTATCCCTGGCGAAGCATTTGCAGAGATGATGGGATATGATGAAGTCATAAAAACATATGGGAATTTGATTAAATCAGATTCTGATTATAAAAAAATGAATGATGGTATTACCTATGTAATTCTAAAATAGTTGTATAAAAAATAAATCAAATGAATAGGAGAAGTGTCCATGAATATAACAAATTATTTTAAACCAAAAACAATGGTTTATACTGGTAAACATGATAAGACGCCAACTTCAATTAAGCATTATGCATATGATGCAAAATCACTTAAGGTAAGTTCTGACTTCAAGTCGAACAAAGATTTAAAAAACTACATTCAAATTATCGGATTATCTAACGTTCAGGAAATAGCAATCATTAAGGAACACTACAATATTGATCCACTAATTCTTGAAGATATATTTAATGTCAATCAAAGAAACAAAATTGAAGTTGTCGAAAACTCTTTATTTGGTGCCTTTCATGTCGAATATCTCGAAAATGACTATGTCAAAGAAGATTATATGAGTATTTTGATGATAGAAAACACTATTATAACCTTTCATGAAACTGAGCCTATATTTTTAAAACCACTTGAATCTTTATTTAATGATCATAAGGAATTAAGAGAAAAAAGCATTGACTATTTGTTGTATCAAATATTAGATATCGTTACTGATAATCACTTAGATGTTTATGATGAATTAGATCATGCAATCAATTTATTTGAAGAAGAAATCATCGATACAAAAGGTCTTGAACAGGAAGATTTTTATTTAGTCAGAAAAAACATGTTAAAACTCAAAAATAACGTAACACCTATCTTAGAGCAACTCGAAAAGATACTCTCTAAAAACCAAGATTTATTCAATACTTCAAATAAGCTTTATTATGAAGACTTAAAAGACCATCTTCAACGTCTTGATAGTAGAATTAATCAATCTAGAGAAGTCATGCGAAATTTACTTGATCTACACATGAATAATCAATCCAATAAGATGAATAAAATCATGGCAACCTTAACTCTATTCTCTGCAATATTTATTCCATTATCATTCTTAACAGGATTCTTTGGTATGAATTTTATTCATTTTGGAGTGTTAGGGTATAATCAAGCAGTACTCATATTCACAATCATATGTGCAGTGATTGCAATATCAATGTTTATTTTCTTCAAGAAGAAGAAATGGTTTCTATGAAAAAAGGAGCAATTGCTCCTTTTAATTTATTCCAGGTTCAAAGTTTTTGTAAAGATAAAGCGCGAAGTATAAATCGAAGTGTCCCTCTTTGTTTGAAGACACTTTAAATCCTAATTGGTCAATTACATCTAATCTATATCTAACCGTATTATAATGGATAAAAAGTTTCTCAGCAGTATCTTTTGCATTGAACTTACACTCAATATGTTTATAGAGTGTATCAATCAAAGGTGTACTGTTTTTTTGTTCATATTCAATCAAAGGTTTAATAACAGAATTAACATATTCTTTCAAATTACCAAAATCGATATTTTTTAGAAGATTCAATAGTTTTATATTGTCTTCAGTGTATAAATGAACGCCAAGATTCTTATTCTCAATATGGATCATCGCTTCCGATAATTGGAAATAAGTCTTAGATATTTGAGCTGCATCGTGAATTAAATTAGAATATGTAATTCTAAATTGTGAATCTTTATATTTTAATCTCAATATATCATAAGCATTTTCCATGGTCTCGTGTATATTTATAGTCTCGATAGTATTCAATATGAACAATAATTGATCATTTAGTAAAGTATATCTAAGCTCATCACTATTTAAATGGAACTTATTGATTATTACAGTTCTTATGTATTCGACCATATTCGGATTTATAACGTTCTTATGGTTCTCCTTAATTGAAAAAAGAATAAGGGTTACAGGGAATATGACATTCCATTTATACCTTTTAGTAGCTTCAATCAATTGAATATTTGTATAACTAGATGACAAGTTTGAAACGAAATTAAGAAGAAATTGATTTTGTTTTAAAGTGTTTTCTACTTTTTTTTGGTGGATGACGATAATCATCAGTTTAAAGATTTCGATGTAGTTGTGCAATATGTGTCGTTTCTCATTTTTAGCCATAAAGACAAACCTATAGATAGGCTTATCATCGTAGATGACATCTTCTGAATAATATAGCTCATCACCGACTCTTTGAAATAGATTTTTTGTTGTTTTTGACTGATTGAAATAATTAAGCATGATATCGTTTGAAAAGTATGTTGTTTTGTTATCCAAATTTTGGACTAAAAGTTCAAGATCTGGTATTTTATCGATAATACTCATCAATGTTTTTGTGGAAGGATTATCATACACTTGTTTCAAAAATAGAGAATAATTTGCATCAAACGAGTAATTTGTATAATCTTGGCTCTGAAGTTCACTGAGTATATTATTAAATAGAAGAGATAGATTCGCATCATAGTTTAAAGCAACGATAGGTATATTTAATTGATCACTTAACTTAAGGATTTCCTCTGGGATAACATCTATGTATCTTTTCATCTTTATAAGAATTCCCGCAGTGTCTTTTTTATTGAGTGCGAACAAAAGATGCTTAAACGTTTCAACATCTGTTTTTACTGGATAGAAAGTGGTAAGTATTAAACTTCTTTCAATGATATAATTCTCAAAATCAGGTGTTTCTAATATAGATACACTTTCAAAACTTCTATGTAAATGATTTTTCGCTGTTAGGATTTCATAAGACTCAAATATTTCTCTCTCAAATAAATCTTTTAATGTGGTTTTCATGTGGTCACCTCATCCATATTTTAGCAATCATTGTTATAAATTACAAGAAACAAGCGTTTTTATTGTAAAGCATTGCTAATTACAAACAATTCGTCATTATGTATAATTAAACTACATTGAGGAGGTGCTTACTATTAAATACTTCGTAAAAAGTGACTGGAACGGTTTTTTTGGTTTGTTTACAAACAATCTAACTAATATTTTAGTCATGGCAAGTTTACTGTCGGTTGTTGTAGGATTACCCGGAAATATTGTTTATGGCAGAATACTTCCAGCAGTAGGATTATCCATTTTTATTTCATCTGTCTATTATAGTTTTATGGCAATAAAATTATCCAGAAAAGAAAATAGGGATGATGTAACAGCTTTACCTGCAGGAACTTCTGTACCACATATGTTTTTAATTGTTTTTTTGATTATAGGACCTGTTTATTGGACAACACAAAATGCTTATCTAGCATGGGCTGCTGGTTTAGTTTGGTCTCTTTTAGAAGGTATCATAGAACTTCTTGGTAGTCTGATTGGTTCAAAAGTAAGAAAGATTCTTCCAAGAGCTGCCATGTTAGGTTCTCTTGCGGGTGTTTCTATTACTTATATAGCATTAAACCCTGCATTTAGTATTTTCGCGATTCCATATATTGGATTAGTATCATTGGCTATTGTATTGCTTGGGTGGATAGGAAAGGTTAAAATGCCACTCAATATACCTACAGGACTTGTAGCTATTCTAGCTGGTGTCATCATTGGATGGATTAGTGGGATTATGAGTCTTGGCCCATTATTAGATAGTTTGAGAAGTATTACATTAGGTGCACCTGTGCCAAGTTTTGCTAGATTTGCTGATGGATTTCAAAGTGCGCTTCCCTTCCTATTCTCAGCTATACCCTTGGGAATTTATAATTTCTTTGAAACTATAGACAATTGTGAATCAGCAGAAGTTGCTGGTGACCACTATTCTACTAGAGAAGCAATGATTGCTGATGGAACAACAACAATTATTGGCTCCATATTTGGTAATCCGTTCCCAACAGCGATATTTATTGGCCATCCTGGATGGAAAGAAGCTGGTGCAAGAATTGGATATTCATTTGTATCAGGTCTTGTGTTGTTCATATTAACTTTATTTGGAATGATTTCTATATTACTGAATGTTATTCCAGTTGTAGCTATTTTACCTATTCTACTCTATATAGGTGTAGTTATTACAACACAAGCATTTACTTCTGTATCACATAAATAC
>CAKMKF010000124.1 GCA_927439925.1 uncultured Acholeplasmataceae bacterium | reverse complement strand
ACAATAAGAACTTTATCTTTTTTGTCCAAAGGTAATACCTTATCATTTTTTAACAAAGCCATCGATTCAGAAGCGATTCGAATCGCTTCTTGATGATGTTTTTCTTCATCAAAAGGCACTGTTTCTATCTTTTTGTACATTCTAACCATTTCAACAATACGATCAGATGATTTATTGACTGCAATCTTTAATGCTTCATCTCTATTGACCGCTTCCATAACTTCTTTGGTGCGATACCCCATTGATGAAGGCATTTCTAAATCAGTTCCTGCTTTTACACTTTCAATTCTATTATGTACCGCACCCCAATCACTGACGACGACTCCGTAATAACCCCATTCTTTTCTTAGTATTTTAGATAAGTAGTGGTGTTCGGTTGCGTATCTTCCATTGATTTTATTATAACTAGCCATTACAGTTGCTGGATTTTCCTTAACAACTCTTTCAAATGCCTTTAAATAGATTTCTCGTAGTGCTCTTTCATCAACAATACTATCGATAAAGAATCGATTCTTTTCTTGATTGTTCGCGAAGAAATGTTTAACGGATGTCCCAACACCAGAAGATTCAATCGATTTCACCAACTCAGCAGCTAGTTCTCCAGTTAAATAAGGATCCTCAGAAAAATATTCAAAGTTTCTTCCACATAGTGGAGACCTTTTCATATTGATTGCTGGTCCTAAAAGAATATTCACTTGATTTGCTTTCGCTTCAGTTGCTAGTAATTTTCCTAAATCACGCATTATTTTTCGATCAAAACTACAAGCTGTTAAACTTGCTGTTGGAAAACAAGTTGATGGAATACTGCCCATCACCCCTAGATTATCTTTAGGTTCATACTGCTTTCTTAAACCATGAGGTCCATCTGCCATCATAATAGATGGTAGACCATTGACCGGTTTTGTATTCCATACATCAAGCCCGTCTAGAAGTGCTACTTTTTCTTCTGTGGTTAACTTCATAATACATTCACCTCTTCTATAATGAGTTGTTCTTCTGATGATATCTCAATATAACCAGCTCCACTAGATACTGTCTTCACCCAAAATGCGATTGCTCCACCTTGGAGGTGAAGTCTTGATGGACCAATGAGTTCAATTGACCCACTCACCTTTATATCTATACAATCAAATGCGTATGGAATGATTTCTTGATGTTGATTCACCTTCTTGACTACATATCTTTTTACATCATAAGTATATTCGTGTTTCAATTCTGAGAGGTTAGTTTCTAGTTCAAGATCAAATTTGTGGTTGTTTTCTTTTAATACTGTCTTCATCAATTGATCATTTAAATATCCTTCAAACTTATAAACCGTTCCTTTTGATCCCCAACCGCTCATATACTTATTGAACAATTGAACTCCCAAATCATAGGTTAATTTATACTTGTTCAGAATATATAACATAGTGATTTTATGTCTTAATGGAAGATTGTTGCCATATTTAGTAACAGCTTTCATTATTTTTTTAGTTCTTTCAGCATCTTTTAGTCTTAATTTCTCGTTTTTCATTAATGTTTCCCCAATCATATCATCAACAACGATTGGTGGATGCTTTAAATGAGGGTACTTTTTATGGTTCGGATAAAATGTATGAATATATTCGTTATTTTTATAGACCTTGACATAATCTAAATTGGTCATTACGATAACCTCCGGAAGATTACCTCCTGGGTACTCGCCGATATTCATCGTTGATGTCACTTCAAAAACAATATCCTTAGAACCTTCTGCAGCATATGCATAACTTGCAAGTTTTGGTATTCTATACATATCAAGGACACCGTGATAACATATCTTATCGCCACTACCAAATTCAGAATGTGTATTATAGTCATTCATACACCATCCAATACCACCAGAAATCCCATTGTTTTCTTCAAATATACTGTTGAGCACATTTAAATGTCTTTTCATGTGTTCTAATCGATGTGCTTCATCATCATAGCCTTTGGTAGGAAACATATGACCCATATATTCCGTTACTAGATAAGGACCTTCTTTTGCAATCTTCTTTCTTTTTTCAAGTCCTCTATTATTTCCAATATGTGAAAAATCATTATATGTATAAACATCTTCTAAAAATTCACTATTCGCCATATTTCTAACTCCACCAGTTTGACGCGTTGGATCATATGCTCTAGCGATATCATTGGTTCTCTTATAAAAGTCGTGATTGTCAGGAGATTCATTAATTCTGACTCCCCATAAAATAATAGATGGATGGTTACGATCTCGTAAAATCATTTCTTTAACATTTTGATAGCTTGTTTCTTTCCAAGAATCAGTTCCGATATATTGCCAACCTGGAATTTCTTCAAATACTAAAAGACCAATTTCATCACATCTTTCAATAAAGTCTTTCGATTGTGGATAGTGTGAAGTTCTAACAATATTTACACCCAATTGATATTTTAAAATATCTGCATCTTCGATCTGTGCACTTCTTGGCATTGCATATCCAACATATGGATAGCTTTGATGACGATTGAGCCCAACAAGTTTGATTAAATTTCCATTCAAATAAAATCCATCTTTTTTAAAGATAGCAGAACGTATACCAAAACGAGTTTGTAAATGGTCAGTATCCTTATTATTTTTATAGTGGAGATGTAACGTATAAAGATTAGGATTATCGATATCCCAAAGAATAGGATTTTCAACAGATAATTTTATTCTCGAGATATGGTCCTTAACTTCATGTTTATGTTTTAAGACACTTTTCTGATTTGGATCTTTGATTTCGATCTCAACAGTTCCATGCATTCTGCTTGTTTCTAAATTTATGATTAAATCACTACTGCCTCTATTTTCTACAAAAACATCCTTAATATATGAAATATCGGTGACGATTAAAGAAACGTCACGATAAATACCACCATAACCCAAATAATCAACAACCCCACCAAACGGAGGAATCATTTGATTTTCTGATGTGTCAACGATGACGAGTAATTCATTTTCTTTTTCAAATGAAATCTGATCAGTTATAACTAACTCAAATGGTGTATACCCACCAATATGAGCTCCCACAAACTCTTTATTAAGATAAACCTTAGTGAAGTGTGCTACACCTTCAAAACGAATTCTAACAATCTTATTCTTGAAAGTTTCATCGACTTCTAGTTTTTTGAAATAGCTAAAAATACCTGAAGTATCGCTTTCTTCAAAGTTGTTTAAAGGAATGTCTACAGCATTATGAGGAATATGAACAGATATAGATTTAGATATCAAAAACTTTTTTATATCCGCCTCTTCAAATGTTTTAAACATCCAATCAAAATTGATTCCTATGACTTTTCTCAAGTTACCACTCCTTTTAGGATTGCATCTTTTTAGCTAAGTACATCTGTGACCCGAAGTCACCCAAAATTCTAGTTTGATCATTATAGTAAGTTCCCATAAACTGTTGTTTAATGGGAATACCATTCATCATTATTCTACCACTGACAAGGTAGTCTTCAGTCGCGTTTGGTAAACCTTTATGTTTTCCTATAGTTCTCATAATGAAACCATCGGGGTGAAGCTTGATAGGTAGCGCATGAGCAATCAAATGACCAAATTGACTCAAAGGCATTTGTTGTTGAATGGATTTCACTTGATACATTGAATCACTTTCTAAATCTTTAAACTGAATACTTTCAAATTCTGGGCTAGCAGAAGCTAACGTTTGAAAGTTTCCTAATGCGTGTTTATCATCCTTTGAGATTTGCCATATTTTTTTGTTTGGATTGATTGTATCATATCGATAAAATCTACCAAATTGAAATAACTCGCGATTTTCCTTATAAAATTCAATTTGATTTTTAATCTCTCTTCTTTCAAATGGTGTTACATACTTTAAATTGAGTTCATATCCTAGTACACCAAAACTCGCTACATTAAATCTTGTGGATAGAGGTGTTTTTCTGAGTGTTTGTGCATGAGGTGATAACGATACATGACAACTGATTGTTGATGGTGGATATAAATAGCTTAACCCTTCTTGAATTTTTAGTCTTTCAATCGGGTCTGTATTATCAGATGACCAAACTTGGGCACCAAAGAAAAGCATCCCTAAATCAAATCGATTTCCCCCACTTGAACAAGTTTCAATTAAAAGATTTGGATACTTATTTCTGATGAAATTTAATATCTCATATAACCCTAAAATGTATTGATGAAAAAACATTCCTTGAATAGGAATATATTTTGAATACATATCGGTTATATGTCTGTTCATATCCCATTTGATATAATCAACACCCGCTTGATCGATAACACTTACTAATTGATTCTTGACATATGCTAATACCTCAGGGTTGCATAAATCAAGAACGAGTTGATTTCTACCTAAAGAAGGAACTCTTCCGGGTATCGATATAGCATATTCAGGATGCTTTTCATATAAGTTACTTTTAGGGTTTACCATTTCCGGTTCAAACCATAACCCAAATTTTAAACCTATACTTTGAATAGATTTAGATAAACCTTGGATTCCACTTGGTAGCTTTTTATGGTTGACTTCATAATCTCCTAAGGATTGATGGTCATCATTTCTTTGTCCAAACCAACCATCATCTAAAACAAAAAGTTCAACACCTAACTTTTTCGCTTTTTTAGCTAAGGATAAAAGCTTGGATTGATTGAAGTCAAAAAAGAATGCTTCCCATGAATTTAGAACAACTGGTCTTACTTGATTTTGGAATTGCCTAGGTATGATATGGTTATTAACAAACTCATGAAAATGATGAGAAAGTAAATTAAACCCTTGATCAGAAAATGTAAGAACAGACTCCGGAGTTTCAAATGATTCATTTTTCTTTAAGATCCATTCGAAGCAATGCGGGTTGATTCCGTTCATCACTCTTAAGTTCCCATGATTAGAAATCTGAACAGCTTCATAATGATTTCCACTGTAAATCAAATTGATTCCAATACACGTTCCATAGTCTTCATTCGCATTTTTCTTTGCTAGAATGATTCCCGGGTTATGTCTATTCGAGCTAGAGCCAGTTGTTGAATCATTGATATAAGTTCCATAAGATAAAGCTCTTTTATGTTTATGAGTTTCCTTAATCCAGCCACCATCAAATGTAATTAAGTCATAATCTGTTTCTGGTAAATCCATCATCATACTCATCACTTTTCGAATCGATATCTCATTATCATTTTGATTAGTGAGTATGACTCTTCTCGTGATTACATTCACTTTAGTAAACACAGTATAGATTAATTTCATCACTACGGATGCGTGAGCATCTATCATATGGATGACTAAACTCTCTGCATCATCATCTTTTGATTTAGCAATTGGTAGTTCATTACTCAAAATAACGCCTTTAATGATTTCATGTGAGTGATAGACAAAGTCACTAACAAATGTTTGGTCTGGCATCTTGATTTCAATAGGAGATAATCTAAAATCACCTTTTCCAATACCAGAGTATTCTAAAGGGATTAGCTCAAGAAGGATATTTCCCTTTGTTGAGACATATTCTACCGTTGAACCAGCACCTGCGGTAGGCTTTACATGAAGAACTTCATAATTTTGGTCAACTAGCTTTCTACCAAAGTATAAATGCTCTAATTGCCCTGTTGGCATGACATGAAAGATGTAGTTTAAGTCCTTAGACTCTAATTTAAAGTATGGGTATTGATCATATATCATTTTACGCTTCCTCCATCAATAAAATAGATTCATAAGGCTTCAATAATTGGTCACTCATATTTTCTCTTTTGTAATTAGATAGTATAATTTTTCCACTAAATTTGATAGGCATTTTTTTAGCCCTTTTTGTAAGATTTGAAATCGATATAATGGCTTGATTTGTGTGAACTCGCTTAAACATGAATAGACCATGCTTCATGTATAAAGGCTCAAATGAGCCATTCATAAGTATATCACTTTCCCTACGAATCGATATAAGTTCTTTGTAGTAGTTTAAGATGGAGTCGGAATTTTGGATACTATCTAATACGTTAATTTTTACCGTATTCTCATTCATTTTTAACCAAGGTTTTTTTGAAGAAAATCCACCACCCGGACTCCACTGCATTGGAGTTCTCGCGTTGTCTCTAGAAGTCTTTCTAATCATCTTCATTCTATACCATTTTGGAAACTTTAGTTTAGTGGCTAGTGCATATATTCTATGGGTCTCAATATCCTTATACTCATCAAGACTCTTAAAATCTCCATTGGTCATTCCAATCTCTTCTCCTTGATAAATATAAGGAGTTCCTTTAAGTGTTAAATTTAAGGTAGCTAACATCTTCGCGCTTTCCACTCTATATACTTTATCATCACCAAATCTAGATAAAGCTCTAGGTTGATCATGATTACTTAAATAGTTAGCATTCCAGTAAACTTCTTTTTGCCATTTGGTCAAAACTTTAATTAACTTATTTGGCTTAAACTTTGTCTTGAACCATTTATTATTAATCTGATCGACTTCCATATGCTCAAAACCAAAGACCATATCGAGTTCTTTTCTTTCAGGAAGAATTAAGTCATTTGCTTCTTTTGTATTCACCAACACTGTTTCCCCAACAGTAAAGGATTCATAATGATCTAGAACTTCTTTTCTTAAAGTTCTAAGTATGTCGTGACAACCTTCTTGTGAATGATAGAATTCCCTACCTGTTAAAACTAATCTCTTTTTCCCATTTGCTAACGACGATTTAAAAATAACATTGATGACATCACATCTAAATCCGTATATCCCTTTATCCAACCAAAACTTCATGACCTTTTGAATCTCTTCCATAACTTTAGGGTTGTTCCAATTTAGATCGGGTTGTTTCTTTGAGAATAGATGAAGGTAATAGGAACCTCCTATTTTATCCCAAGCACTACCACTAAAGAAACTCGTCCAGTTATTAGGTTTTTCTCTCCATATATAATAATCACGGTAAGGACTGTCTATCTTTTGACTTTCAATAAACCATTTATGCTCATCAGAAGTGTGATTGATGACTAAATCCATAATGATTTTAATCCCTCGATTTCTCGCTTCTTGAATAAGTAAATCCATATCATCCATGGTTCCGTACTCTGGATTAATGGATACATAATCACTAATATCATATCCATTATCATCATTTGGAGATGCATAAACAGGAGATAGCCAAATGACATTCACTCCTAAATCTTTAACGTAATCTAATTTTTCTATGATTCCAGGAATATCACCAATACCATCATGATTGCTATCTTTATAACTTCTTGGATATATTTGATAAACAATGCTATTTTTCCAATGTTCTCTATTCATCATAATCTCCTGTGAAATCGCTTTTATTACCCTTTATTATAATATAATAATCTCCAAAATGCCTAAAATATATGAAAAAGGACATCTCAAAATGAAATATCCTTTGTAGTATGCTTTAAAATCCTTTAAGTTGTTCTAGTAAATCTTTTAATGGGAGTCCTACAATGGTGAAGAAGTCACCTTTATAATGGTCAACTAGTGATCCACCATCACCTTGAATCGCATACGCTCCTGCTTTATCCATTGGTTCCCCAGTTTTAATATAGTTATTGATTTCTAGGTCACTTAAGTTCTTCATCCAAACTTCTGATTCTGAAACAAAAGTTTTTATTTTCTCTCCTCTAACAAGAGCTACAGCAGTATATACTACATGTCTATCGTTAGATAAAAGTTTGAGCATGCGATAAGCATCCTCTTCATCTTTAGGTTTTCCTAATACGTGATCTTCATAAACAACTATAGTATCTGCACCAATCACAATATCATTAGGATATTTGGCTGCTACATGAATTGCTTTCATCTTAGCAAGCTCAGTAACTAACTCATTAGGTTTTAATTTTTCATCAGCATATTCATCTAAATAACTAGGTTCAACAATAAAATCGAGACCTGCGTCTTTCATGAGTTTTGCTCTTCTTGGAGAACCGCTTGCCAGAATTAACATCATAAGCCTCCTTTATCGCTTGTTATTATAACATATGTTTTTGGTTATTCAACTGATAATTTACGTTTGTAATGGTATAATTAAACTGTAGAAATGAGGTCACTTATATGAAACACGTAATTCCTTTACTAAAAAACGAATTAAAAATAAGTACCAAATTCCCACTGATTGTATCAGTGAGCGGTGGCATGGACTCCATGGCGCTTCTTTCTATGCTAATCAATTCATCATATGAAATCATAGTCGTTCATTTCAATCATTTAAAAAGAGATGAGTCTGTTATTGAAAAAGATCTTGTTGAATCCTATTGTAAAAAGCATGAAATAGCTTTCCATTATTACACCATTAAAGTGAATGAAGGGAATTTTCATCATCAAGCACATCTTATGAGAATGCACTACTTATGTGAGGTTGCTACAATGTATAAGACCCCTTATATATTAACAGCACATCATTTAGATGACTTATTCGAGAATATACTAATTAAGATCACGAGAGGTAGTAATCTACTTGGATATTCCGGAATGCAGATGATGCATAGTGATTCAGAATATACTTATATTAAACCGTTACTTTATACGAAAAGAATAGATATTCATCATTACGTTTTAACCAATAATATTCCATATCTAGACGACTCTTCCAATGAAGCAAACTATTATTTAAGAAATAGATATAGACATGCAGTCGTCCCTATTATGAAACAAGAAAACGAGCATTTATTAGACCAAGTCAAACAATATCATCACCAAGTCACAGCAGCATTCCAGTTCATTAGAAATACAACTAAGTCAAAGATTAAAGAGAATATGATCATTTCAGTTGAAGATTTTAGAACATGGGATGAAGCCATTAAAGATGACGCAATCGCTTATTTAATTGAACATTATAAGCTTACACTCTCGACAGATATTATTTTAAAGATTAAGAAAATGATCTTATCGAAGAGACCGAATCCATCATTTAAATTAAACAAGGATTTTGCCTTTGTAAAGACATATAAAGACGCTTATATTAAAGAACTAAAAGTTGTGGAACCTGCAATGTTAGAGGTCAAAGAAGGTATCAATAAAATATTAAATATGGCTATTTTCACATTTTTACATAAATCCAACTCCAATACTGCGCAATTTAATAAATTATGTTATAATAAATTAGCATTTCCACTATGGCTTAGACATAGAGAAGATGGCGATTTATTGGCATATGATTATGGTCATAAAAAGTTAAAAAAACTTCTTATCGATCATAAAGTTCCTATGGATGAACGCAATAATCTTTGGGTCCTAACCGATAGTAATGATGTCATCTTGTGGGTAGAGAAATACTATCTCAATCAAACCCTCGGGTATGATTTTGAATTATATTTTAAATATGAAGAGGTAAAAACGAATGCATAAAGATATTGCAGAAATCTTAGTATCAGAAAAAGAGATTCAAGAAATCTGTGTAAGACTTGGGAAACAAATCACAGATGATTATAAAGATAAACAGCCTATATTCGTTGGTCTACTCAAAGGTTGTGTACCTTTTATGTCCGATTTAGCTAGACAAGTTGAACTCAAATTTGATATGGCTTATATGGCAGTATCTAGTTACCATGGCGGTATAGCTTCTTCTGGTGATGTTAAGATTAAAATGGATTTAGATATATCGGTAAAAGATAGAGATGTTCTCATTGTTGAAGATATTGTCGATACCGCGAACACAATTGTTACAATCATTGAATTACTCAAGCACCGTGGTGCAAAATCTGTTAAGATGGCAACTCTTTTAGATAAACCTGCAGGTAGACTAAGAGAATACCAACCGGAGTATGTGGGTAGAGTCATACCAAAGGAATTCGTTGTCGGCTACGGCTTAGATTATGACGAATACTATAGAAATCTACCATATGTAGGCATCCTAAAGCCTGAAGTTTATGCAAAAAAATCCTAGAGGGGTGTAAAGATGAATCAAAACCCAAATCAAAAAAAGAAAATCGAGTATAGAAAGAAACCAGATTACCTAATCATGCTATTTACGCTGATTATCGTAATTGGTGTTTTCCTGTTTTTAAGAGATGCACTAGAAGGTGAAGTTGCAAATTTAAACATCACTGAAATGACACAAGCTGCTGATTCTGGTCATATTCAAAAAATTGAATATACCCCAGTCGGTGGAGACAATATCACTTTAGTACAAATTAGTGGTACATTCTATGAGAATAGCGGTTCAGCTAACTTCTATCAAACAGCAAACTTTGAAGGTATCATGCCTTTAGAGTACGCACAGGAAATATTTTTAACAGTTGAAGAAGCTGGTGGTACTACTTCTATTAAAGCAAGATCTGGTGTAACCATTTGGACAGTTTTAATAAACCTAGTTCCAATGATCCTAGTCCTTGTCATTCTATTTATTATTTTTAGAAACGCAAACAGTCAAAATTCTAAAGCATTTGATTTCGCTAAAAATAGAGCGAAACTAAATCGTGAAAAAACCATAACATTTAAAGATGTTGCTGGTATGGATGAAGAAAAACAAGAAATGGAAGAATTAATTGACTTCCTAAAGACTCCTAAGAAATATGTGGATATGGGAGCTAGAATTCCTAAGGGTGTTCTTCTAGTTGGTTCTCCTGGTACTGGTAAGACATTACTTGCAAGAGCAGTATCCGGTGAAGCAAACGTTCCATTCTTCTCGATCTCAGGTTCTGACTTCGTAGAAATGTTTGTTGGTGTTGGTGCTTCTCGTGTACGTGACTTATTCAAAGTTGCTAAAGAAAATTCTCCATGTATCATCTTTATTGATGAAATCGATGCTGTAGGTCGCCAACGTGGTGCAGGTCTTGGTGGTGGACATGATGAAAGAGAACAAACATTAAACCAATTATTAGTTGAAATGGATGGTTTCACAACCAATATGGGTATTATCATTATGGCTGCGACTAACCGTCCAGACGTGTTAGACCCAGCATTACTTAGACCAGGTCGTTTCGATAGACAGATTACAATCAGTCTACCAGACATACGTGGTAGAGAAGCAATTCTAAAAGTACATGCTAGAAATAAGAAACTCGATCCAAAAGTTAAATTTAGTGAATTCGCTGCACGTATCCCAGGATTTAGTGGAGCAGATATTGAAAACTTATTAAATGAAGCAGCACTACTCGCAGCTAGAGATAATCGTACAATGATTTCTGAACTTGATATGGATGAAGCAATTGACCGTGTCATGATGGGACCAGCTAAGAAGAGCAGAAAATATTCTGTATCCGAAAAGAAAACTGTCGCATATCATGAAGCAGGACATGCAGTCATCGGAATCAAACTTGAAGATGCAAATATCGTCCAAAAAGTAACAATCATTCCTCGTGGTAGAGCAGGTGGTTATAACCTGATGACTCCACTTGAAGAAAAATTCTTAGAAACGAAGAGTTCACTACTAGCAAGAATTGTTTCATATCTTGGTGGTAGAGTTGCTGAAGAGATTGTATTTGATACAGTCACTACAGGTGCTTATAATGACTTCCAAATGGCTACAGCAATCGCTAGAGCAATGGTTACAGAATATGGAATGTCAGACTTAGGTCCTGTTCAAT
>CAKMKF010000123.1 GCA_927439925.1 uncultured Acholeplasmataceae bacterium | reverse complement strand
AAAATAGAGTTTGGGGAGAACTTGGTAGATTAAAAGCTTATAAGAAACAAAACCCGAATTTAATTCTAGGACTTGCAGGATGTATGGCACAAGAAGAAAATGTCGTTGAACGTGTCATGAAGAAATATCAACACGTTGACCTTGTAAATATTGTGTGTACCAAAAACAAGGTCAACGTGTTGATATTTCTTCATGACACGTTCAACGACATTTTCTTCTTGTGCCATACAACCTGCAAGTCCTAGAATTAAATTCGGGTTTTGTTTCTTATAAGCTTTTAATCTACCAAGTTCTCCCCAAACTCTATTTTCTGCATTCTCACGAATTGCACATGTATTCATGATAATAACATCAGAATTATCTTCTGATAATGCTTTCGTGAATCCCATCAATTCTAAAATACCTGCCATGGTTTCGCTATCCGCTTCATTTCCTTGGCATCCATATGTATGAATCATATAGGTTTTATCAATACCTATTTTATAATGTGCATCGCTTAAATTAAATTGTAGTTCTTCTATTTCTTTTCTACTTCTTTTTCTAGCTTGATTTAAATCAGGCTTGAAGTATTTTTCAACATCTATGTTGCTCATATAATCACCTTCTATTATTATACATGAAAAAACAGTGTGATTTACACTGTTTCGCTTTCTATGTGTATTCTTTGTATTGTTTTCTTTTCGAAATCCATAATGACTGCATTCAATTGTTTTGGTCCTGGGGCAACTTCATTTGGAATCGAAAAACCATTAATGAAACGGTCTAACACAATTTCTTTAGTAACACCTATCACGCCATTTAAAGGTCCTGTCATTCCGACATCTGTGATATATAGGGTTCCATTAGGTAACGCTCTTTCATCAGCAGTTGGAATATGTGTATGTGTTCCAATTACTGCACTCACTCTACCATCTAAATAATGACCTAAGGCCACTTTTTCTGATGTAGCTTCTGCGTGTATATCAACTAAAACATAATCTGCCTTCTCATTTTCTAAAATAAAATCAAGGATGGAAGAATCAATTTAGACATTCAAAAATAAGATAAGAACAAACAGGTTTAATCATTAAGCCTGTTTTTCTTTTTTTTGTTTTCATGAATGAGCAATTATTAGTTGCTTAAATAACACTATGGGTGTATAATTTTCATGAATATTCATATATAAGCAGTAACGTAAATAGGCATATAGGTAAGGAGATAAACAATGAATACATTTTTATGGATTATATTTTTCATTTTTGCTCTAATTTCATATATCCCAGTTATTAAACTTGAACAAGTAAAAAGTTATGAAAAATATAGAGTATTATGGTATTTATCGATTGTAGTATTTATCTAATCGTTTCAGAAAACTCCCTCTTCAAAGAATTCAGTGGGAGATGAATGAAACCAACTTCTTTTCTTTAAAATATCTATAATTAACATTCCCTCGTATATCATTAAATGATATAATATAAGTATATATTATCGATGTAAAAGGGGTATAAAATATGAATGAAACCATGAAAGGTTATGTCTATAGACTAAAACCTACAACCAAACAAGTCAATCTCATTCATCAAACATTTGGCTGTGTCAGAAAAATGTGGAATATGCTCCTTTTAGAACGTAAGTCTATCTATGAACTCTATGGAAGGTATCCAGAGTTACTATATGCTTGGTTCAAATGTAACCAAGCAGTGGTCAGACTTTGAGAGTCCACATCATACATATATGGAAACTCTTCTTTGATCCGTTTAGGATTGAGATAGTCATGACTATTTAAAAACTCAGGATACTTTCCGTAAAGTTCATAGATAGACTTACGTTCTAAAAGGAGCATATTCCACATTTTTCTAACACAGCCAAATGTTTGATGAATGAGATTGACTTGTTTGGTTGTAGGTTTCAGTCTATAGACATAACCTTTCATGGTTTCATTCATATTTTATACCCCCCTTTTACATCGATATGTTATACTTATATTATATCATGTAATGATATACGAGGGAATTTTAATCATAGATATTTTAAAGAAAAGAAGTTGGTTTCATTCATCTCCCACTTAATTCTTTGAAGAG
>CAKMKF010000122.1 GCA_927439925.1 uncultured Acholeplasmataceae bacterium | reverse complement strand
CTTCATTCAATATAAGTAAAGGATTTTTACCATCAGCCTCAAGGTATTTCTTTCCTCTTTTCATATTCTTCCTCCTAAAATGTGGTCTAGCGGGGGGGTTGTTCTCCTCCCACAATTTAGATAGCTATCATCTAAATTAGTCTACTACTACGATACCCATATTGCGTGCTGTACCTTCAATAATTTTCATTGCTGCTTCTACAGTGTACGCATTTAAGTCAGGCATCTTTCTTGTTGCAATTTCTTTTACTTGCTCGCGAGTAATCGTAGCTACTTTATCTTTCTTAGCGTTTTTAGAGCCAGACTTGATATTTGCTGCTTTCTTCAATAAATCGCTTGCAGGTGGTGTTTTTGTAACAAATGAGAATGTACGATCGTCATATACTGAGATAATAACTGGTACAACAAAGCCCATTTGATCTTTTGTTGCTTCATTAAATTGAGAACAGAATGCTGGAATGTTAACTTGAGCTTGACCAAGTGCTGGACCTACTGGTGGAGCTGGGTTAGCTTTTCCTGCTGCAATTTGCAATTTAACTACTTTAACAACTTTTTTTGCCATGAGACACAACCTCCTTCTTTACATAAGTATGTGGTATGAATTTCATTCTTCCACTATGGTGTGCTTTCACACGCGATATAATTCTATCATTAAGGGTATGCTTTGTCAACTCTAAACTTTGTTTTTTTATTGTATCTTCGCACCGAATGGGAAAAGCGCTAACGTTGTGAGTTTAAACCATTGTAAACCAAAGGGTATGCCAATGATTGTTATGCAGAAAAATGCTCCTATACCCACATAAGTAAGTGCCATTTCCCAACCGACAAAAATAACCCAAAGTATATTCGCGATTGGGTGTTTATCAAAATTGATGGTTACATCTCTCCCAAAAGGAAATAATACAAGATTCGCAAATTTGAAACATTGTAAACCGAGTGGTATTCCGATAATTGTCACACAAAGTAACAGACCTAATATAGCCCATAGTAAAGCAGCGAATAAACCACCAAAAATAAACCAAATCAAATTCCCTATTAATCTCATTGTTAGAACCTCCTAATTACCTATTATTATAACATAAAAAAAATACCTTAATCAGGTATTCTTTAAGTGATTAGTTTGAATCAATTCCACACTCATCATGATCACAAGATGCATTTTCATCAGGATTATCTAAGACTGTTAAGGGGTTTTCCTCTTCCCATATCTTATTTAAAGCTTGTAAGAAATATTCTTGTTGTTGTGCCCCTGATATTCCATATTTTCTATTTAATACAAAGAATGGAACTCCTTGAACACCAATTTGTCTAGCTTCTGTTTGTTCAGCTAACACTTGATTTTTAAATGAATTTTCTTTAAGTACTTTTAAAGCTTCTTTTTCGTTTAAACCGACTTCAGCAGCTAGGCTTGCAAGCACTTCATGATCTGCTAAATTCTTACCATCTGTAAAATAAGCTTTCATAAATCTATTTGTAACTTCATCTTCTTTTCCAAACTGATTCGCCCATTTAGCAATTTGATGTGCATCAAATGTATTTGTCATCTGAATGATATCGTAATTGTAGGTAAGTCCAACTGACTTAGCATTTTCTGTAAACATTTTAAATCTGTCTTTGGCTTGAGCAACAGTAGTCCCGTGACCTTTAGCAAATGATTCATAAGCAGAACCCACCATCACTTTAGGTGCGTCAGGGTTTAACTGATACACCTTGTAGATAACTTCCACTTTATTTTTGTGCTTAAACTCATTTAATGCATTTTCAAATCTTTTTTTACCAATGTAGCAAAAAGGACATGCAAAATCTGACCAAATTTCAATTTTCATAGTGTAATACCTCCGTTTCCAAAGAGTATTATAGCAAAGAAAAGTCAAAAAAATACAATTATTGCTTTACTTTTTCAATTTATTTAACATTTATTGAAAATTTTCGCTTAAAATTTAACATTTTCACTTTTTCATTATAAAATGAGGCTGGAGGTATTGAATATGTATAAATTTCACAATAAAAATACCATACATTTTAAATCTTTAACCCTCTTAATTCAAGACATGAGACGTTCTATGGCTTTCTATGTTGATATACTAGGATTCCAAATCATGACACAAGACGCACACCAATTGGTTCTAACGGCTGATGGTAAAAATCCTTTACTTATATTGAATGAAGATCGAAACGCGCTCCCAATTGAAATTACACAGGGTTTATATCACTTCGCACTACTACTACCTAATCGAAGCTCTTTAGCTATGGTTATTAAGCAACTAGCAGATAAACACTATCCAATATCTGGAGCTTCCAATCACGGTGTGAGTGAGGCTATCTATTTAGATGATCCTGATGGAAACGGAATTGAAATCTATAGAGACCTAGATGAGTCTCTTTGGCCAAAAGAAAACGGTAAAATGACGATGTTTACGAAGTCTTTAGATATACCTGCCATTATGAAGGAACTGCCTTTAAACCAAACTTATCAAATCGATTCCAATATGATTTTAGGACATTTACATTTTCATGTTTCAAATTTAAAAGATGCAGAAAACTTCTTCTGTAAAGCGATTGGATTTAATCCTGTACTAAACTACATGAAATCTGCATTATTCATATCTAGCAAAGGGTATCATCACCATTTGGGATTGAACATCTGGAATGGAAACGCTCCTTTAAATCAAATAAAACAAGTCGGTCTAAAATCTTATGTGTTATTTATCCCAAAAGATGAGTATCCACAATTCTTAAGAAGACTTACTGAACATAGAATTCCTTTGATCACTGAAGGTGAAACAAAGTATATTCATGATTTGCTCAATCAAAAAATGATTTTAGAAGTTGGATAGAAAAACTGGCCAAAACGAATTGGCCAGTTTTTATTGAGGTATTTAAATTATTAGAGGGTAGAGGGTACTCTTTAAATTATTAGAGGGTGTACCCTATGATTTTTGAAAGCGCATTTGAATTGAATAAAAAAATGAAGGCTTCCTATAAAATAAGATTATACCCATAATCCAAAGATA
>CAKMKF010000121.1 GCA_927439925.1 uncultured Acholeplasmataceae bacterium | reverse complement strand
TAAATCCAACACCAACACCTGTAAATTTATTATAAGGAGTTACTGTATCCTTTAATCCACCAGTTTCTCTAACAATAGGTAGTGATCCATAGCGCATGGCGATCATATGATTTAAGCCACATGGTTCAAATAATGAAGGTAACATAAATAGATCACTAGCTGCATAGGTCTTTTGCGATAAATCATTATCAAAAGTAGATTCGAAATAGACGTGAGTAGGATACTTTCTTTGCATATCTGAGAAGAAAGATTCATAGAGTGCATCGCCATTTCCAATCGCGATGAAATTAAACTTTCCATCTTTTAAATAATCCTCTAAAACTGGCATTAAAATATCTAAACCTTTTTGTCTTGCAAATCTGTTAATAAAAGATATTAATGGAAGACTAGAATCTTCTAAATGTAGATCTTTAAGTAGTTCACTTTTATTTTTTTCTTTTCCTTGAATAAATGTATTTTCGTCGTAATTTAAATAAAGTGAAGGGTTTCTTCTAGGGTCATATAACTCTTGATCTAAGCCATTCAAGATACCATATAAATCATATTGTCTAGCCTTTAATGGACCATCTAAGGTAAACCCGTAGAATCTTGTCAGTATTTCATTTCGATAGTTTTCAGATACGGTATTGATTGCATTCGCTCTCATGATTCCGCATTTCAAGAAATTGACTCTGTCTAAGTGGATATATGTAAAGTTCTTATTTCCAAATAGCTTTTCTGTTTCCATAGGATAAGATCCTTGTTTTTCTAGATTATGGATCGATAATACAGTTTTAATTCGTGCAAACTGTTTATTTTGTGGGCGATATTTGAAATCTAAGAAGAAGGGGATTAGTCCAGTTTGCCAGTCATTGGTGTGAATAACATCAGGGTAATCTCCAGTTAATTTTATATATTCGAAGACTGCGAAATTAAAAAAAGTGAAACGCATCGCGTCATCTTCGTATCCATAATATTTTTTTCGATTAAAAAACTCGTCATTTTCAACAAATATATAATTGACATCATCATACTTAATCTGGTAGAAATTCGCGATTTGTTCATGTATTCCCATTTTGATAACTGAAGATCCTAAAAAACGCATTTCTTCGTGATGAACTTTGATTTGTTGGTAATAAGGAGTTATAATTTTGACTTCATGATTGAGTTGATTTAAAGCTTTTGGGAGTGCAGCAGCAACATCTGCTAATCCTCCTGATTTGGAAAAGGGATATGCTTCCCCACTACAAAATAATATTTTCATGTTATTCACCTGTTTCAATGATAACAAATCAATTGATGATACACAAGATATAAAGATTGGATTTATTGATGAAAAATATGTTTTTTTCGGCTCATCCCTAGATTGACTAAAGTCAAATCCTATGATAAAATCATTTTGGTTCTTGGACCACTTTTTATTTTATGACTAATTTAATTATTTTATACATGGAGGTATTGAATTTGAGAAGGCTAGTTGTTGTTGGAACCCAATGGGGTGACGAAGGAAAAGGAAAAATTACAGATTTTTTAGCACAAAAAGCAGATCTAGTCGTTCGCTATCAGGGTGGGAATAATGCAGGTCATACCGTCGTATTTGATGGGAAGAAGTATAGTCTACATTTATTACCTTCAGGAATACTTAATCCAAATATTCATAATGTGATGGCCAATGGAATGGTCATCAATCCAAAAGCTTTTGTTGAAGAGATTGGAAAGGTTGATCGTTTTAATTTACATATCTCAGATCGTGCACATGTTGTTTTACCTTATCACCTAGAGTTAGATAAAGCATATGAAGCATTAAAGGGTTCTAATAATATCGGAACAACCCATAAAGGAATTGGTCCTACTTATACCGATAAATCATCGAGAATTGGGATGAGAGTTTCGACATTTGTTCACGAGACCAGATTTGAAAGTAGTTTAAAAGAACTGATTCGTGAGAAAAATGTCGAATTGAAGCTCTTAAACTATCCTTTACTCGATTTTGAAGCGATTTATAATGAATACTCAAAATATGCTAAAGTGATGGCTCCATATGTTACAGATACATCACTATACTTAAATCAAGCAATTGAGGCAGATCAAAAAATACTATTTGAAGGCGCACAAGGTGTTCTCCTTTGTCTAGATCATGGGACTTATCCATTTGTTACATCAAGCTCACCAACAGCCTCTTCAGTTCCTTTAAATACTGGTATAGCTCCTTGGCTTGTTGAAGGTGCGATTGGTGTAACGAAAGCTTACACTACTCGAGTTGGTAGTGGACCTATGCCTAGTGAAATTGAAGGCGATTTAGCTGTTCAAATTCGTACTATAGGTAATGAATTTGGAACAACCACAGGTAGACCTAGAAGAATAGGTTGGCTTGATACGGTCATTTTAAGACATACAAAGAGAGTAAGTGGGTTATCCTATCTTGCAGTAACACTTTTGGATGTCTTAACAGGAATTGATGAACTAAAGATTGCAGTGAGTTATGAATTAGATGGTGAAACTATTGATCGAATTCCTGCTGAAATAGAAGATTTTGAAAGATGTGTTCCAAACTATATAACCATGCCTGGTTGGCATGAAGATATTACCGGAGTTAAATCATATGATGAATTACCGACCAATGCGAAAAACTATTTATTTAGAATCGTCGATTTGGTTGGAGTACCAATTGGAATGTTTTCTGTAGGTCCTGATCGTAATCAGACCATTATGGTGAAAGATATATTTTAGGAGGGCATATGATTTCTAGATATCAAAGACAAGTGATGAAAGACTTATGGAGTGATGAAAATAAATTCAATAACTTCTTAAAAGTCGAACTTGCAGTAAGCTTCGCATGGATGAAGTCAAATCTTTTTAGTGAAGAAGAATATAAAAAATTAGAAAAAGCGAGTTTTAAAATTGAAGATATCTACAAAATTGAAAATGAAGTCAAACATGATGTGATTGCTTTTACAAAGGCAGTATCTTTAACCCTTGGTGATGAAAAGAAATGGTTTCACTATGGTCTAACTTCTACAGATGTTGTCGATACTGCACAATCTTTAATACTAAGAGATGTCAATCATATTTTATTAGAAGATATTGATCAAATGATGAAAGTGCTTCATCAAAAAGCTTTACTCTATAAGAAATTACCATCGATGGGAAGAACTCACGGTATTCATGCAGAGATCACAAGCTTTGGATTAAAATATGCACTTTGGTACGAAGATTTTAAGCGTTTAAGACGTTTATTCGTGCATGCAGCAGATGAAGTATCAGTTGCTAAATTAAGCGGTGCTGTAGGCAATTTTTCAGCAAACTCACCAGTAATTCAAAAGCTTGCTAGTGATTATCTAGGATTAGATGAATCCTTAATTTCGACACAAACCTTGCAAAGAGATCGTCATGCAAACTACATGAGTGTCATAGCACTCATCGGTAGTGAACTAGAAAAAATAGCGATTGAAATTAGACATTTATCTAGAACTGAAGTTGGTGAAGTCAGTGAGCACTTTGCAGTTTCACAAAAAGGCTCTTCAGCAATGCCTCATAAGAAAAATCCGATTTCAAGTGAAAATATTACAGGACTTTCAAGAGTTTTAAGGGGTTACATGATGACCTCTTATGAAAATATCGCTTTATGGCATGAACGCGATATCTCACACTCATCGGCTGAGCGTATTATCTTAGCGGATGCGACTACATTACTTGATTATATGTTAAACCGTTATACACAAACTCTTGATTTATTAGAAGTCAATGAGAAGAAGATAACAGATAACATTTCGCTTACTAAAGGTGTCGTTTCGTCACAAAAATTATTATCGGCTTTAATACAAAAAGGCTTCGATCGTAGTGATGCGTATGATCTTGTTCAAAAAAGGTCGCTTGAAGCATTGAACAAACAAGTTGAGTTAATCGAACTTGTATCAAAGGATATAACAATTTCAAAGATTTTAACAAAAGATGAATTAAAAGATATATTCGACTCCAAAAGTTATCTAAGATATGTTTCAGATATCTATGATAAAGTATTTAGAAAAGATATTTAACCATAATTAGAAATAAAGCCAAAAAACAGCTATTTATCATTGATAAAGACATATTAATGTGCTATAATCAATAGCAGTCAATCGAGGAGGATTACCCATGGCACGCCAGAATGTTAAAAAAGTAAAAGTAGATAAGTATAGTAAAGTTGAACCGAAAGTCCATCCAATCACAATCGCAAGTATTGTAGGATTCTTCGTGGTTGTATTTGGATTAATCTTAATATTTCAACCAACAAACCAAGAAAAAATTTATGATGCATATGCTCTTTATAATGTAGAAATCACAGAAGATCACCCATTTTATCAAGTTGATTACAGTGGAGGATTATTCAAAAAAGGGCTAAAGAAGATTATTAGTCAAGAAGAAGTTGTCGTTGTCTATGTTGGATTTGCTGCATGTCCTGCATGTCAAACTCACGTTAAAGGCTTTGAATCCTATTATAATTCTGAAGGATTAGTAGATCATGTTTCAAGAATTTATTACATTGATCCAACACAAAATCAAGGAGATTTTGAAAATTTCCAAGAAGCATTCCCAGAAATATTAAACACAACTCCTCAAATCCTAGTTTTCATGGATGGAGAAATTGTTGAAACTTATACACCTGGTGAATCAACAGTTCAAACAGATATTAATAGAAGTATCCGTGACTTTTATAGAGCAGTCGTAACTAAGATTACAGAATAAAAAAGCACATTGTGCTTTTTTTGATAAGGATGATGAAAAATGATTGAACATTTAAAACAAGTAATAAGAGAAAAAATTGAATCGGAATTTAGTGTCGAAGGACTTGTTGTCGAAGAACCAAAGAAAGGCTTAGCAGATATATCTGTTCCTCTTTTTCAATATGTAAAACTTTGGAGGGTGTCACCTGTTGAAGTGTTTAACAAGTTTAGTAGTGTTTTAAAAGACATTGAGCAAATCGACAAAGTTGAATTTAGCAACGGTTTTTTAAATATATATTTAGTTAGAAAAAAGTTAGCTGAAAATATTTTAAACGATATTCTATCTAACGATTCTAAATATGGACAAAGCGAAGTTGGTAAAGGTAAAACAGTCGTAATGGATTATTCTTCACCAAATATCGCGAAAAGCTTTTCTGTTGGACACTTAAGATCGACAATGATTGGTAACGCATTAAAAAACATTTATAAAAAGAGCGGATATAGAGTTGTTGCAGTCAATCACTTAGGAGACTGGGGTACCCAGTTTGGTAAGATGATTGTTGCATATCAATTGTGGGGTAACGATGATTTAATTCATAGTAATCCTATTATCGAGCTTCAAAAATTATATAAAAGAATTAATGATGAAGAAAAAGTAAACGAAGAACTCACTCAAAAAGCTAGAGATGCATTTAGAAAGCTTGAACAAGGAGATTCAGAGTACATTAAATTATGGCAGTGGTTTAGAGATGAATCACTTAGAGAGTTTATGGAAATGTATGAACTTCTAGATGTTGAGTTTGATTCATTCAACGGCGAAGCTTTCTATAATGATAAGATGGATAGAGTTGTTGATATGTTAGAAGAAAAGAATTTATTAATTGTTGACGAAGGTGCAACCATCGTCGATTTAACAAGTAGTGATCTTCCACCTGCTTTAATTAAGAAGTCTGATGGAGCAACGCTTTATATTACAAGAGATGTCGCTGCGATCCTTTACCGATACGAAACATATCATGCAGATAAACTCTTATATATCGTTGGTAACGAACAACAACTACATTTCAAGCAATTAAAAGCAGTTACAGATTTAATGGGTTATAACTTTGACTTAGAACATGTCAATTTCGGTTTAGTCTTAGTTGATGGTAAAAAAATGTCAACCAGAAGTGGTAAATTCACAAGACTAGAAGATGTTATCAACCAAGCAATCCTAGATGCAAAAGAAGCAATCACCTCAAAAAATCCTGATCTAAAAGATCAAGATATGGTCGCTAGAAAAGTAGGTATTGGAGCAATCATCTTTAACGACTTGAAAAATGAAAGACATTTAGATGTTGACTTTAATCTTGCAAATATGCTTAAGTTTGAAGGAATGACTGGTCCATATCTTCAATATTCAAGTGTTAGAATCGAAAGTATCCTAAGAGAAAATGAGTTAGATATGAATGATTTAGATGCTAAATACTTCGAAGAAGATCATTATTTTGAAGTCATTAAGCAACTCGCACAATTTCCTCATATCATCGTAAAAGCTCAAGAACAAAACTCTCCAAGCATCATTGCTAGATATGTTACAGCACTTGCACAAGGCTTTAATTCATTCTATGGTAAACAAAGAATTAATGTCGAAGATGCTAAACATAAAAATGCAAATCTACTTTTCATTAAGTCAATTCAAATCGTAATTAATGAAGGTTTAAGAATATTAGGCATTTCACCATTAAAAGAAATGTAATATTGATGAATTGGAATTGCAATAATAAAAAAATAATGTTATTATAATTTTGCTGCATAATTGCAGTAAAATACCCCCGCGTGATGAAATTGGTAGACGTGCCAGACTCAAAATCTGGTGGATGAATAATCCGTGCTGGTTCGAGCCCGGCCGCGGGGACCAATAAAAAAATAAAAAAGTCGTGATTTTTCACGGCTTTTGTTTTATAATACAACATGGGGGCATCTTGAACATCAAAATATTGTTTAAGACCCTTTTGTTTCAGATATCAGGAAAGAAGGATAAGTTCATGACAGAAAAAGTTGTAAAACAAGATGGTAATATCAAGAGTTTTATCATGACGACTATGAATGGGATGGTTTATGGTTTATTTGCTACCTTAATCATCGCAGTCATATTTCAACAATTTGGAAAGCTCTTAGGTATCGAATTAATTGAAGTCACTTTATTTTCTGCACTTCGTGGTTTAATGGGTGTTGGTATCGGGATGGGTATTGCATTATCTTTAAAAATGCAAGGCTTAAAGATGGTTGTATTATCTGTAATGGGTGGTATAGCAACAAGCTTTAAATATACTTTTGGTGTAGGTATTGTTCCAGGTTTAAATAATGATCCTGTAACAACTTACTTAGTTGTCGTTCTTGGATATCTCGCGATTAAATACGTTTTAGTCAAAAAGACTCCAATTGATATTTTATTAGTTCCACTATTTGGATCATTAGTTGCTCTTATCTTAACACTATTACTTTCTGGTCCTATTGGATATGTCGTATATTGGATATCCGTAGGTATTCAAAGTGCTACAGCAATCGCTCCATTTCCAATGAGTATTTTAATCGCTGTTTCAATGGGTATGTTACTGACATCCCCACTATCATCTGCAGCGATTGCAATCGCTATCGGTCTTGACGGTATCGCAGGTGGAGCAGCAGTTGTCGGTTGTACAGTTCAAATGATCGGTTTTGCAGTACAATCTAGAAAAGATAATAATATTGGTATGGTTTTATCCATCGCATTTGGTACATCGATGCTACAATTTAAAAACATCTTAAGAAAACCAGTCATCTGGTTACCTACGATTATTGCTTCTGCAATTCTTGGACCAATATTTGTATTGATAATGGGTACTTACACAACAAGATTTGGTGCAGGTATGGGTTCATCAGGTCTAGTTGGACAACTTCAAACACTTGAAGCGATGGGTTACTCATTCATGGCTTGGCTGTCAGTTATTTTAATGATTGCACTCGCAGCAGTTTTAGTATTCTTCATCGATTTACTGTTTAGAGCGCGTAATATAATTGTAATAGGTGATTTAGCTGTAAATAAGGATATTAATTCGTAGCATTTTTATAACAACACATCTAAAATGTGGTAAAATATTTTTTAGATAGAATTATTTTAGAAAGTGGTGAGTTTTATATGAACAAGAGGGTATACAA
>CAKMKF010000120.1 GCA_927439925.1 uncultured Acholeplasmataceae bacterium | reverse complement strand
AATTCATTAACCTTTGTTTATCATCGTCTAGGATTAGCTCTTTGATATAAACAAGTTCTGTCATAAATTCATTGATTTTTGTAAGTAACGCTTCTTTGTTTTCTAAGAAAAGTTCTGTCCACATCACTTCATTGATCTTAGCAATTCTGGTTAAGTCTCTAAATGAGTCTCCAGTAGCTTCTTTCGTTTCTTTCAAATGATCACTTTGAATTAAGGTTACCGCTAATATATGAGTAAGTTGTGAAGTAAATGCAATTAACTCATCATGTGTTTTCGCATCTGTTACTGTTATTTTACCAAATTTCAACTGGTTTGCGATAAGTTCAAGAACTTCAATATCTTTTTTATCGCTCTTTTTACCTTTTACGATAATGAAATTTGCATTTTTAAACATGTGTAAGTTTCTAGATTCAAAACCAGAAGACTCACGACCCGCCATCGGGTGGTGAGACGTATATGAAATACCGTTTGGAAGTATTTTTTCTATTTCAGTCATCATCCATAATTTGGTACCACTAACATCAGTCAGAATTTGACCTGCAGTCAATAAATTTTTATGAGTTTGAATGAAATCTATATTATCTTTTGGGTATAAAGCTAAAATAACTAGATCAGCAACACTAATCTTAGATAAGCTATTATCTTTTTCAAGGAACCCTAAATGAATTGCTTTTTCAACATTTTTTTTCAATTAAGTCAAAGCCATAAACATGATGACCCGCTTGATGAAGTCCTTCGGCATAGGACGCACCAATGAGCCCGAGTCCTACTACGAATATCTTCATCTGAGTTTCTTACCTAAAACAACAGCTACTTTTTCAAGTTCATCCATCATCGCTGCAAACTTAGGAAGTTTTAGGGATTGTGCACCATCAGATAATGCATGCTCTGGATCGTGATGAACTTCAACGATTAGACCGTGTGATCCAACAGCGAGAGAAGCTAGCGAAAGCTTTTCAATCATATTCCAGCGTCCAGCTGCGTGAGATGGATCAATAATGACTGGTAAATGTGAAAGTTCCTTTACCGCTAACACTGCACTAATATCTAATGTATTTCTTGTATATTTTTCATATGTGCGAATACCGCGTTCGCACAAGATGACTTGTTCATTTCCACCAGCCATAATATATTCAGCTGACATTAACCATTCTTCAATTGTCGCAGATAACCCTCTTTTTAATAAAATAGGTTTCGTTGATTTTCCTAAAGCCTTCATTAGATGAAAGTTTTGCATATTTCTAGCACCGACTTGAATGACATCGACATATTCTTCAAATAAAGGTAATAAATCAGCACTTGGAATTTCAGTAACGATTTTTAATCCAACTTCATCACCGATTTTTCTAAGTAATTTCAATCCTTCTAATTCTAAACCTTGAAAAGCATAAGGTGATGTTCTAGGTTTATATGCTCCACCACGAAGTAGTGTAGCCCCTGCTTTTTTAACTGCTTTCGCAATTATTCTTAATTGTTCTTCTGATTCTACAGAACAAGGTCCAGCCATCATCACGAATTGATCGCCACCAATTTCAATATCATTACCAATTTTAATGATTGTGTCACTCTTCTTGAAACTACGACTCGCTTTCTTAAAGGGAGTCGAAACTCTAGTAACTTCTTTAACTCCTTCAAATGCATATAAATCGCTTGGATCGATTGATGTTGTATCACCGATAATACCAAATACTCGAACTTCATCCGAGCTTGCATCCATAATATCTAATTTTTTAGATTTTAAAAACTCGATTAATTTCTCGTACTCTCTTTTAGTTGAACCTTTTTTCATCTGAACAATCATAATTTTTTCTCCTTTGATTTTGAAATAAAAAAATCCCTGAGGAACCCCAAGGATGAACGTTTGTCATGGTTTGGCTGTTCCTTTATTACTCAAAAAGGAATGCCCTAGCAATCCTCATTTTCAACGATATGCGTAATAATAACTAACCTTAACTACATTTAACATCAATATCACCTATCTTTGTTTGAAATAATAGTATCATATTCGCTTTGAAAAGACAAGATACTCGTGTCATAATAAAAAAAATAAAAATATTATAATTTGGGTATTGTGTTTTGCACAGTAAGGTGTTATTATAGTAGTGTGCAAGACACAGTAAGGAGGCAATTATGAATACACAATTTAAAAAAGGTATTCTAGAAATGTGTATCTTAAGCATCATCAGAGATCATGACATGTATGGATTTGAAGTCATTGAAAAACTGTCATCTGAAATTGATGTCAATGAGAACACAGTCTACCCGATACTTAGAAGATTAACAGGACAAGGGCTTTTTGACACTTATATCGAAAATACAAATATCGGAGCGCCTAGAAAGTATTATAAAATTACCGGAGTCGGTATAGAAAAATTAAACGAATATGAAAGTGAATGGAGAACATTCCTAAAAGGGGTATTCAAATTATTAGGAGGCATGGAAAATGAAGCATAAATATTTAAGTATTTTAAGAACTCAATTAGAGGAGTTTCAAGCAAGTAAATCAGAAATTAACGATATCGTTACTGATTATGAACAGCTTTACGAGGATGCATTAAGCACTGGTAAGACTGATGAAGAAGTATGGAGCATGTTAGGAGACCCTAAAAATGCTGCATATGAACTAATCGATACATTAAAGCTAAAAAAAGAAAAAAGTGTTAGAAATAAAATCATCGCGATTACTCCATTTCTAAGTTTAATCATTTTCTTTGTCTTAGGCTTTTATTATGATTTGTGGCATCCAGGTTGGATGGTATTCCTACTCATTCCAATTACTTCAATAGCACTACACACAAGACTTAAAGATGGAATTGTAGCTTTATCACCATTTGTGAGTGTTGTCGCATATTTAATTTTAGGATGGGGTTTTGATTTATGGCATCCAGGTTGGTTAGTCTTCTTACTCATTCCAATGGTATCGATACTTCTTCACACGAAGTTTAAAGAAGTCTTTGTAGCAATTTCACCGTTTGTATCAGTCATTGTTTTCATTTTATTAGGTACATATTATAATTTATGGAACCCTGGTTGGTTAGTTTTCTTAAGCATACCAATGCTTGGAATCTTAAATGAGAAAAAACTTTGGAAAGTATTATTATATGAAGCATCATTTATAGCAGCTATTCTCTTCTACTTATATATGGGATACACTTATGGAGAATGGAGATATGGTGCACTAGGTTTCGCACTACCTTTAATCGTAGGTATTCTATTTGGTGATATTCATATTTTATGGGATAACCAACTTGAGGGTAAATATAGACAAAAAGCAATGTTTATGGCATCTGTTGTAGTGATCTCAACTGCTATCTTCTTAGGGTTAGGTTTCGCACTTAATGGTTGGGCATATGCATGGCAAGCTTTCCTCTTAATCCCAATGGTAGCCATCATCGCATTCGATAAAGTAAGATTTACAGCACTTATGCCTTTTATAGCAGTCATTCTATTCTTCTCCTTGGGATATTTCTTCGGTCTCTTTTATATCTCTTGGTTAGCGTTCTTATTAATTCCAATTGTAGCAATCATCGAAAACGCATAGAAATAATTAAATAGAAATACAAACGAAAGATATACAGCTTCTAGTTGTATATTTTTTATTAAAATTGTCTTAAAATCTTCCTTTGAGATACACTCACGCGTATAATGCGTGCTATAATGTATACAAGAAACACTACGGGGGAGTAGAGATGAATCCAAATCCTGTGAACAATAATATCAACAAAATATTCTTTGGTTCAATCATTTGGGGTGTCTTTTATCTCTATCCATTTTTTAATGAAACTATTTGGGACAGTACGCTTTTTGGTTCTCTTTTTGGAGGTAGTTATAGCCATATCTTCATTTATGTGATTCAAATTGTGTTCTTTCTTTTTTTAAACTTCAATTTATATCACTATACGATTGGGAAAAAATATAACATTTTTAATATTGATAAGTTTTTTAAGGTTTTTATCTTTTCTGCATTACTTGTATTGGTTTCCCAATTCGTTTTAATCCTATTTGATTTGTCCTATCATTTTGGAATCATAGGATATATCATCGGCCAAGATAACTATTCCAATTTACTTGTTTTTGAATCCGTATGGGTGTATGCTTTGTATACGATAGGAACGATATTCATGTCGATTTATATCGCAGGCATCCTTGTCTACTTCTATCAGATTCAAAAGATGAATATGGAACTTCCATTTTCTATGTTACTTAGATTAGTAGTATCCTTATTCTTCTATGGTTTAGTACTCGCGACTTCACCTGATGGATTCAATTGGATTCAACTCGCATTTGGAGTATTATATATTTTATTTTCAACTCTAGTCTACATCAAGAGTAAGTACAGTCTGAAAGCTTTATTTGTTTCACTGATTGTTCTATTTCTGCTATAAAGAATAAAAAAATTAAAATAAGAGAGGTATGTGACTTATGAGTGATTTAAGAAATGATTTTGAATTTGAAAAGGAAGTCGTTGATGAAGCCCTTCTGGATAATCCAGAACCACGATGCCCTGTCGTTTTACTACTTGATACGTCTTACTCCATGTCTGGTAATCCAATCAATCAACTCAATGAAGGTGTTCACGCACTATATGCAGCACTCCGTGATGATGATCTAGCGAGTGTAAGAGTTGATTTATCAGTGATTTCATTTGGTCAAACCGTTTCAGTCGTACAAAATTTCGCAACCGTATCAGAATCTCAAGCACCAGAACTAAGAGTCAATGGAATGACTCCGATGGGTGAAGCGATTGTTACAGCACTTAGAAATATCGAAAATAGAAAATCAGAATACAGAAATGCTGGTATTTCATATTATAGACCATGGTTATTTGTGATTACTGATGGTGAACCAACAGACTCAGTCGGTGAAGCAAGCAGTATGCTACAAAGCGCTATTTCAGGTAAAAAGGTTATATTCTTCGGTATTGGCGTTGAAAACGCGAATATTGAAAGATTGCGTCAAATCTCTGGATCTGGAGACCGTGTCTTCAAATTAAACGGTCTTAACTTTAAGGAACTCTTCCAATGGGTATCCTCATCACTATCTTCTGTTTCATCAAGCCGTGTAGGAGATACATTAAAGCTTGAAAAACCAAGTGATGATGTCTTTGAATTTGAGGTCTAGTCTTGGTTAGATTATATGGTGCATCTGTTGTTGGCACCTCGCATTTATCTACAGAAACACCATGTCATGACAATCACGCTTATAAAATATTACCAAATGGTTTAGGTTTTATTGCATGTGTTAGTGATGGTATGGGCAGTGCGTCTCATGCAGAGCTAGGGAGCTTAACCGCTTCTACTTTTATCGTTGACTTTTTAGATAAAGCTTTAGATGTCAAAATGGATGATGAAGAAATCATCACGTTGATTAAAGAAGGCTTTATCGAAACCAATGATCAACTACATGAAGTAGCTAATCAACATGAAGTGAATATCAAGGACTTAAACGCGACACTTCTAGTATTCATAAGTTTTCATGACCGCCAGTTTTATGGACAAGTCGGAGACTGTAGTGCAATCGGTAAGATTGACGATGAATATGAAGTGATCGTTAAACAACAAAGAGGAGAATACGCGAACGCGACATTCTCAATTTGTAATTTAGAAAGTATTGAAAATGGAATTTATGAACGATGTGAAAAGTTTTATCCAGATGTCGCGTTAATGAGCGATGGTATCGAGTCAATTAGTATATCTGCTAAGGATAAAACGGTGAGTCACTTATTCTTTGATCCATTCTTTAAGGTCTTTTCTCATGAAAATTACAATCAAGAGGAAGTCCAAAAGTCATTAGAAAGATTTTTAGCATCTGAAAGAATTAATAAAAAAACAGATGATGATAAAACTATATTATTTATTGAAGTGAGAGATGAATGAAAAGTTATTATTTAGAAGATGGTTCTAAAATATTAGTTGATGATACAAAACCTATTGGAAGCGGTGGCGAAGGTAGTGTTTTTAAGCTTGCTAAAAATCCTAATGTTTTAGTTAAGGTTTATACAGAACGTGCTTTAGAAAGAATGCCAGAAATTGTGGATAAAATTAAAGCGATGGTTCAAAAGAAACCAGGTCTTCTAGATTATAACGGGCTAACAATTATTGCTTGGCCAAGTTATGTCATTTATGATGACAGAAAAAAGTTCGTCGGATATTTAATGCGTAGAGTTCAAGCCAAGAATCAATTATCACACGTCATTACCCCAGGACTTCAAAAAACGAAGTTTCCAAATATCACCTGGTATGATAGACTTGTAATTTCAATCAATTTAGCGAAAGTCATGAGTTTTATCCATAAAAATGATACTGTCATTGGTGATATTAACACAAGTGACTTCTTTGTATATCCTGGATTTGAAATTGGTGTCGTCGATACCGATTCTTTTCAAGTTTCTTCAGAAACCAAATTATATCACTGCAAGGTGTTTACACCAGACTATACACCACCTGAAGTCATTGAAGCCAAAAAGAAATCAACTGTTGAATTAAAAAGAATACCAAACCATGACAATTATGGTTTAGCTATTTTGATTTTTCAGATTTTAATGATGGGTGTCCATCCATTTTCAGCAAGAATCAAGGGTGTTATGGGATTTGATGGTAACGCGATTAACTATAATATGGAACATGAAATATTTCCATATAGTACGCTAAATTCCAATATTATCCCTCCAAAGAATTCAATGCCTTTTGGTTTCTTCCCAAAACAGATCCAAG
>CAKMKF010000119.1 GCA_927439925.1 uncultured Acholeplasmataceae bacterium | reverse complement strand
CTTGAATCATTTTGAAGATTAACCGCTCTCTTAAGACATAGTTTTCTTCACCATAAACTACTGGTGGTCTAAGCATGACTAATTGATTTGAATCAAACACTGAGGATAAATAGATTTCCGCTTCAATTTTATTTTTCGCGTAATCAGCAAAAGGTGATTCACCACCTAATTCCTCATTTTCTTTAAAGGGAGCTTTTAGATTTTGAATATGGTAGACAGCACTCGAACTAATAAATATAAACTTTTTAATGAATTTAGTGTCTATAGAATTTATCAATATCTCTTCGTGATTTTTATTTAATCCTGATACATCAACAACATAATCAAAGGTTAAACCCTTAAGTGCGTCTCTCATTTCTTCAGGCTTGTTTCGATCAGCTTTAAGTTCAGTAACCTTAGAATCATTTAAAGGTCTATTTCCTCGGTTCAATACATAAGTATTAAATTCTTCCTTACATGCATTAACTATTTTCTTTCCGATGAAATAACTTCCACCCATAATCAACAATTTTTTCATATTCACCTCGACTAATATTCTACTTCTAGTTTAACATTTTTTTTAAGTTCTTTAATCTAACACTCTTAAGTTTTTTTAGTTTATTCTGAATTGCTAAAATGAAAATTTTCTTTTTAGCACATGGTATACTATAAATATATTATAGAAAAAGGATGTGAATGTATGAAAATCGGAATTATTGGTTCTGGTGATGTCGGAAAGACATTAGCTATTGCACTTAGTAATCATAATCAAGAAGTGATGCTATCTAGTAGAGCTCCTGAAACATTATCCTCATTTATCTCTGAAAACAAAAATATTTTGGTAGGTAATCCTTTTGAGACTGCAAGCTTTGGTGAAGTTGTGATTAATGCAACCCCTGGTTTAAAGTCATTAGATGCACTACTTCCTTTAAAACACGCACTTTACGACAAAATACTAATTGATTTATCTAATCCTCTAGAATTTCCTGATCGAACGCTATCTGTTGTAAATACAGACTCATTAGGAGAACAAATTCAAAGACTTCTACCTGAAACTAAAGTCATTAAGACATTAAATACTGTGAACTCCAAAATTATGGTTGATCCTTCATTGTTAGGTACGCTCGATCACGTAATGTTTATTTCAGGAAACAACTTTTTAGCAAAACAAGTTGTTACTGACATCTTAAAAGACCTTTTCAAGTGGAGACATGTTATTGATTTAGGTGATTTAACTTCTGCTAGATCACAAGAAATGCTTCTTCCACTATGGTTGAAATTGTATGAGAAAATGGGTACTGGAGCGTTTAATTTTAATATCGTCAAAAAAGAATAGAAAAAAAATGAGTTCTCCAGTAATTGGAAAACTCATTTTTTTATTCTTTATTTTGAATGTAGCAATCAATTATTTTTTGTGCGATATATTCATTTTCATCCAAACGATTTTGAATACCAAAAGATATACGAATTGTTCCGGTTTGCAAAATACGAGTCTGATCTATCGCTCTTAAGACATGTGAGGGTTTTATATCTGTAGCGTTGCATGCACTCCCTGTTGAAACATAGATATGTTCTTTATCCAGTGCAAATGCTAAATCAAAACTTCGGATATGATCAAATGAAAGACTTAAAACTCCTGGTAAACGATTACTACCTATTTCTGGACCATTGAGTCGAATTGAAGGTAACTTTTCTTTAAGTCTATAATATAAATCACTTGATAATTCATGTAAATGCTTTTTATATGTTTCAGTTGATTTACAGGATTGTTCAAACGCTTCAACAAGTCCTATAATGCCTAATACATTTTCAGTCCCTGAGCGATTCCCTTTTTCTTGCATCCCACCATGGATCAGATTTTCAATAACTAAACCATCTTTTTTATATAACAAACCTATTCCTTTAGGTCCATAAAACTTGTGCGCAGATAAACTCATTAAATCAAAGGATAACTCTTTTAAGTCTATCTTTTGAATACCTACCATTTGGACAGCATCAACATGTAAAATAACATGATGATTCCTACATATTTTTTGAATCTCTTCGATATTTTGAATCGTTCCGATTTCATTATTTCCCCAAATAATGGAAACCATCAATGTATTTGAATTCATTTTGTTTTCTAAATCTTTTAAATCAATAAATCCTTCATGATTGACGTCAAGATAGTGAATTTTGTATCCTTTTTTTTCTAAATATTGACATGTATGTAATGTAGCATGATGTTCAATTTTTGAAACGATAATTTCCCTATGATTCGGGTTTTTATCTGCATAGCCTAAGATAGCCCAATTGGTAGCTTCTGTACCACCTGATGTAAAAAATAATTCAGAGGGTTTACAGTTTAACAAATCACTTATTTTTCTTCTAGCTTCATTAATCGCTTTTTTCGTGCTAGCTCCTAATTCATGAACTGATGATGGATTGCCGTATAAATCACTTAAAAAAGGCTTCATTTTTTCATAAGCTAAAGGATTTAACGGTGTAGTTGCAGCGTGATCTAAATAGATTTTTTTCATAGCTACCTCTTTATGGTTAAATACAAATCTTCTATATTTTCAAAATCGATAAAATGATAATCAATTTTTAGTTCAGTAAACTTTACATGTTGAATATCTACACCCTTTAACTCCTTTAGAAAGCCATCAATGAGCTTTTGAATTGCATAGGATTGATGAATGATACAAGGTTCTTCATCATCAAAAAGTTCTACAGATTTTTTCTTGATATCTTCATATCGAATCGGTAGATTTTGTGGATTTCCTTGAAAAACAATTTCATTTTTTTGATTTGACAATACAATCTTAAGCTTCATTAAGTACTCCTAAATCATGAATAATAAATAGTAAATAAGAATTGCTAGAAAGACAAGTGCATTAAACAATTTAATCCAATGCAGTTTTTCTCTCATAAAAATAGAAATAGATTGAATGGATTGTGTCTTATAGGCAATTAAGGTAATGATAATTAAAGGTAGGACAAAGATTAAATTATATATGGCTAATAAAATCAATCCTCTACCTACATTTTCTGTAAAATGAATCAAATGAAGAATTGCAGTTAAATATGCCTGACCTGTGCATAAAAACTCAGTAAATGAAATAACAATCCCGATAAAGAAGGTAATGACATAAATCATCTTACTACCTTCATCCATTTTTTGAGTGAATTTTTCCATAAGCTTTCGGTTAAACTTTTGAATTCCTCTTGGAAGTTGGTTTTTAATAAGCTCATATTTTTGTAGCATCGTTACTACAAAATCATAAAAGTTTAAGAGAAATAAAACACCTGTAATTCCGATGATAATCCAGGGAATTGTTTTAACTAAAAAGGATAGAAAACGAAGTTGATATAAATATTGATATAATATCGTACCAAATAAGAAATAACTAATAAATATCGCTGATATAAAAGTGAATGCTACTGGAATCAATACATTTTTTCTCTTTGTGAACCCTAGTAACGAGATAAAGAGTAAAAGCATAGCAATTGCACATGGGTTCACCCCATCAACAAATCCAAGTAATACAAAATATACGAGTGAAAAACTACTTGGAGGTGCAACCATAATTTCTAACATTGGAGTACTTAGTGAGATATCTCTAATTTCGAAATTATCGATAGCAGCATTAATATCTTCTCTTCCTACAAAATAAGTATCCCCTACAAAAATAATAGGTACTAAACCTTCATTTGCTGGTACATCATATGTAAACTGATAATTTCTAAATGTTTCAGTGATTTTAGAGTCATCTTCAAGAATATATTTTTTAACAGAAACACCTTGAGCTTCTAGTCTATCAAAAGCTAAATCAGTTTCATCTAGATTCTGACACACTGAACAATAAATTGAACCGAAATAGACCGCATCGTATGTTTCTTCTGCAGCATCTATAGATAAAGGACTAAATCTTAAAGCAGATAATCCCATAAAAATTAGAAATATTGTTAAAAAATAAATTATTCTTTTCATCTTGTCTCCAATAACTGATTATATTTATATAATATCTTCATTTCATATTATACCATCTTACAAAAAAATAGAAAACGAGAATTATATCTCGTCTATTGCATATCCTCTTTTTCGAACTAAAACCATCATCTCTTTTATAGATATGATTTGATCATCATACTGGATTTTTACTGTGTCATCTTCAAAGTTTGGAGTAACATTTAGAATTCCATCTATACATCTTAAATATATCAATATTGGTTGACCACAATGCCCACATGTGCATCCTTCACAAGTTAGTCCTGTCATTTTAAATTGAATTAGTTTCATTGGATTTATCCATTTCACAAACAATTTTTTTCACTAATGTTTGAAAGCTAGTTTTTACTTCTTTTGCTACATCAAGCACTTCTTGATGAGAAAGCTTTTGAGGAAGAATCCCTGAAGCCATATTCGTTAAACATGAAATTCCTAAGACTTTCATGCCCATATGGGATGCAACTAATGCTTCTGGAACAGTGGACATGCCAATAGCATCTCCACCAAGAATTCGAATCATTTTAATTTCTGCTGGAGTTTCATATGATGGACCAGTCCACCATGCGTAAACCCCATCATGTAGTTTGATATTCATTTCCTTAGCAGCATTTTTTGCTATATCTCTAAAATTTTTATGATAGATTTCTGATGCGTCAGGAAATCTTGGTCCAAGTTCATCTATATTTTTACCAATCAAAGGATTGTTAAATGTGAGATTCAAATGATCTGAAATAACCATTAATTCTCCTGGTTTAAATTCCAGATTAACTGCTCCGCATGCATTTGTTAGGATCAATTTATTGACACCTAATAATCCTAGGATCCGAACAGGATATGTAACTACATTTAATGGATATCCTTCATAATAATGATATCTACCAGATAATGCAGCAACAATCACCCCATTTAGATTACCGATTACTAACTTTCCGTGATGTCCTTCCACAGTAGGTTTCGCGAAATGTGGTATATCTTCAAAAGGTATTTCAACACTTTCAGTCATTTCATCTGTTAATGATCCTAAACCTGAACCTAATATTAACCCGATTTCAGGCTTTAACTTTGTATATCTTCTAATATATGCTAATGATTCATTCATCATTTCAATTGGATTCATTTGTTCTCCTATATTTTTTCATTTCATATTATATATGTAGTTCTATTATACATGATTGGAATGAATTATTAAAATAAACTAGACCACAAAAGCCACATCTCATGAAAATTAAGAAACCGGTTTCCTTTTCTATTTTCTTTGTGGTAAAATAGGAATAAGATTAAAAGTTAATCTAATGGAGGTTTCAATGATTAAAAAAATAATGTTAATTGTATTATCTTTATCACTTTTATTACTCTATGCATGCAAAAGTGATCCTACACCTGTTGACTCCAACGATCCAACTATAGTTATACCTGAAGAAATCAAGAGTGTATCTGGTCTTGACGACATAACAATCACTCAATATGATTATTTCAATCCTTTAGAAAATGTTGAAATCATCAATGAAGAAGACGAAAATATTTCTTATTTACTTAATGTTTCGGGTCATGTAAATTATGGCCAACTTGGTAACTATACACTCACCTATGAAATGAATTATGGTGAAGACACTGTTAGTGAAAATAGAGTAGTTAGTGTAACTCCAGGAACGATTACTAGAGAAACAAACACGCGAAACCAAATTACAGGAACAAATGTTAATAAAAATGCTGGTTCATATCGAATTGGTAGTGCTCTTGATATTGATCATCCCATCAAACCACAACTTCTCAATCAAGATTTATTAACTTCTGCTGTTCCATCTAACGGTTGGTGGACGTCTTTACTCGCTGCAAACTATGGAGGATCTAATGGTATTTATACAAATCCTCTTCGCTCATCATTTTCAAATGAAGGCGTTGAAATTACCAACTCTGGTGCAGGATTTGTCCAATATTGGAATCCAGATGGTTATAATACCATGGCAAACTTTTCACTTGCATTACCTGACATCCATGTTAAAACTTCATCATTAAATCTTGGATATCAAACACATGTCATAGATTATAGTGATACAACAGTAGCGGTTGCAATGCGTAATGTCTCTGATCCAAAAGATGATATGGTCATTACATATGCACAAGGATCACCTTATATCTTTGCAGAAGTTGCTAATCCACTAACTCCTTATCTAACACTTGGTGCGAATGGAGTATCAAGTTATGAGTATTTTACAGTTGCTGGAAACCTAATCAACACTTCTACTTATACCGGTAACGGAATTGTTATTAAATTCGTTCAAAAACATATTGGATATGAAACATATCGCCCAGCTCAAGTTGGACAACCTATATATGGAGATCGCTACTTCTTAGTCAGTACTCCAGAGGATACAGTTTTCAGTTTAACATCCAATAATCACCCTCAAGGGTTACTTAATAAAATCAGTATGAATTTAGGGACATCCAATTATTTTTCTGTAGCTGCAATTCAAGAGCTTGATGAAGCAGAATTTTATCATAATCACGCTTATACCAAAACAATCACTGGTGATGTATCCTATGATGTTAACCATGATACAAGTATTGTAGAAACAAATTATAACGTTTCTGCTCAACATTTAAAAGCTGGTAATGATGAAGAATTGGTACAGTTTTTAATGCCACATCATTATCAAAATAGTGATGCTACTTTAACTAACTATGAGTTTGAAACCATTCGAGGCTTTTTAAAGTTAATGGTTGGTTCTCACTTTAAAACAGAACTTTCATTTTCTGGATTACTTCCAGCAATGACAATTCCTACAAATTCTGAATTTAATGAAGTCAATATGTTATCTTATTTAGCAGACTTGAACACAAGAACTGATATCAATGATACCGAAAACTTCTTAAATGACGAAGGTCCTTATTGGAATTCTAAAGCTATCTATCCTTTAGCTCAAGGTATCATTATTGCAGATCAAATCGGTGATGATGCATTGAAATTATCGTTTATAGCTAAACTGAGATATGTATTAACCGATTGGTTTACTTATAGTTCTACAGATGACGACCGTTATTTATACTATAACGAATCATGGGGAACAGTATATTATTCAAATAACGACTTTAATACTGCATCAGAGATTAGTGATCATAGTTTTACACACGGTTATTTAATATATGCATCTAGCGTACTCGCGATGTATGATGATACATTTGTTAATGATTACGGTGATATGGTTGAACTCTTATTAAATGACTATATGTATCCTAAAAAGAATGACTATGATTTCGCATACTTAAGATCGTTCGATCCTTGGGCTGGTCATACATGGGCACATGGATTTGGAACATTTGCTGAAGGAAATAATATTGAATCCTCTAGTGAAGCAATTCAATCATGGGTCGGTGGTTACTTATGGGCTTTAGAAACTGGTGACGAGGAATTAAGAGATGCAGCAATTTACGGTTTTGCTCATGAGTTAAGTTCAGCTAAAACGTATATGTTTGACTATTCAGAAACCGTATTTAAGGATAAATACAGTCAATATGCATCTGTAGCTGGAATGATCTGGGGTGGTAAATACGATTACGCCACATGGTTTGGAGCGAATCCAACATTTATCTATGGTATTCAATGGTTACCAAATGGTGAATACATATCCAATTACGCAACAACTGATTTTGAAAGAAATAGATTATCAGAAATCTATACAGATTATTTATCAGCAAAAGGAGGAACTGTTGATACATGGTTTGCCAATATGTGGAGCATTCAAGCATTAATCAATCCATCGTTAGCAATTACTCAGTTTGATGCGAATAAGATCTTAAATGATGATTATCCATCTGATTTATCACAAACTTACTATTTAATACACGGGTTAGAAACATATGGAATGCGTGACACTTCTTATACTATGCAGCTTCATCCACACGCTACATCTTCAATCTATAAAAATTCAAGTGGTGAAATCTACGCGATGATTTGGAATGCGAGTGACTCTGAACAAACAGTAACTTTTGTAAGTTCAACCGGATCATTAGTCAATCAGACGATTAATGCTAGAAGTTTTACATCCGTTAAAATTTCAGGTTAAAAAAATAAAGTCAAAAAAAGGGCAAAATCAAATTTTGCCCTTTTCTTATGACTTGAATCCTTTTCTTTTTTGAGTTCCCCAACTACCACTTTCTTTAAGTGCACTAAATGTGCTTAATACTCTATGCATGCTAATGAGTTGACGATATCCAAAGTTTTCTAATATAGCATAGAAAATCAATATGAAGGTTTCTCTCTTATTCATCATCACCAATTCTTTTTCAGACATGTAAAGTGATGATAATGAAATAACAACTCCAAATAAAATAGATGCTCCAAATATACCTAACAATATAACTGGATTTAGTAAACCTAAGATAATAGCAGTAATTAATACTATATATCCTTGCGCTTCAAAAAACGGACCTAAAAATTCAAAGATAAAGAAATATGGATAACCAATCATTCCTATTTGCTTATATCTAGGATCAAAGGATAATTCTCTATGATATGACAAGATATCAATCAACCCTCTTTGCCAACGATTTCTTTGTTTTAGAAGTGTTTTTACATCAGAGGGTAGTTCTGTATAACAATACGCATTGTAGACATAAGCGACCCTAAATGAATCTTTTTTCTCTAGCGCTTGTCTAGTGAGTCGCACTACAAGCTCCATATCTTCACCAACAGTATCTTTTTTTAGTTTACTACTACTTGTTAGATAACCACCAGTTTCAACCAAAGCATCTTTTTGAAATAGTCCAAATGCTCCAGAAATGATCATCAAGCTTCTCAGTTCACTCCAACCAATTCTACCACTTGTAAAAGCTCTTAAATACTCGATTGTTTGAAACCGACAAACCATTTCCTTAGGGATACTTCTTTTTTCAACTTTACCTTTGTCAAAAGTAAAACCATTTGCAGGATAAATATTTCCTCCCATAGCAAGATATGGTTTGGTATCATCTAGCATCGCAGAGGAAAGTTTTAGCAATGCATCGCTTTCTAAAATACTATCAGCATCAATTCCACAAACATAGGGTTGTTTACTGACGTTGATCCCTACATTCAACGCATCAGCTTTCCCACCATTTTGTTTATCTACAACAATCAAATTATGAATTTCTTTTGTTTGATAAATACCTCTAATTTTTTTTGTGTTTAAATCGTTTCTATGCGATGGATGTTTTCTCTCTAGTTTAAAATGGTCAATTAGCATTTGTAAAGTTTTATCCTTTGATCCATCATTGACAACAATAACTTCATAAATTGGGTATTGCAAATTTAGAAGACTGGTTACACTCTCAATAATGCTGACTTCTTCGTTATATGCAGGAGCAATAATCGAAATGCCTGGTAGCAACCTTTCAGAAAACAACAATGTTTTTTTCTTAGTATTTGAAAGCGCAACTTGTTTTCTCGAAGAAAATAATGCAAGGACAAACAAAATGATATATATAACATTGACTGTTACAAAATAAAATATCAAATAGATATTAACATCAATTAAATACCCTTCAAACACTTCAATCAAACTCAATTCAAAAATAGTTCTATAATTCCTTGCTAAATAAATGAGTGGGAAGAGTAGAAATGAAAAGATTAACCATCTTAAAACCCAATAAATCTTCGTTTTTTCGATTGGCGATTTTTCTCTAGGACTTGAAACTGGAGCAAGCGCTAAAAGTCCCATTTGATTTAATAGATCTTGGTTTAAATAGGTTCTAAACTCTTTTGTCAATTCGGAGTCATTACTCATTCTTGTTTTAATGATTCCTAATATGAATTCTTCAATTAGTTTATCTTTATTATTATTTAGAAAGTCAATTATAGGTTCGATTATTTTAAGATTGATCGTTAAATTTAGAATTTCTTTTAACAATACTTTTTGTTCTTTAAATAATGAAATAATTATATGATCCAGGCGATTTGAGAATACTTTTACTACCATTTCTTTGTGATATATATCAAGCTCAAGAAAGATTCTAAGTAAGTGATCTAAGTATGAATAATCATTAGATATCATTTTAAAAAGTGTTTTGACTCGTATTTCGTCAAGTTCACTATGATCAAAACCATTTAAAATGCGCTGAATACATTGGACGCTAGGACGATACGACAATGATTGTATTGCATAAGATTTCACTTTCAAATGCTCATGATCTAAATATGCAGGAATACTTAGTATCTCAGGAGTATGTTTTAACAAGTTTTTTAATATGCTTTCAATCAAAAACTCATTTTGAACGGGCTCATATGGGCTCTCTTCAATAATTTGTTTTAGTTTTTCTTCCATGTAATCAATTAAAAAAGAATCTGCATGAAATGATCCAATGCGAATAAGACCTAAGACAATGTCATATCTATTATCATCTTTATAAGCCGGAAAGACTTCATAAATACGCTTATAATTGCTTCCTAAAAGTGTGCATAATCGTTCATGAATACTGTCTGTAGTACCATTTAATGATTCTATAATTGGATACAAATATTCTTCTTTTAAACCATATCGCATGTAGGCTACAATTTTTAATTTGACTGCCTGATTTTTCTCTTTTTGGAATCGTTTAAAAAGAAGCTCATACATTTCCTCACTTCTGAGTTTAGATAAGTAATATATCGCAATATTTCGTTTGAACTTACTGATTGAATTTAAATGCCTGATTTGTTTTTTTAGAAATCTAGAGTCTTTTATATCAAGAATTACACGCTCTCTAATTTCAGAATCGAGATGAATTTGCTCATCAACATCGATTAACGCATCAAAAAAGAAACGCTTAGATACTGGCATTTTCACGTCTTCTTGATCAATATATCTTTTGAATAAATAATCTCTAGCTTTCTTAATTTTTAAAGATTTTCTTTGATGTCTTCTTTTTTGAGTAAGAATTGTGATGATAAAAATCAAAATGATGAAACCAAAAAAGGCGAATATCCCATAAATGATATCAATCATAATAATTTCACTTTCTTATCACGAAATCTCTTGATGTGGCCGATAAGTTCCTCGGGAATAATAGGTTTTTGCAAAATTAAATCGACATCTAATAAATTACATCTTGTAATTACATCTAAATTTTTGTGGTGACTGACCATTATAAAAGGAATGTTTCGAAAGGTTTGAGATTGATTGATTTTTTGTTTTAACTGGAATCCATCCAATTTACTTAAATTGATTTCTGAAATAATCATATCAATATTGTGATTTTCAAGTTGATTCATTGCGTCATAGATATCTTTAGCAATAATCACTTTATAATAAACTCGATTGAATATTTTTACCATCAGATTTTGATAAGTTTCATCTTCATCAACTAGTAATATAACACCCTCAATATATGTTTTATCATCATTTTTTAAGTCTAGAATTTGATCTTTTCCCTTAACCTTAGCTCTCTCTAATCTCATTTGAGTCAACTCAACAAATTGACTAACTCTTTCTTCAAGTGCGTATCTTTCATTTAACTCATCTTTTGTAACAATACTAATTGAAACTGTAATAGGATCAATAAATAACTCTGACTCTTTGACTTCTGTACTAAGTTTAGCAGCAAACTCAGTTAATGATTTCTCATCGACTTCATGTTTATAAGCATATATTCCTGGACCTGTTTGTTTAAACAACATGGTTTCATCACTTTTGGTATTATTGATAACATGGACCAATGCTCGAAGTGTTTCATCGCCCTTATGTGAACCATATTTCTTATTGATTTCTAGTAAGTTATCAATATGTATTAAAATAAGTCCTCTTTTTTGATTTTGATCAAGAGGTTTGTCTAAATTGTTAAATAAGTGTCCAATCATAAATCTTTGGTTGTATAAGTTCGTGATAGGACAACGAAGGAGTTTATCAGTAGTTTCTGAAATTTTCGATGATAATACTTGAACTTCTTCCTTTAATTGTTCCTTTTCATCTTGTAAGTCTACAATTTTGGATTGCTGTTCAACAGATATCGATTTATAAATGACTGGAAGTTTTATATTATAAGTTCTTTGGTATTTTTTAACGATTGGTTCCAATAATGTTAACCATGAAACACCCTTTTTTTGGTAAACAATTTCGAAAAACCCGTTCCACAGTTTATAACCCGATAATGTAGTCGACTCTATTTCTACATGAGGATATAGTTCAAGATGGATGTCTGAGCCTTTGAAGACATCTAGAATTTCATGTCTATGGTATTTACTTTCTAATCTCTTTAACATGTGGTTACAAATATTTTCGTAATTATAAGATAAATTTGCTTTACTTTTATTTTCAACAACCTGATTTGTATTATAAAAATCATAAGCTAAGACTTTAGCAAATATATCATGAATATATTTTTTTTCAATAGGATGTCCCAATCTAGGATAAATTTCTATTAAATCAAATTTCTTTAATTTTTTAATGGCTTGTCTTATAAATTCAACGCTTGGAAGAACCATTTCATGAAATCTGTTTATGGATGCTATCAGTTGATCTGGATCATCAGATACAGATGTGCTTTGTGAAAGTAAGTGTGCAGAAAATAAGGCACCCTCCTCTTTATATACCGTAACAAATCCTTCTGGAAATGGCAAAAAAGGCATTGGAATGAATGCTAACGTATGTTTATTCTCAAATTTAAACTGATAATCTAGGGATTCAATGGTTATTATTTCATTTTGAATCATATTTTTAAGATAAGGAAGTCCAGTTTCATTCGCGATTATTTTACCGTTGAATCCTGCTTTGTTCAATTCATCCAATGAAGTCAAATTGAGATAGTCATTGGATTGCAAAATAATGTATTTAAGATCTGAAATATTCATCTGCTGACTAAGGGATTCAAGCAGTAGAGGAACATGGTGCTTAGAACCTGGATCAATTAGAACTGATTCACCTTCCACTTGAACGAGATATGCATAACGATTTACTTTTTCTTCTAACAAAATAGGTGTGATTATATGTCCCATGAGTATCCCCTTCTCTAAAAATAAGACAATTTTTTTGCATAAACTAGTAGTTTGTTTTATTTCATTATAGCACACATATAAGAGGATAAAGCCGATATATCAAGACTTTATATATAACAATAGATAGAATTATCAATGAAAAAGGAGCACTTGAGTTTTCACTGAAGTGCTCCTTTAAATATTTGTTTAATTATTTCGTTATATTAAAATTTTAATTGTTTTTTTCAAACACACGGACATAATCGACTTCCATTAAAACTGCTTGATCGAAAATACTCACATCAGGAAGTCTATTTCCATCAAAATTACCACCAACAGCAAGATTTAAGATGATATAAAATGATTGATCAAATGGTGCTGGGTAAGGGTATCCAGTCGAAGACCAATTTGATACTGTATGATATAGAACGTCATTAACGTAAAATCTCATTACAGTCTCTTCCCATTCAACAGCATATAGATTAAAATCGTTAATTGATTTCCCAGATGGGAAATTGTACGTATCTGATGTATATTGATTGTCTGGCCATGAACCTCCAAAATGGAGTGCACTTGACGCTTCAAAAGGTAGTCTTCCTCTAGCTTCCATAATATCAATCTCACCTGAGTTTGCCCATCCACCATATACATTATCTTGAGGCATCAACCAAAATGCTGGCCATAAGCCATCACCTAAAGGTAGTTTGATTAATGCTTCAAATCTACCATATTTTTGATTGAACGTATTTTTAGTCCATAGTCTAGATGAAGTATAAAATTTCCCACCAAAAGATTCGTTCTTCGCTTCAATTTGAAGTATTGAACCAGTCACTGTCACATTTTCACTTCGATAGTATTGTTGTTCGTTGTTTCCCCAATTGGTTAAACCATAGTCTGTACCAGTACCAATTTGATAACCCCATTTAGATAAGTCTAAACCATTGCTATCCGCAGTATCTTCCTCACCATTAAAGTCATCACACCAAGTCAATGTATATCCTGTTAAAACGACATCACATGCATCATTTACGACAACTTCTAAAATAATGGTAATCGTGATTGTTACCTCTGCTCTATTATCATCGGAATCAACTACAGAATATGTTAAATCATAATCTCCTATTTCCATTAAAATGTTGTCTTGAATCGGAAGCCCCGATAATCCAGATATCTCAATAGAATCTGTTAAGTCACCATCTTCAGTATCAGATGCTGTAACTGAGTCATAAGGATCGTAAAAAGATCCCTTTTCTAGTGTTAAATCAATAGCTCCTATAATTATTGGATCATCACCAGTTTTTTCTTCAATAGGTGTTACTTCGCATCCCACGACTACAAAGACTAGCATGAGTGCCATTAAAATATATTTTAATTTTTTCATTTTTTCCCTCAAATCCTTTTCATTATGTTATTTTGGTTTACCTTTGCCTTTCTTATTTTACACGATTTTCGATATTTTTTATGGGAATTCGCAAAAATCATATATAATTTAATTAAAGTTACGTTTAAAAACCAAATCAAGTGAGGATTCTAAGATGAAAAATGACCCAATGATTAAAGAAGTCATGAAAAAAGCTTTAGAACATGCCCAAAAAACGATGAACGAGGATATCGGAGGACCTTTTGGTGCAGGCATCATTGATGAAAACGGAAAAATCATTGCTATTTCCTCGAATTCTGTATTAAGGGATCACGATGCATCTGCTCATGCTGAGATGAATGCGATTCGTATGGCAGGCGAAATTAAAGGTACACACGATCTTTCTGGATGCACCTTAATCACTACCACTTATCCGTGTCCGATGTGTTTAGGTGCCGCTATATGGGCTAATATCAAGCATGTTATCTATGGCTGCAACCCTAATGATGCAGAAAAGATTGGATTTAGAGACGATTTTATCTATCGATTTATTCAAGATCATCAAAAAGATAAAAACATATTGATTTTAGATCAGATGTGTAGAGAAGACTGTCTACCACTATTTGAAGAGTATAAAAAGAAAGAAAAAATCATCTATTAAGCATGAAGCCAACTCATCTGAGCTGGCTTCTTTTTTTCACTTGTTCCCCATCGTCATTGTCATCACTGCTTTTGCAGTGTGTAGTCTATTTTCAGCTTCTTGATAAACAATTGAATGTGGTCCATCGATAACTGAATCTTCTACTTCATTACCGCGATCTGCAGGTAGTGCATGCATGTAATAAACATTAGGACTTGCGAGTTTCATCATTTCTTCAGTACATTTCCAACTCTTATAGGATTCCAGTAAGTCGTCTATAACTAAAGTAGATTGATTATTCACCCAACTACCCCAATTTTTAGGAATCACGATATCTGCGTTTCTAAAGGCTTCTTCCATATCGTTTGTGATTCTAAAAGATCCACCATTTGCTCTCGCATTTTCTTTCGCTTTTTCTATTGCCCAATTTGGTAAATCATAACCTTTAGGATAAGCAAGTGTTACATCCATAGCGTATCTTGGAAATAATAGAATTTGTGTAAGTGGTACACTAATAGGTTTTTTATGACTTTTCGCATATGCCCAAATAATAGATACTTTTAAATTTTTAGTTGAATGAGTGACTTCTTGTATTGTCATTAAATCTGCTAATCCTTGCATCGGATGGTATAAATCACATTGTAAATTCATAATAGGGACGGTTGAATAAGCCGCCATTTCTCTTAAGTATTTATTTCCGACTTCCCAAAAACAATTTCTACATGCAATTCCATGTCCATAAGAAGAAAGAATAACAGCTGTATCTTTAGCACTTTCTCCATGAGATATTTGCATCATTGAAGTATCTAGAAATGTTGCATGACCTCCTAGATGAGCTAGTCCAGCCTCCATAGAGTTTCTAGTACGCGTTGATTGTTCAAAGAACATTAAAAATGCTGTTTTATTGGTTAAATAAGGCGTTGGTTCATTGTTTAAGAATTTTCTTTTCAATTCTTTTGATACTTCTAATAATTTGTCAATTTCTGCCTTTGTCCATTCCTCTAATGTAATAAAATGTCTTCCTTTAAATAGTGGTTCCATGTTTTATTCTCCTTTTTCTAGATTGTTTAAATATACAAGTGGTATTGCTGCATACATCGCGCATGCTTCAATTAAATCTTTTTTAAATGTTTTTTCGTTTGGTGCATGTGCTTCTTCTTCATGTCCAGGTCCAAATCCAATACAAGGGATTTGATATCTTCCCATAATCGAGACACCATTGGTTGAAAATGTCCATTTATCAACGACTGGTTTTTTGTTAAAAAGATTATTATAGCTATCAATCATAGATTGACAGACAACATGCTCTTCATCTAAAACCCAAGTTGGAAAATAGGAATCCGTTGGATAAACTAAGCCAGTATAAGATGGTCTTTCATAAGTGTACATCTCTACTTTTGCTTTAGCTTCTTTTACTGCAGGAAGATTTCTTATTTCTTCTAGAGCGGAAAGATAGGTTTCTCCATGCGTCAATCTTCTATCAATTGATATTGAACATCGATCTGCTACTGCACATCTCGAAGGTGAACTAAAGAAAACCTCACTAACTGTCAAAGTACCTTTGCCTAAAAAATCATCATGCTTTAATCTTTGATTTAAGTCCTTTACTTCTAGAAGAATCGGAGCCATTTTAAAGATTGCGTTATCACCTCGCTCAGGTGCACTCCCGTGACAGCTAATTCCTGAAGTCGTTACTTTAATTTCCATTCTACCTCGGTGGCCACGATATATTTGACAAGATGTTGGCTCAGTGATCACAACAAATTCTGGTTTAATCAAATCTTTTTCGATAATATATTGCCAGCATAACCCGTCACAATCTTCTTCTTGAACAGTAGCTGTTATTAAAAGTGTATAATCATCTTCTAGTTTTAAATCCTTAATGATTTTTCCTGCATAGACCATTGAGGCCATTCCACCTTCTTGGTCACTTGTTCCTCTACCACCAATCGTATATTCATCTTCATAACCTATGTAAGGATCAAAAGTCCAATTCTTAATTTCACCTATACCTACAGTATCGATATGTCCATCCATCGCGATTAAATGTTTTCCATGTCCGATATAACCAAACAGATTACCCATCGGATCAATTTTGACTGAATCAAAACCGACACTTATCATCTCTGCTTGAATACGTTCAATCACTTTTTTTTCATCTGAAGATTCACTAGGAATTCTGACCATATCACGCAAAAATTTTGTCATATCCTTTTCATATGCTTTAGCTTTTTCAAGTATCTCTTGAAATGGTATTGTTCTCATATCTTTTTTCCTCGTTTTTCTATGATTAGCTTGTCATATGCATCAATCTTTTTATATTCGTTATCCCAAAACTTCATATCTTTCATTTGGTTTAAATACTCGATAGAGTAATTAAATTTAAGCCAATCATTTTCTTTTTGCTTAAACAATCTTTCCTTTTTCTCCATGGTTCGAAGATCATCGATATTACTCGTATCGGCACTTAAAAATATATCCTTAAACCATCTTCTTAATACGAAATCTTGAACCTCTAGTTCTCTTTTTTCTAAATCTTGGATGACAGAGTTATAACGATCAAATCCATCAGTAGCTACTGTAACGACGTTATCATCAGGACCAAGATTTAAATATTTCGCCATCTTAATCGCACCTATAATATTGCAGATGGTTGATACTCCGAATAAATCTTTTAACGCTTTAGCTTGGTCTAAAGGAACTCCAAATTCATGAAGTATTTGAGGTGCATCTTGAATCACTTTTAAACCTCTAACAGATTCTTCATCTTTAATCAGACAGATAAAATCAGTTGTTAAAACATTATGAATTAAAGTGCACATCTTATCTCCAATACCTTCAATTCGATGTTGACCTCTTCCACCATTCATTAACGTTGAGCATTCATAGGGTTCAAGAGCAACCACTTTAGCTTCAGGAAATTGAACTTTAATTTGATCACCTGCACCTAATGTCCCAGCACTTCCTGGAGCCGAAGTAAAACAAGCAATTCTTCCATTTCCAATACCTTTTACTGCTTCAATTGCGCTATTACCTGTTACATGACGATGGAATCTGTAGTTTGGAAGTAGTTCAAATTGAGCAAGAGAACGATAGTTCGGATTCTTTTTTAACTCATAGGTTCTTTCCAATGTCAAGATAACATCAGATTCAGTACCAGGAGTCAAATCTAGTTTCGCTCCGTATTTTTGAATTCTTTCATATCTTTCTTTACTCATATTGTCTGGCATAATCACGATAGAATCAAAATGCATTAAATTACATATATAGGAAACACCAATCCCAAAATTACCTGTTGATGGACCTAGTATTGTATGTTTACCAGGAATGATATCAGAATCTACACAACCTTCGATTAACGTTGAATAAGCAGGACCAACTTTATGGGATCCTGAAGGGAAATAGGTTCCTAGCATCACTATAATATTGGCATCTACACCAGTGAGCGCTTTAGGCAATACAATTTTATGAACATTACCGAATTCATCTTTCCAATTGATATTAAACAAATTGATTGGGTCGAGTTCATTCATTTTTTCATGCAATGCTTTTTTTCTAATCGATGGATCAATATGCTCAGGATGTAGCATTTCATCATAAGTTGGTCCGAATGGTACGATTGACATGTTAGTTTTCTCCTTTGTCACTTAAATATTTTTCAAGTGCCTTAAAATCATTTTGAATTAAGATTGGTGGTTTGGTTGCTTTTTCTGCATTCACCGGATCTTTTAAACCATTACCTGTCATGATCATTGTTACCGATTCTATCGGTGAAATGATACCTAAAGTGACAGCTTTTCTAATTCCAGCAAGTGCAGCTACTCCAGCTGGTTCACCAAATATACCTTCTTTAGAACCAAGCTTTCTCATGTATTTTAAGATGTCTTCATCCGATACACTAACCCATGAACCAAATGATTTCTCCACTGCACGGATTGCTTTATAAGGATTTCTAGGAATACCTACTGATATGCTATCGGCAATAGAGTTTTCTTCAGCCTCTTCTAATGGTTTCTTTGTTTCATATGCCTTAACAAATGGAGCACATCCGCTACTTTGTACACCTAAAAGCTTAGGTATTTTCTCTATTAAACCAAGCATATAAAGATCATAGAATCCTTTGTAAACTCCTGCTATTGTGCATCCATCACCGACGGAGACAGCTACCCAATCTGTAGGAGAAAAATCGAGTTGTTCAGCAATTTCTAGAGCGACCGTTTTCTTCCCTTCTACAAGATATGGATTGATTGCTGCATTCCGATTATAAAAGCCGTAATGATCAATAGCTTGTTTAGATAGTTCGTAAGTCTCTTTATAGTCACCATCAACCATTATTACATTGGAACCGTAAATAGATAGTTGATTTATCTTTCCGATCGGTGCTCTTTTCGGGACGAAAATAACTGTTTTTAAACCCATGCGTGCAGCATGACACGCAAGGCTTGAAGCAGCATTTCCAGTTGAACTACAAGAAATAGTTTTATACCCTTTTTCTATTGCTTTTAATACAGCGACTCCACTTGCTCTATCCTTTAGTGAGCCACTAGGGTTTTGTCCTTCATCTTTAATATATAAAGATTTAATACCTACTGATTTATGTAGATGATTTGCTTTATAAAGCGGTGTTCCACCAATCTTTAACATCTTGGGTATATGTTTTTTCTCAACACCAATCATTTGGTAATATCTCCACATTGAAAAATCAGGATTTGTTTTGAAGTAGCATTTGTCTACAAACTTTTTCATTGAGTTGTAGTCATATTCTATTTCTAAAATCCCTTTTTCTCCACAGGATGGACAAGTGGTGGTTACCTCAAACTCACTATAGATTTTGTTGCATAAAGTGCAACGAAAACCTTGAATAAAATTAGCCAATTTTTTCCCCTCTATTCTATTTCAATATCAATGATTTTGAATTGATTGACATCAAACAAACCACGATCTGTTAATTTCAAATCAGGTATTACAGGTAATGCTAAGAAGGCTAGAGAAATAAATGGATCATCTACTTCTTTGGATAGTCCCATTGCCTTAATTTTATCTTTCATTCTAAGTAATGTCTCTTGTACTAATACTTCAGAATTTGCAGTCATAATGCCAGCAATCTCAAGTTGTAAAAAGTCATCAACCTTCCCATCTTTAACAAGCACAATTCCACCTCGTAATTCTTTTATTTTCTTAGCTGCGATAGTCATATCTAAGTCATTTGAACCCAAGATGATTAAGTTATGTGAATCATGAGCAATGGTCATTGCGAGTGCTCCATTTTTGATATGAAAACCTTCAACAAGACCTATTCCAATCTTATTTCTATGCTTATGTCTTTCAATGACTGCAAGCTTTAAAATATCTACTTTGTCATTGTATTGAAAGATACCATTATTAGCTTTAACTTCTCTAATTAAATCCTTTGTTGTAATATTGCCAGGAACAAGACCAATGACATGAACTTTGTTTGATTTTAGTTTCAAATCAAAGTTTAATATAGAATCATCGAAATGAATTGTATTCGTTATTGTCTTTGGAACATCATTATGGATATCAAATAATGCTTTACCATCTTTAGCGACTAGCATACCTTTATGAAAAACAAGTTTGGGTTCTATTTTATTCAAATTGTCAAATACAATAATATCTGCTTGTTTGTTTGGAGCTATTCCGCCTAAATGCGGAAGATTATAGCAATTTGCAGCGTTTAATGTTGCCATTCGAATCGCGTCTATTGGGTTAATTCCATGATGAATTGCTAGATTGACATTGAAATTAATATGTCCTTCACTCTCGATGTCGAATGGATGCTTATCATCCGTGCAAAATAAAGTTCTATGGATATTTTCTTTTGTAATTCCCTTGAGAAGTGCTTTCACATTTCTAGTCGCTGAGCCTTCTCTCAAATGAACATACATTCCTCTTCGAATACGCTCAGTTAATGATTTTTCGATTGTTGATTCATGGTCTGTCATGACTCCAGATGCGATATAAGCATTTAAATCATAACCAGATATATCAGGAGCATGACCATCTATGACTCTATCACTCATTATTGATATTTTTTCGTGTATGATATAGTCTCCATTTATAATTGCTGGGTAATCCATGACTTCGCCTAGGCCTAATACTCTTTTATGTCCCATAAATGATTCGATATCTTCTCGAGTAATGACAGCACCACTATTTTCATCAAGCATTGCGGGTACACAAGAAGGTATCATCATGTAAACATTGAGTGGAATATGCTCACTCGCATCTAACATAAACTGAATTCCTGTATTTCCTATAACATTTGCTATCTCATGAGGATCAGCAATAATGGTTGTCGTCCCTTTGGGAATAATCATTTTCGCAAATCCTGCAGGTGTTAGCATCGAGGATTCAATGTGGACATGTCCATCAATAAATCCAGGTGCAACATAAGCATGTTTCAAATCATGCTCAACTCTACCCTTGTATACCCCAACACCCAAAATGACGCCGTCTTCGATTGCAATATCAGCTTCTTCTATTTCAGAGCTGTAGACATTGATGATACGACAATTTTTTAGTACCAGTTCAGCTAGTTCTTCACCTCTAGCTATTTTCATTTTTCTGACGTAGTCCATATAATCACCTCAATTTCTATAAGTTCATAATGAAATCACTTAACATATTTAAAGCGACTTTCTTTCTATATTCCTTATTTGATCTTTGATCATCGATGGGTAAAATGCATAATTCGTAATGAGATATGATTTCATCTTTTCGATTCTTTAGTTCTTGAACACTCATATTTCTAAAAATTTTTTCAATCTCTCTATTTCGAATCACTGTTTTGTAGACTGCACCAAAAGCAATTCTAAGATCTAAAACTTGATCATTTTCGATATGAACAGCACCAAGGAAGGAGACTTTAGAAATAGCATCAGCAAGTCTTCCACCAACTTTAGTCCATTTATATTTTGTAAATTCAAGCTTAGGAATAGCAATATCCTTAATGATTTCATCATTTCGAATGACTGTTTTTCTGGGTCCTACAATTAGTTTCTCAATTGGAATATGTCTGAATTGATTTTTACTCAGTAATACGATTTGTGCATCTAGTAAATAAAGAGGTACCAATGAATCTCCTGCAGGAGAAGCATTCGCGATATTTCCAGAGAGTGTTGCTACATTTCTGATTGCAGGTGATGCCATTTCTAAAATGACTTCTCTTAGCATACTAGGTGTTTCATCGTGATGGAGCAACGTTTCTAATGATGTCATTGAACCAATATGTAAACAATGCTCACTATTTCTAACAAACTTTAACTCATCTAAATTAAAGGCATATAATAAATTATTTGTAAAGTGTGGTGGTGTTTCTGCTGTACTTCTTTTTTGAACCATCAAATCCGTTCCACCACCGATGACTTGATAATAACCATCATAAAGATAATCTAATGCTTCATCTAAAGATTTAGGAATGACTTGTTTCACCACAATCCACTTCCCTTCTTTGAGGCATTAGAAATAGCTTTAATAATCATGTTATATCCAGTACATCTACAAAGATTTCCTGAAATTCCAATTCGAATTTCTTCATCCGATGGACTGGGATTTTGATTGAGTAATGATTCTGCAGCAATCATCATACCAGGAGTACAAATTCCACATTGAGAACCACCAGCTTCCATCATTTCTTTTGAAAGCATTTGATAACGCTTTGTTTGACTATATCCTTCAATGGTGACGATCTCTTTTCCATCCACATTGGCTAAAGGAAGTAAACAAGAGTTTACAATTTTATGATCTAAAAGAACAGCACAAGCACCACATTCACCTTCACCGCAGCCCTCTTTTGGTCCAGTAAGACCAAATTGATTTCTAAGCACATCTAAAAAACGAAGGCTTGGATCCGCTAATATTTCTTTGTCTTCTCCATTAAGTTTGAATTTAATTTTGATCATCATTCATCAACTCCATTAAATATTCTGGTGTTGCGGGTATCTTAAATATTTTTTTTCCTATAGCTTGTTCAATTGCAAGTGCAATTGCAGGTGCTCCACCTACTAAAGTGAGCTCACCAACCCCCTTAGCTCCATAGGGACCTAAAGCGTAAGGATTTTCATAAAGATAAGTTTTTGTTGGTGGCATATCGACTGAAGTCGGTATGATATAGTCTGTGAAGTTCTTTTGTCTTATTTTTCCCGTAACATGATTCATGACTTCCATATATCCATATGCTATACCTTGAAGTATTCCTCCATCGGCTTGACCAAGGACAATGCGTTCATCAATTGCTTTACCAACATCATAAACACTCCATATCGCTAACGGTTTCACTTGATAAGTAATTGGTGAAACTTCAACTTCAACAATATTAACTCCCCAAGAATATGCAGGATATGCATCGCCCTTAAGGTTATCTTCATCCCACAAGATATAAGATGGTTGTTCATAGGTTTCTATGATTTCAGTTTCCTCTTGATCTTTCCAAACTTCTTTCAGTCTTTTTGCTGCTCTTGCTAAAAGTCCTCCGACAATCATTGTCGTTCTAGAAGCTACTGTTGGCCCAGAATCCACGATAAAATCAGTATCTGGATTGTCGAATGTTACACTTTCATAAGGTATTTCTAATGTTTCAACAACAATTTTTTTTAGTGTCGTTTTAACACCTTGACCCATATCGACAGCGGCTACTAAGATAAATACCTGATTTGATTTGTCTTTCTTAATCTTTACCTTCGCATTGATATGTTTAGACTCACCACTTCCTGTAAATCCACATCCATGAAGAAACCAACTCATACCAATACCTTTATAAACCATCGGGTCTTTATATTTTTCTATTTTTTCATGATAATTCGATTCAAAAGTCACCTTTTCAATCATTTCTTTCATAATAATTGGATCTCTAAATATTCCACTTGTTGATGTTAAATCGTTTTGTTGTGCTAAGTGCTTGATTCTAAACTCAAATGGATCAATTCCAAGATCCTTAGCAATATGATTCATAAACATCTCTATCGCAAAAATCATTTGTGGTGCACCAAAACCTCTAAAAGCACCAGTCGGAACTGTGTTTGTGTAATAGACATCTCCTGTTACTGATAAATTATTGATGGTATAAGCGGAAGTCACTGCGATCATCGCTCTAGATAAAACCACTCCAGATAACCCAATTGCAGCCCCACTATCTAGTGATACATGTGCTTTAATTCCAAGCACTTGATTGTTTTCATCAACTGAAGCCATTAGTTTAATTTTTGAAGGATGTCGTTTCGTAGTTACTAACATGTCTTCTTCTCGTTCCAAAATCATTTTAATAGGTCTTTTTATTTTTTTAACAGCTACAGCAAGCTGACAAGCAAGTAATGATGGATATTCTTCTTTACCACCAAAAGCACCACCAACTGAAGGTTGAATGATTCTCACTAAGTCATCAGCACAACCCAATGTATTTGCTACTGCCTTATGGACATAATATGGGCACTGAATCGATCCGATGAGTGTAATCTTGTCATTATCCTCCGGATACCCTATAAAGCCTTGTGGCTCAATATAAGCTTGTTCTTGGTAACCTGTATCATATTCATATTCAAAGGTTTTATATTTTCTTTTGAATACATCTTTAACATTCCCTTTATGAAATTGTTTACGAATCAAACTTTTTTTATATTCAAATAAAGGTTTTAAAACCTTATATTCGATATTTATTTTTTTAATAATCTCATCGATTTTCTCTCTATTTTTACCAACAACAATCAAAATCGGTTCTCCAATATAATTCACTTGATCTTCAGCAAATACCTTCCAATCTTCAAAAATCATTTTTACATAATTTTTGTTAGGAACATCTTTATAATCCACAACAAAATACCCAGAAGGAAGTTCTGGTAAAGTGACTTTAATGATCTTGGCTTTTGGATGAATGCTTCTTACTGTCTTTCCAAAAAGCATTCCTTCCATTTTGATATCTGAAACATATAATGATTTTCCTGAAGCTTTCTCTTCATGGTCAACCTTGGGAACAGATTTTGAGATATCCTTCATGTATTCACTTCCTATTCCATAACAATGGCATGCGTAGGGCATTTGACGACACACAACCCACATTCAAAACATTTTTCTTCATTAAAGGTAATGATATCCTTCATTTCAATGGCGAAATAAGGACATATTTTTACGCATAAATCACATTTAACACATTTTTCTTCAATCAATTGAGGTAAACTTCTTTTATATGAAACATGGTTTGTTAAGGATGTTTCAATAACTTCTTCGACACTAGAAAACCCATAAAACTCTAGTCTTTTTGGAAGATCTGCAATAATTTTCGCATACAATTGCTTACCCTTTAGTAATGCAGCAGATAGCATTTGAACTGCACTAGCTCCTGCTAGTAGAAATTCAATAACATCATCTGCAGTTTCAATACCACCAACACCAATTACGGTAAGGCTAGGCTCAGCCTTTTTTATTGTATAAACAGTTGCTAGTGCTAGATTTTTAATAACTGGTCCGCTTGTCCAAACAAATCCAGATTCATTTCCATATAAAATTGAACGACTTGCAATATCGATTTTCATTGTAGGTCCTAGTGAATTGATTGCTACTATACCATTTGCTCCATTATCTTTAATCACCTTTGCAAATCCAGCTGGGTTTGCAATATGAGGACTTATCTTCATATAAAAAGGTTTTTTCGTATGCTTTCTAATAGTTTTTACTGTTTCAGCAATAACTGAAAGATCAGTTCCTACATAATGAGTAGATACTTCAAATGCATCTGCAAATTTATCTAATAAAGGGATTAGTATTTCCATATCATCTTTTGTATATCCTACAGATATGATTAAAGGACGATCATTGATCTCTATAAATTCAGGTAAAAATTCTTCAATCCATTTTTCCTTTGGATATTCACTCCAAAGTTCACTATTCATCACATAATCTCTTCCACCATATATACATGGCTTTGGAATATGTGCATCATGTGTAGATATAGTTTTTGTAACAATACCACCACATCCAGCATCTTTCATAAAAACCAGCTTCTCAGTGTCTCCTACCAAAGGTCCAGCTGCTGGCATTAAAGGATTGACTAGCGTTAGTCCATCAAATTCAGTTTTTAAATTCATTTTTTCACCTCATTTATTCTGTCCCAAAGTTTCTTTGCTTCATCTTTCGCTTCTTTGTAAAGAGTTGTCAAATAAGGATTTTCTTGATAATTTTCTACAACATATAAACCATTAACAAAGACATTGGTAGGCTTAAAGCTATTGAAAAGTCCAAAGAAAAGATGTCCAAATGCATTATCGTTACTAATAGGTGTAGGCTCTATATAAGGAATCATGAGTAAATCTGCATCATATCCCTTTTTTATTCTACCGATTTTAATCTTGAATAAATTGTTTGCATATTGATAGGTATCATCAATCATCTGTTTGAGTTCATTTAACCCAAAAGGTTTAGGGTTTTGATCGAGTAAGTGTGTTGCATAATAAAGTGCAAGATATTCTGAAGTCATAGATGATGATATACCGTCATTACCGATAATGACTTTGACACCATGTTTCCTAAATTTTTGTAAATTAGGAATTCCTACTGAATTATTCATATTAGATGAGAAGTTCACTACAATAACTGCATTCTTTTCTTTTAAAATACGCAGTTCATCGTCATCCACATAGATTGCATGTGCAATGATACTTCCAGGATTTAATAGTCCATGACGGTTTAATCTATTGATGATGCGTTCACCATATTTATTTAAGGAGTCTTCTTCATCCATTTCGCTTTCAGCGACATGAATATGTATTGGTGCATCCCCTAAAGACTTTTTCACTTTTTTTAATGTATCTTCAGATATGCTCATTCCAGCATGTAAACCGAAGAGTCCTCTAGCTTTTTTGGTTTGGTTCTCTTCATAAAAAATTCTATTTTCTTCAATTGCTTCCTCGACCGGAAAACGGTCACTGACTTCAAACGCGAATGCAGCCCGTAGTCCAGCATCATTCACAACTGCTTTTTTAAGTGATTCCAAAGAATAAGTGATGTCAATACCACTTGCATGATGGTCAATAATGGTTGTCACACCATTTTTCATTGAATCTACTGCACTGACAATACCAGAATAATAAATCATTTGATTATCAAGTTGACGATCAAGTTTCCACCAAAGTTGGTCTAAGATATCCTGAAAGTTTTTGGGGTCGAAGAAAACACTCATACCTCTAGCAAATGTAGAATAAATATGCGTATGCGCTGAAACTAAAGATGGCATGGTCAAAAAATCTTTTCCATCAATTAATTCATAATCCTGATCAATAAAATCTTTCATATCTCCAACTTCAAGAATTTTTCCGTCAAAAATAACATACCCATTTGGGATAAAATGTTCAAAATCATAGATTTTCGTATTGATGATTGCTCTAGACATGAAACTCACTTCCTTCTATCCACTTACCTTCTCCACCTAATAGTTCACCATTCTTTAATACAAATTTTCCTCTTACAATTGTGGAGACAACTTTACCAGAACCATGCAGACCTTCATATAGTGAATAATCACAAGTTCCGTGATTGCCATAAACTTTTTCATTTGGCATTGGTCTGAAGATAGCAAAATCGGCATCATAGCCAACCTCAATCCTACCTTTGTTTGGTAATCCTTGCGTATGAGCAACATTAAGTGTCATTTTATCGATTGCTTGATCCCCTAAATAGTGTCTCATCATGGATAAGGAGTGCTCAATACCGCCAATTCCTAGAGGTATATCTTCAAGATATTTTTTCTTCTTATCTTTTTCCATAAAAGCACAATGATCTGTGCCAATTGTGTAAACATAAGATGCATTTTTAAACAATAATTCTTTTTCTCTAAGTGAACGCAGAGGTGGAGCAAATGTATATAGATATCCCTTTTCAGTTTGAAGTTTTTCTTTAGTAAATGTGAAATATTGAGGACAACTCTCAATAAAGAAATTTTTGTTAATCATATCTTTGTATTGATCGATTAAACCGACTAATGTGTGACCACTAGATAGATGAACCATATAAAGATTTCCCTTTGTATCAGATACAAATTTCGCAAGCTTTAATGCTTCAGTGGTTTCAGCTATTGTTTGTCTACTCAATGTCAACTCTTTAAATGTATACGTTGGATCGATTTTAATTAAATCATCATTTTCAATATGTGCCATAATTAGAAAATGATGTTTCTTAGACAACTTAAGCAATTCAATAATATCTTTTTCATCTGTTCTTCGATTCGATTCTGAATAGGTCGTAAACAATTTTAATGTATGCATACCTAACGACTTCATTTTGACAACAAAATCTTCAAGATTGCACTTCGGATTTTTAATGGTTGCGTGAAAATGGTAATCTGCTATACTCTTTTTCGCCAAACTCATTCTAGATAAAAAGGCCTTTTCTAAGCCTTCAACTGTATCTACAGGCTCTAAAAAATCGACAAAGGTAGTAACACCACCAAAGATTGCTGCTACACTTCCAGAATAAAAATTGTCTACAGACTTAATCCAACCTAAATCTAATTCAAAATGAACATGCGGATCAATAATGCCTGGAAGTACTTCCAATCCATTTAAGTCAATAACTTCATCTGCAGGAAATAGTTCGTTAGAAATATTTACGATCTTCTCATTTTGGATATAGATATTGGTTTGGACCCAAGCTTGATTGATATAAGCTCTTCCATGAATTAATGCTAGAGAATACATTGATTTACCTCCAAGTTAAATATGAATCACTTCTATATCCTTTAGCTGATATTTGGATATCACTTCATCTGCTAAATCTTCACGAACAGAAATAATGAAAGATAGTTTAGATTGAATCATTTTTCTAAAGATATAGTCATATCCATATCCTTTAAGTTCTAATACACCTATCTCATCTAAATAAATCGGTTCAACTTTACTAGAAATCATTTTTATAATCGATTTTTCTATCGATTCTAAAGTTAATAGATTGATAATATAAGGTCCAATTTTTCCAGCTACTAAGAAATCTTTTGAGAAGAATTGCTCATGCACCAAAATGACTTTCTCTTCTTTCGTTGAAAGTCTTGTTGAGATGTAACTGTGCACTCGGTCACCAATCATTTTTTTGACAGAAATAAATCCATCACCTAATTGATTTTTTTCGTAATGATCTCTAAGTGCACTTGTTTTCCCTTCATTGATTTTTCCAGTAAATATAATGTTCATGAGTAGCCTCCCTCATATGTTTATGATCTTTTTTATCATGATAGATTGCTAATATTTCAGAAGCAATCGAGATAGCGATATCTTCTGGAGATCCTCCACCAAGATCTAGACCAATCGGCGAATAAAAATTGGATAAGTCAATATCTTTTCCAAATTTCTCATAGGTTTTTTCTAAATAGTCACGAAGTTTTTCAGCTGAGCAAAGCATACCGATATATTTTGGTTTCAGCTTAAGTTCTAGAATCTTATTGATAACATGATAGTCATAAGTATGAGAAGGTGTACATACAACAACATAACTACCAGTTTTAATACCAAATTCTTCAATATATCGAGCGAAATGATGATGAACCTTAAGATCCCCTTCTGTGAAAGCCTCAATGACTTCTTTTCGCTCATCAATAACTGTAATGTGAAAGTTTAGGGGTTTTAATACTTTAACAAGTGCTTGACCAACATGTCCACCACCAAAAATATAAATATAGTTTCTGACTCCTAGGAATTCATAAAACAAAGTAACTGTTCCACCACATACCATGGGTAGTGTTTTCGCTTCAGGAATGACCTTCCCCTTATCAAGTAAATATTTTTCTGTTAAATGCGTTCTTTGTTTCATTAATTCTTTTGCTTTTTCTCGTGCATAAAACTCTAATGCTCCACCACCAACAGTTCCAAAGGATTCACCAGTCTCAAGGACTAGCATCTTCTTACCTACTTCTACAGGACCTTCCCCTGTTTTTTCAACTGCGGTAACTAAGACCATATCGATATTTTTAGTTTTATTTTCTACAATTTTTTCATAAATGTTTTGCATTTCATCAGCTCTTTTCAAATGTTTTTTATCTAATCGTTTCAGAAAATCCATCTATGATACATCTTATGGGACATTCACTAGATATCTTGAGTATAAAGCAAGAGATTCAGGAAAAACCCTCATCAAGATTGATCAATATTATCCATCCACGAAGACCTGTAGTGTGTGTGGTAGAGAGCGTGATATTAAACTCTCTGAACGCACATACATTTGTGAGTGTGGACACGTGATGGATAGAGACCTAAATGCAGCAATTAATATTGGTGTTCAAGGTCTCATCAAATATGTAACAAAAGCGTATGGAACAGACGCAATAGCTTGGT
>CAKMKF010000118.1 GCA_927439925.1 uncultured Acholeplasmataceae bacterium | reverse complement strand
AATAAAAATGAAGTAATATAAAGAAGATGAGCAAGTGAAATTAAAAAACTTATGGTATCGACTTCAGCTAACTTATTATCAGTTTCTACATAACTTGTTAATTGATTGATCTCAAAGGACTTTAAGTCAGGTAAGCCAACTTCCTTCATGTTACCTGAAATAATACTTACTAGTCTATTAGGGTCATATAAGTCAAAATAAAACGTAACTTTGATGGTCAAGTCTAAGATTGTATTTGGATTGAAGTCGATACCATATTTAGTTTTTAAGGAATCAATATTTTCTTGACTGTACACTTCATGCATCTCCTTGGGATTTAATATCATTTTAGCATAATAGGTAAGAATTAGAAATCAATATTTTCTTAAGAATATCTTAAATAGAAATAAAAATGAAGTAATATAAAGAAGATGAGCAAGTGAAATTAAAAAACTTATGGTATTTTTTTTTTTTTTTGATGTATAATTATTATAATTATTGGAAAACGAGATCGGGGGCAACATGTTATGAAGAAGTTCTTTATACTTACATTAGTCATAGTTTCATCATTTCTACTTTTTTCTTGTGTACCAAATGAAGAGACAATCATAGAAGAAACAATCATAGAAGAACAGACTTTAGTAGTAGCTAGCATTATGATGGATGGAAACTTTATGGATGGGTTTGCAACAAAAACATATTCATATTACAAAGCTGATCAATTCGATCAATGGGCTAGACAACTCATTTTTGGATATGAAACCTATTCGATAGATAAATATGGAAAAATTATCCTAAATGAAACAGTTGTTAAAGATTTAGCAACTGAAATAAATCAAGTCACTGGTGATAAAACCTATACATTTGAACTCAATCAGGATCTTTACTGGTCAGATGGTGAAAAAATCACAGCTAAAGACTATGTTTTCTCTTTGCTCATGCAAGCATCAATTGACTGGAAAAATTCAGGTGCCTCCTTAACAATCGGTGATAAGCTTACTGGTTATACTGAATATAGAAGTGGATCTAGTTCTGAGAATGTGAGATTTGAAGGGGTAAAACTCATTGATGAATATATATTTTCATTAACCCTAGATAGTGAATTTACTCCATTTTTCTATGAGACTCAACATTTAGTTCTTAAACCTCTGCCATTTCATAGACTTGTACCTAATGAGAAGAGTATTTATTCTGATTCCCAAGGTGCCTGGATTGAATCAGGTGGCTTTGAATTACTTGACCAAGCATCATCTATTAGTGGATATCGTTATGTTCCTGATGTCACCAGTGGACCATATAAACTAGTAAGTTATATCAATCAAGAAGCTGTTCTTAAAATCAATCCATTGTTTAAAGGAAACTTTGAAGGTAAGATTCCTACAATTGAGAACATTATCATCAAAAATGTGAGTGAATTTTCAAATGTAGATATGGTAATTGATGGTCAAATTGACTTAGTAACAGATATTATGGATTCCTATACAATAAGAGAATTGGATGAATCTATAACAGTATCTACAAATTCTCATTCAAGAAATGGTTATGGATTTCTTGCTATGGCTGCACATTTTGGACCAACAGATGATTACAGAGTACGCCAAGCTATCGCTCATGTTATCCGCAAACAATTTTTTTATGATTATTATCTAGATGGTTTAATTAATATGACATATTCAGAATATGGAAGAGGGCAATGGATGACCATTGAATCAGAACAATGGATAAAGGATAATATTAATGTTTATCAGCCTGACCCTAGAATTGCAAATGATATCTTAGATACAACAGAATGGATTTATGAAGCAGATGGAGTTACCCCATTTGATGAACTCAAGGCGAATGATTATAGTGAGTATTTCCGTCATAATGCATTAGGTGAAACCTTAGAAATCAATCATCTTGTTATGTATTCTTGTTCGGTACAAACAGATGTTTTCAATTATTTAAATAACGCATTTCAATCCAAATACAATCTTAGACTTGACCATCAAAGTTACGTTTTATTTTGACTTATATGACCCAAAAAGAATTGTAAATATTATTTCAGGTAACATGAAGGAAGTTGGCTTACCTGACTTAAAGTCCTTTGAGATCAATCAATTAACAAGTTATGTAGAAACTGATAATAAGTTAGCCGAAGTCGAAGGTAAAAACAACTTTATTGAAACACTTAAGAAGAAAATCAAGAGAATGGATAAAGAACTCTTCTTATACATTCCTATAAAACAACCAGGTAAACCAATCTGGCTATTCATAAGTTTTCATGTCATCTCAGAGATTAAAGACACTCATAAACTCGTTTTAGGTAAGGTTATAAGAGTTCTAGAAGATACACCAGATGAAATCATCTATTATCAAAAGACTCATCAAGATGCATTAACTCGATTATTTACGAGAGAAACGTTAAAAAAACATATTAGTTATTTAAAAACGATTGAAAATTCATTTGGTTTGTATATTGATATCGATGATTTCAAAAAGATTAATGATCATTATGGGCATGATCATGGTGATCAGTTCATTATAAAGGTTGCTGACCATTTTATCTCACAATGGGAACATAATGTTTTATATTATAGACTTGGTGGCGATGAATTCTTTATCTATGTTAAAGATCACACGTTAGATCAAGTGTGTCATCGTGCGAAAAAGATTATTAACGACATTGAAAACTTGACTACAGAAGGAAAAAAAGTTGGTGTGAGTTGTTCAGTTGGTATAGTTAAGATGACTGAAGACTTAAGAGATTATAACCTCTTACTCGATTTAAGTGATCAAACGATGTATCGTGCTAAAAAGAATGGTAAAGGGCAAATCTCAATTTACGAAAACTAATAAAATCTTATTCATATACAAAAAAATCGCTAATTTTTTATCGATTTTTCATTTTTAGATTTTAAGCTTCAAAATACATGTCATTAATTGCATGCGTCCAATCCCAAAATGAAGTTGTTTCAACACCCTTGAGATTATAATCAAACACATTATAATATTCACTTGCATATATTGGTATATCTGGAGTAAGTTTGTTCAAGCGTAGTTGATACGCTCTCCACAAAGATAAATAAGTAGCGAAATCACCTGGCTCTACTTCTCTCATCAAAACTGTTAATTCATCTAGTGTTTTTTCTCCTGCTTCAAGTGGTGCATTTGGATTAGACACTGAATCTTCAAGTTGATTTCCATTTTGCCATGAACCTATGAAATCAGAGTTCCAGTCATCATAAGGGTCATAGGTTACATCAAAGTTATTTGCTAGGAAAAAAAGATGATATGTTCTTTCCTCTGGTTCTAAGTCATATGAGTAATAATAATGATTGAGAAGTGTTTCAAAATTACCAATCATCATTTCATATTTAACACCTGATAACTCCATGTAATCTGATAAACTATTTTCATATCCTGTAGGTCGAACCATACCACTTTCAGTCCCAAAGCTATTTATTTCTAATATATCGCCTTGTGCATTGTGGCGATAATATTCACTATCTATAAGTGCTTTGCTAGCGTCAAATAGAGTAACTCCATCAGATTCATAAATCCACTCTGTTGTGTCTAAGATGCTGTTTGCATCCAAATAGGAATATGGATAAGTATTTATGTTTTGATTGATCCAATCTTCAGATTCTAAATACATCCATTGATTCAAACTGTACTCTGAAAAAATGAGTGTTCCATATCCATCAAGAATAATATCAGCAAACAATTCTTTATGAATCATATGAGCAATTGCTTGTCGTACTTTGTAATCCATTGTAGGACCAAATTCAGTTTTTATACTAATCATTGCATATCCATTACGTGTATGAAACGAAGTTGATGTTGATAGAGCATCTTTAGCTTCTTCAATTTTGGAACCCTCCATAACATTTGTAACGAGATCTATTTCACCATTAATGACGAGATCTACATCAAGTGTTTGATTAACGCGTTTGATTATAATATGCTGAATGGACGGGGTCTTTCCTTCGTAATTCCCTTTAAAATTATCATCTCTTATTAGTGTTACAACTTGATCGATGAAACTTACAAATTTATATGGACCAGCTGAAACCATTGGAGCATAGCGATACCCACCAACATTGACGATATCACCTAGCAATAGAAATCCTGAACTGCTTAGAGTAGCTCCATTCTCATTAGAATCGATCAATGTGTCTTCTAAAGTCAAGGTATGCATAGGAAGAGGACTAAATGAAACATAATATGCTTCATAAAAATATGGTAGATTAGATGAATCTATAGTTACTGAGAAGCTATAGTCACTGATCAGTTTTACACCTTTAAATCGAACACCTTCAGAAGTTATTCCACTTCGATAGTCATCGTAACCCAATAAGTACTCACCTACTGTAGAAGTCCCTCCAACATTTATCCAATCCTTTGAGGCTTGCATAAGAATAGAAAACACGAAATCATCAGCCATGATCGGTTCATTATCAGACCATAATAGATCATCATGAATTACAAAAGTATAAGTCTTATCACCAGTTATTGTGTTTGTGCTTGTGGTTACTGTTTGAACTACTGCTTCATTTAATACTATTCTTCCATAAGGTGTTATGGTGTAAGTCGTATAATTGAATATTAAATCTCTAACCCATATATCTGATTTGTTCGAACTAAACCCTGGTATGAAATCACCTTTGATTTCTGATGATCCAACAACTAGAACTTGTTCTTCTTCTATTGGTCTGTAACCAGGATCGACAAATACATAAAGTAGAGTTGCTACTCCAAAAAAAACAATGAATATTAGGTGAGAAAACCCGTAAAATTTCATATTCTTAAATCTATATTTAATAAACATGAACAAATAAGGTATCGTTAAAATGATTAGGATACCCAAAATGACTGAAAACCAAACCAAATAATACAAACCTACCAAACCTAAGCCTACTCTCGTATAATAAATAAAAAACTCAATAAATAAGGCTAAAAAACTAACCGCAAAGAATAAACTTATTAAGCCCAATACTCTAGAAGTCTCTTTCATTATATTACCCCCAATTAAAATCAAAAATAAATTATCTACATTATACTTCATCTAAACACCTTAGTCAATTAGTAGTCATATCTTGACATGATTTGAATAGAACACATTATTTCACAATCTTAAGAAAAAGTTTTATAATCTAGATAGTATCAAGTATTCTTTAAATTTTAGTAATTGAAAAAAAGGAGAAATTATATACATGGAAAAAAATATACTGGGTATTGGTCAAATCGCTATTTCAGTCAAAGATATTCAAAGAGCTAAATCATTTTACCAAGAAAAACTTGGATTAACACATTTATTTTCTGCTGGTGATTTAGTATTTTTTAAAAGTGGTGAAGTCAGAATCCTTTTAACATTAGATCTTCAAACCTCAAATTCTATCCTTTACTTTAATGTTTCAGACATACTTAAAGCATTTGAAGATATGAAGAGCAATCAAATCGAATTTCTACAAAGTCCTCATTTGGTTGCTAGGATGAGAAATGTTGAGACATGGATGGCTTTCTTTAAAGATTCAGAGGGAAATACGCTAGCCATTATGAGTGAATTTGAAACTTAATCATAAGAAAAAAATCGCTTTCTGCGATTTTTTTTATAGTTTGATTAAATTATATCCTGCAGCTTTTGAAAGTCTATTCATAATAGCTTGTCCTAAATCGGTATTAGAAAGTGTATGCATATAGATATGCTCTATCCCTAATTGATCCATTTGTCTAAGAGCTATAAATATATTAGACCCTATTTCATTTAAATCGCTTAAATGACCTAAATTTGCTTTATATTCTGCATCAATTTGATTTAAATACTCTTCTGCACCAATAACAGCTACTTTTGTCTTCTTATGCTTCTTAATCTCATTGTTGATAAAATCAACTACATCCTTTTCATTTCCCTCAACTAAAGTCATTTTACCCTTGGGTGCGTAATGTGTGTACTTCATTCCAGGTGATTTCGGTGTATTTTCAATTTTAGATTCTGTGGCGTCTATAATTTTGAATCCTAAAGCATCTTCAATCATCTTCTTTGTTACAAAACCTGGTCTTAACATCACAGGAACTGGTGTAGTGATATCAAGCACAGTAGATTCTAAACCAATCTCTGCTTTACCACCATCAATAATGATATCGACTCTTTCTTCAAAATCAGATGCCACATGATCAAAAATAGTTGATGAAGGCTTTCCGCTTAAGTTTGCACTTGGTGCACAAATAGGTAAACCAGCAATATCAATAATATCTCGTGCAATCTTTAATCCCGGAATTCTAATACCTACAGTATTTAAACCGCCAGTAACTTCTTTAGGAATAATTTCTTTTTTATTGAAAACTAAGGTAAGTGGTCCTGGCCAAAAAGAATCCATTAATGATTTTGCATGGCTTGGTATATCGCTCACATACAATTCTAAATCTTCAACTTTTGATAAATGAACAATCAAGGGATTATCAGAAGGTCTTCCTTTCGCTTTATATATCGATTTTACAGCTTCAGGATTTGTTGCATCTGCACCAATTCCATAAACTGTTTCGGTAGGAAACACAACAAGTCCTCCTTTATGGAAGACTTCATGAATATGTTTTTGAATTGTTTTGTCGGATAATTCATATCCTTTGTAAATCATTGTTTTCATAAGCACCTTTTAACTAATCTGTAGACTCTTGTGTTTCAAATCTTTTTTTGTACGATCCATCTTCAACTTCTAGATAAAGTTGATTGGTAATGTCTTTGAAGCGACTTGCAATCTCTATTCTTGAAAAACCTTGATTGACTAAGCCTTGCACATATTCTGGTCTACCAATACTAATAACTCTTTTCTTTTTATGGAAATAAATTGGATAAATCGGTAGATCAATACCTGTTTGTTGAAAATAGTATGTTGATAGTCCAACAAATCCGTGTAAGTATTTTTCTAAGAAAACTTTAAATCCGTCTTCAAAATCCTCAGGAAATATCAGGATTGGTATATCATTATTTAAAAACTCTTCGCTTGTTCTTAATGTAGACAAAAATCTCATATCTGGATAAGTTGGTATTAACTGGGCTCCTCTATAGAGCATTTTTGCTATAGCAGCAAAAAATGTTGACATGATAAAAGATAGAAACTTTCCATAACCAATGACATCACGATAGATATGGTGATATAAATATCTCCATCTCTTTTTGAAATTTTCAGTCATTTCAAATGTTCCCCAAGGAACCATAAATGACGGGAAATATAACGCCAAAAATAATGGTCCCGATATTGCACTGTGGTTAGCGATGAAAATAGCTTTTTTCTCAAATGACTTATTATAGTTGATGATTTTTGGTTTCCTAACAACAATTCTTAGGAAAAATAATAAGAGTTTGACGATTGGTCCGTGTTGTTTTCTCATGCATACTCCTAATTCTAGTTTTTATAATTTATAGTAAGATAAGTAAGGATGAATAGCTAAAGCAATCTCATCAAACATATCATTGATATCTTTTAATGAGAGGTGTTCTAGTAAAGGATCTTGTTCTAAAGCTATTCTTGCATATGATAAATCTTTTTCATCAAATGCTTTTAATAATAGCTTGTGGTTTTGTATATGTCTTTGTGTGATACCTAAAGCAAATGAAGGCATAGGTCCTGCATATATAGGTCTAACTTCATCTCTTCTAAATAATGCATTGGTTTCAACAACATGACCTAGTGGTAAATTAGGTATTTGACCTTGATTGATGATATTAACGTTTGTTGTTAAATCAACTAGACCTAGCAATGCTTTGAGTTGAAGAATACCTTCTTCTCCTGATGGTTCAATTTTTATTTTTTCTTCGTTTTTTATTATTCTAAGAGAAGTTTCATTCGCTTCTTGCCAACGATTGATTCTAAAGTCTACAGGTGTTAAGAAGAAATGCCAGTCATGAATCATTTTCTGATCCGCTAAATACCAGCTCTTTGGTAGAAATTCAACTAAATGTCTATCTCCAGCTGCTGCAATCACACCAGATCTTTTGAATAAATCAAATTTAACTCTTTCTCCACTTCCAAAGGGATAATAAGTCTCCCATTCATCTTTACCTAGTCCATCTTTGTGATATTTCTCAGCAAACTCTTTATAGATAGGCATTAAATCCATATTTTTATAAGATGCATAATTGATCCAAGTGAAATGGTTGATTCCTAAAGGATTGATTTGAATTTCTTTTCTAGTTGCAGTAATCCCTGTTTTTTCTTTTAAAGCTTTTGCAATAATATCTTGAACATGAAATACTTCATGACAATTCCCGAAAGCTTTAACTTCAGGGAAAACATGATAAAGTGTTTGCACACACATCGTCATTGGATTGGTAAAGTTGATCACCCATGCATTTGGACATATATTTTTAATTGCATTAGCGAATTCTTTATAGATTGGCATCATGATAAGTGCTCTAAATATTCCTGCAGGACCTACAGTATCGCCTACTGTTTGATAAACATTCCATTTTTCAGGAATATGGACATAAGCTTTCATTTCTTCAAATGTTGCAGGTAAAATGGATATAAATACAAAATCAGCATTATGAAGTGATTCTTCTAGTGTTTTAGCAACGATAAAATTCCATTTCCCCTTCGCGTCAGGCAAAGACATCATCATATTTCCGATGATTGCGTTATTAGAAGCTGCTTTGTCATCTATGTCATATAAAACAACTGTTCCAGTCAAATCTGGCTCTAATGCTAGATCACTCATTAAGTTTCTAGCCCATTGTCTAGAGCCTCCACCAACATAAGCTATTCGAATAGGTTTACCCATTTTAAAACTCCTTTACGACATGTTTAGCAAATAGATCATAAATGCGTTTATTTGTTTTTAAAACATTGGTTGGTCTTAAATCTATATCTAGCCAAACTAAAACAGATTCACCAACATGGACTAACTCATCAGATTCATTATAAATTTCATAACGGAAAGTCATCTTTACACGAGAAAAGTCAGATAGATAAGTATATTGTTTATATTTATAACCGAAAAACGCTGGTTTTTTATACATGCTTCTAAGATCAATCATAGCAAGTCTCAAACCACTATCTTCGATTTCTTTAAAAGGTAGACCAATGTCATCACAATACTTCACTCTTCCCATTTCAAACCAAACCGCATAAACAGAGTGATGAATAACACCCATCTGATCAGTTTCTTGATATCTTGGTTCTATAGTGATTAATGATTTCATTTGATCCTCCAAAAACTTCTTTTTATTATTTACATTATAACATATTCATAAACATTTTTGGCTCTTATACTGGGTAAATGATTACAAAAGCAACTCAGTAAACTTTCCTTATATTCAAAGTGCTCGTATCGTATTTTAGATAACCGTTATCACATACGTAATATAGTCGTATTTCTCATCTAATACATGTTATAATTAGTTTAATGAACGTTATGATGAAAGGAGCTCAAATCGATTGATTTGAATATCTTATGAACAATTATATTGTCAATTTAGCAGAAAAACTAAAAAGTATGGAACCCAAAAATAAAAAAATGGTGATTGGATTTGATGGTTTCATCGATGAAATCATCCATGCAGTCGATAAAAGACAAGATAGCAATACTTTTACCAGAATAGAAACTATAAGTGATTTAGCAAAAAGAATTGAAAAAGCTAGCGGTTTATCAACCAATATTGAATTATATCCATTACAACAAAAAATAGGTGGTAATGGACCAATTATGTGCAACGCACTTGCTAAACATGATGCTAGTATTACCTATATTGGAGCTTTAGGTGTACCTAATATTCACGAAGTCTTTTACGGAATGCCAAAAAATGTTGAATTATATTCATTTGCTAATAGTGGTCATACTGACGCAATCGAATTTAATGATGGAAAATTGATGTTTGGGAAAATGAGTTCATTAAATGATGTCACTTACGAAAACCTGATTAAGACTTTGGGTATGGAAAAGCTTGTTTCATTACTTAGTGAAACTGACTTATTTGCTGCAGTCAACTGGTCAATGATTCCATATATGACAGACCTTTGGGAAAAGATTAACTTAAATGTTTTACCATTATTACCAATTAAGGAAAAGAAACCTGTGTTTTTCATCGATCTAGCTGATCCAGAAAAACGTGAAGTTTCAGAAATTAAAAAAGCCTTACTTCTACTTCAACAGTTTAAATCACACTTTTACGTTGTATTAGGACTAAATAAAAAAGAAGCTTACGATATCGCTTCAATGCTTAGCTTAGGAGATATGAATTCATCTCTTCAAGAGATCAATCAATCTATTTATGATTATTTGAACCTAGACTCAATTGTCATCCATCCTGTTGATAAATCTTGCACTATTGTTGATGGTATTTATTATGAAGCGAAAGGTCCATTCGCTAGTAAACCTAAATTAACAACTGGCGCAGGAGATAATTTTAATTCTGGATTTGTGTTTGGACTACTTCTTGGACTAGACCCCATGGAATCTCTTCACTTAGGTATGGCTACGAGTGGTTATTATGTAAGAAATGCAATGAGTCCAACTTATAATGAACTATCAGAGTTTATGTTAAATTGGGGTAATGGAAATATTGAGTAAATACTTCAAGGAGGAAGACTGATGGTTTTATATTTAATTATTATATTCATAATGTCACTTATTACTTATCTAAGTTATGCAATCGATAAAAGAAAGTCTATCAAAGGAAAATGGCGTACAAAAGAAAAAACTTTATTGATGATGAGTATCTTGTTTGGTGCACTTGGTGGACTTCTAGCAATGTATTTGCTAAGACACAAAACAAAACATTGGTACTTTGTTGTCATCAATTGGATCGCTTTAATGCTTCATTTCGTTGTTGGTTATTTCATTTACACATTGGATTTATTCAATTCCATTCAAATCATTTAAACAAAAAAAAGCACAATGTGCTTTTTATTTTTTTTACTCGTTTAATTCGAAAGCTAAATGTTTGATCATATCTCTAACTTCATCCATTTTATCGATATTTCTAACAACATAATCTTTTTCATTCGTTTCGATAATAACAGCAGTATAAATTAGAAATGGTTTTGCCCAGATATTAATAGTTGCTTTCACATTCACAATATCTTTATAATCTATTTGTTGTGGTTCAAGTCTTCTTCTATAAATATAAATTGAGTTTTGATCATATTCCATCATCACCTTGGGATTTGAAATCATTATAATCACCAAGATAAAAAGCATAATCATTACGCTAATAAACACCAAGAAAATGATTAAAATGATATTGGGCATATTCATAATTTGATATCCATAATAAGCCCAAAGTGAAAAAGCGATGACTTGAGACAAAACACACATCAAGGCTGATCTCACGATTTGTGGAACTGATTTATACGCTAATTCTTTTTTCATTCTGTCACACTCTCTCTTTTCTTAAAGTATATCATTAATGGCTCTAAGTTGCTATCAATATGAAAAAACACAAACCTTTGTTTGTGTTTTTATTCAAATTCTTCAACGAGTTGTGGGGAATCTTTCTTAATCCTGATTTTAGGCTTAAAATCGACTTTCTTATATAAATACATTCCAACAAACATAATTAAGATATTACTAATTAGCATCGCGTACCAAATACCACTACTTCCTAAATCTGTTTGATATTTAAAATAGAATACCAATGGTATACGTAGAATCCATAATCTTGTGATAGTGATAATAAATGTAAATTTCGTGTTACCTGTTCCATTGAACGCTCCCATATAGGTCTGGAAAATAGCCATTAAGGGAAGTCCTATTAATAAATAAAACATGTATTCAGCAGTTAAAGCTAAGGCTACAGGATCATCTTTAATAAAGAATCCTGCAAGATATTCTCTAAATCCTATCATCACCAAGCTACCTAGAAACATTAAACCAACCGATAAAATCATCGCTTTCTTAAACGTTTCTTTCGCTCTTGGTATATTTCTATTTCCGATGTTTTGACCTAAATAAGCTGCGAGTACACCTCCAATAGCCATAACTGGATGTAGGATTAATGAACTGATTCTATTTCCCACTGAAAATGCTGCTACTGTTTGTACTCCATAGGATACGATAATACCATTCATAATTGCGAACCCAACAGCTGTGAATGATTGTCCTAAAGAAGCAGGGATTGCGGTTCTAATGATGGTTTGACTAATTTTCTTGTCTAATATTAAATATTTTTTTGCTATCGTTACACCACTTTTTGACTTAAATAATTGTAAGAGCCCTACTGGCATAATGATTACATTCGCGAATAGTGTTGCATAAGCTGCTCCTGGTACACCCATATTGAATACGGAGATTAAAACAGGTGACAATACAATATTAACAACCATTGTAAATACACCGTAAATCACAGGAGTCACTGTATCACCAGATGATTGCCTAATCGATGTAAATGCGAAGAATAGAAATACGACTGGTAATTCAAATGATCTTATTTTTAAGTATTGTACACTGTTTTCGTATACAAAGCCTTCTGTACCCATCAGTTCCATAATAGGACCTGCTGCGAAAAATGAGAAAATGTTTAAGATAACACCCGCAATTAAAGATAGAATGACAAGGTTACTAGCAAATTTTCTCGCTTCTTCATGCTGTCCTGATCCAACTTGTTGACTAATGAGTGCTGTACCTGCAGCACTTAAACCAATACCAAGCGATATAAATGTAAAAACTACAGGAAATGTGAGTGATATTGAACTCACTGCATCTGCAGAAAATCCGGGAATTTCACTGACAAAATACATATCGATAACATCATGAATTGTTTTAATAAAATTGTTAAGCATTAAGGGTATAGATAGTAAAAAAAGACCTTTATAGATGTTGGGGTCATGAAGTATTAAATTACGCTTTTTTTCGTCTTTATTCATCGTTGTTCACCAATTATTAATTATAACATAAAAGTACTTTCCTTTACCCTCCATTTAAGGAATTATTCACAAATTGGCATAAAAAAACACTTGAATCAAAGATTCAAATGCTTGTCTATATTTTTCTTCATCTTCTTAAGATGATATCCGCATCATTTTCTATTTGTAAATCATGGAAATACTTATTTTCCATAGGAATCCATCTCTTCATAAATTGAGTTAACTTTTTGAATCCATTTCTTTTCCATATTCTTATTATTTGCTTAAAATAAGTGGTCGTCATCAGTATCTTTAAATCATAGTTTTTAATAATGTAAGGATGCATACTATATGCTCCTTCAACAACAGACATCTCTTTATAAGAAATCAATTGTTCATCCGATAATGTATGAGTCTTAAGATCCATGGTATGAATCTTTGAATCTTTTTCTTTTTGAATTGGATCAAAGATTTCTCTTTGCATTCTCTTAAAATTAATGTTACTTGCATAATTGGATAGATGATCGTTTGGATCACTTACTGGTTTTTGGAAGTAATGATCGACATGAAAGATATTGCAATCATAAATTTGACTTAGCAATTTTGAAAATGTTGTTTTACCAGATGATGCATTACCATCAATTGCAATCAATAGCTTCTTCTTGTTTACTAACAAAAGATCAATAGCGCTAAAGATGAATAGTTTCGATACGAAATCTTTTTTAATAATCAAATATGAATTAGGTAAAGATCTATTTAATCGAATAGATTTTTTATATTCGCTTTGGCATATATTTGATAAAGCTTTGATTGTCTCTATGCTTATTAGGTGTTTCCCTTCGCTTTTTAATTCAACAACAACCCAAGTCGAATTCATTTTTCGAATGGATCCTATGTATAAGTCTTTATGATCTAACTTCTTTTCGATACGAAGAAAAAGATGACTAACTAAATCATTATTGCTAGCATTAGAATTGATTGGATGAGTTTGATTTTCTTGTATATCCTTATCATTCATTGATAAAACTCCTTATTCTTGAATAATGTCTGCTTTCACTAAACCAATATATAGTGATGGTATTAAAAAGAGTTGTAAGATAATACCAGGAATTGCATTGATAAATGCACCTGCTAAGAAAAGTTCGAATGTAAAATTCATACCAGCAAGTGGGTAAATGGTAAATGCTGCTAAACCCCATATTATTCTACCACCAATCATCGCTAATATTAAAGAGACGAAAACATAGATTATTTTCTTAGGTAGTAACTTATAAATCAATCCAATGAGGAGCCCATATGTTGCGAGTTCTAAAGCCATAACGGTTGCTATTGGAAATAATGGAGGCATTCCAACAGTGACTGCCCTTAAAAGAGGCGTTATTAAGCCAACCAACAAGCCATATTTCCATCCTAAGATAATACCTGCAAATAATACAGGTATATGCATTGGTAAAAATCTAGCACCTAGAAAAGCGACATTTCCAGTTAAAAACGGTAAAACAATACCGAGCGCAATAAAAAAGCTTGCTAAAATCATTTTTTTGATTTCTAATCTATTTTGCAATTCTTTATTCATTTTCTTTCCTCATTTTCTTGTTGTGATATCTCATTTAAAATAAGCACTCGCATAACTTGCGAATGCTTATCGTTTATTGTTAAAATCTATTCTTATCTATCCAAAGTCCTAAAGCAGGATTTGGGATATAAAATATTTCTTCTCCATCTGGCATCATATTCCATCCAGCTTTTAAGACTTCAGGATTATATCTTTTAGCCATTTCATCATAGTCTGCTGCGTTAAAATAGACACCTTCAACTTCTTTTTGTGTAATATTTTTTACTGCATAAGTCACTGAAAATCTTCCATCAGATGATCCATGAATCAAATGAGCCGATATGCTCATGTTTTTCTTTAACACATCATCTGATTTAAAAATATCTAAAACTTTAAGTCTACCCTGATATCCATATCTTCTAATCAGTTCATCGTTATATGGATCTTCACCAAACTTATTGACTCCAGGTGCTAGAATTAACAATTCACCACCATCTTCAATTGCCATTCTAGTCCGGTAAACGGCTTTATTTCCTAACCAAGTGCTCTTAAATTCTTTAGGTTCAAGATAGACGACACATTTCTTAATTCCTCTATCCAAGAAAATTAAATTCTTTTCCTGAGCTTTTACAATACCGAGTTCAAAACCTTTTCTCGAACTTCCTATGTATAAACCATGAGTCTGTGTATTTCCACCAGGAGCGGTTGTTACAGTTAAGACAAACATGATAGGGCGTTTGTTTAGAAAGTGCTCCATACCGTAATCTAAGACCTTACGTACAGGAGTGTGATCTTTACCCATCATCCGTTCCATACCATAAACTGCACCAAGCATATGTGAGGAATTGATAATATCTTTTCCTCCACAACCAACAAATAAGTTTTTAGAATGATTTGCAATTCCAACGACTTCATGAGGAATGATTTGACCGATCGATATGATTAAATCATAGGATTCATCCATGATCAATTTATTAATCTCAAAATTAACTGGCTCATCCCATAATCCTTCAGATACTTCTAAAAGAAATTCTTTCGGAACTTCACCAATTTTAACAACATCAGTTCTCCAATTGTGATAAATAAACTTCTCAAATGGAATGTCACCAAACATTTCTTCACATTCTTCTTTAGTCATGGCTACATGTGTACCCAAAGCAGGAAGTATATCAACTTCTGCACTATCTTTTAATAAATGATAATACGTGTTTGTTATAATTCCAGCATTTGAATAGAATCTCGTGAAATCAGGTGGTACAAGAAGAACTTTCTTATACGCTTTTCCTTCAAGAGAATCTTTAATTGCTTTTTTGATTTCAACTAATGTCAATCCATCAGGTTTTGTTTCAGTTAGATAGATTTCTTTCATCATTTCCTCCTATACTCCTGAGTATGCTGAAAATCCACCATCTACAGGTACAACCACTCCCGTAACGAATCCTGAGGATTCATTATCAAGTAACCATAATAACGTTCCAATTAATTCATGTGCTTCACCAAAACGTCCCATTGGTGTATTGTTTAAAATCTTACCAGTTCTAGGTGTTGGTGTTCCATCTGCATTAAATAGTAATGCAGCATTTTGTTGAGTTGAAAAGAATCCAGGAGCAATCGCGTTCACTCTAATGTTACTTTTCGCGAAATAAACTGCTAACCATTGTGTAAAGTTAGAGACTGCTGCTTTTGCAGCACTATATGCAGGAATTTTTGTAAGTGGTGTAAATGCGTTCATCGAGCTCACATTTAAAATCACTGATCCTTCTTTGCCAATCATATCTTTAGCAAATACTTGAGTAGGTAGTAGTGTACCAGTGAAATTTAATCCAAAAACAAAATTAAATGAATTTAAATCAAGATCAAAGAAACTCTTATGACCTTCAGTACCCATCTTAGGTTGATCAAAAAATTCATCTGATGTAGTTGCTTTAGGATGATTTCCTCCTGCTCCATTGATTAAAATATCACAAGTTCCAAATTGTCTAACCACTTCATCATGTGCAACTAAGAGTGATTCCATTTCCAAAACATTTGCTTTCACGCCAATAGCTGTAAAACCTTGTTTCGTAATTTCAAGCGCTACTTCTTTAGCTTTATCTTCGTATAAATCCAAAATAGCTACCTTTGCACCACAAGCTGCTATCGCTTTAGCAAAATCGCTACCTAATACACCAGCACCACCAGTGATGACAACAACTTTGCCATTGAAATCTGGTTTAAATGGTAATTTCATATTAAAACCCTCCTAGGCATTAGCCGTTATATGTTGTTGACGAAGTATCTCCGCCACGTCCTGTCCAATTCGTGTGGAAAAACTCACCGCGTGGTTTGTCAGTTCTTTCGTAAGTATGTGCACCAAAGTAATCTCTTTGTGCTTGAAGTAAGTTTGCTGGAAGTGATGCACAAGTATATCCATCAAAATAGGATAGTGCAGCACTCATTGCAGGAGCAGGAATAGCATGCATAACAGATGTTGCTACTACTTTTCTCCAACTTTCAGTAAGTGTCTTCATTGTATTTTCAAAATAAGAATCTAATAACATGTTTTCTAGATTTGGGTTCTTTTCATAAGCATCTTTTATCTTATTTAAGAATTGAGAACGAATGATACATCCTTCTCTCCAAATCATAGCTATTGAACCGTAGTTTAAACTCCATTTATAAGATTTAGCAGCTGCTTTCATTAAATTGTATCCTTGGGTATAACTAATAATCTTCGCTGCATATAATGCTTTTCTAATATCTTCGATAAATGCTTTTTTATCTCCAACAAATTGTTCGTTTTTTCTTGGATAGACTTTGCTTGCTGCAACTCTTTCTTCCTTCATTGAAGAAATAAACCTAGCATAAACTGCTTCAGTAATAAGAGTAAGTGGAACACCTTCATCAAGTGAAGTTGTTGCAGTCCATTTGCCTGTTCCTTTTTGTCCTGCAGTGTCTAAGATTTTATCTACTAAGGGATTTCCATCAACATCCTTAAATCCTAAAATATCTGCAGTAATTTGAATTAAATAACTATCTAGTTCTGTTTCATTCCATGCTTTAAAGACTTCATGCATTTCATCTGCACTCATATGTAGTAAATCTCTCATCAATTGATAAGCCTCAGTAATGAGTTGGATATCTCCATATTCAATGCCGTTATGAACCATTTTAACAAAATGACCTGCACCATTTTCTCCAATCCAATCGCAGCATTTTACACCATCACTAGCAGCTGCAGAAATTGCCTGAAAAATAGGTTTAACAAGTGGCCATGCTGCAGGTGAACCACCTGGCATCATTGCAGGTCCTAATAAAGCACCTTCTTCACCACCAGAAACTCCAGTACCAATGAATAGTAACCCTTTTTCTTCTACGTATGCTGTTCTTCTAATTGAATCTGGATAATTTGAGTTTCCACCATCAATAATGACATCACCTTTATCCAATAAAGGTATCAATTGATCGATGACGCTATCTACTGGAGATCCAGCACGAATCATCATCATCACTTTACGTGGTTTTTCTATTTTTTCAACAAATTCTTTTAATGTATATGCAGTACTAATGTTTTTACCTTTCGCACGTCCAGTTTCAAATTCTTTAACTACCTTTGAATCAATATCAAATGCAGCAACATGAAATCCTTTAGACTCCATATTCATTACAAGATTCTCACCCATGACTGCAAGTCCAATCATTCCTATATCTGCTTTTTTCATAAGTCACACTCCTACTATGTATATTTTAACGTTTTACTCTTGCATTACCTTCCCATATGCTCCAAATCATCTCTTCATCAGCTGGTTGGCCAAAGTCATCCAAGAGAGTCGTTACAAATGCACCAGATGCCCATCCAAATTGAGCACACTTTTCAGAAGTAAAGCCTTTTAAGAAACCGTATAATAATCCACCAACAAATCCGTCACCACCACCAATACGATCAAGTACTGGAATAGGTCTTGGTTCAATTACTGTCCAATCACTACCATCTAGAAGGATTGCTCCCCAGTAATGTTCATTTGCACTGACGACTTGACGAAGTGTTGTTGCGTATGTAGTCGCGTTTGGAAATTCTTTTTTAACATTTTGAATTAATACTTTAAAGTTTTCGATATTATCCCCGATATTTTTACCACCTGCTTCAGGTCCATGAATACCCAAGGCAAGTTGGAAATCTTCTTCATTACCAATTAAAATATCAGAAACTGACGCAATTTCCTTGAAAATTGCAGATAATTCGACTTCTCTATTTTTCCAAAAGGATGCTCTATGATTTAAGTCAAATGAAATTTTTGTCCCATATTTTTTAGCATTTCTTGCGAGTTCTAAACAAAATACTCCTGTTTCAGGAGATAAAGCTGCGATTAATCCAGATAAATGAAGTAATTGTACTCCCTCTGTATCAAAAATTCTTTTTAGATCAAAATCTTTTAAGTTTAATGTTCTACCAACTTCACCAGCACGATCATTTTGAACACGAGGTCCTCTCATTCCATATCCACTATCCGCGATATTGAACTGATGACGATATCCCCATGGTCCACCTTGAGGAACTTCTACTCCTTCATAATCAATATGACGACGTTTTAAATCGTTTTTAATTAATTGAGCAATAGGGCTTTCTTTGACAAATGTTGTCAAAACTTTAGCAGGTAATCCAAGTGCTGAAGAAATACTTAATACATTAGATTCTGCACTGGTTGCTTGCATATGAAACATATTGCTTAAATGAACTGGTTGACGATCAATTGGAGTAATTCTTACTCCCATGCTCGTTGGACAAACAATTGCGTACTTAAAGTTCTCTCTAAATTTCATGATTAATCTCCCTTGATTATTTTTCGAATCCGCTATATAAAAGCTCTAAATGTTTACCAATGTGAGAATTAAGCATTTCTGCATAGACTTCTCTTTGTTCTCTCCATAGGTCATATAATTTTGTTTTAAAACGGAAGGAATCATCAGTATTCTTAGCATTTAAAATAAATCCGTATGTAATATGAATAAGTTGTCTTGCATCATTTTGTTTAAATAGATCAACAAGTTCGTTATCCTTTAATGTATCAACATCTGCTATTTTAGTTAAATCAGTCGTCACATGATAGAATTTTTTAGCTTCTTCAAACATTGATAATGCATATTTGTGAATTTCACGATATAGTTTAGGATTAGTAGCAGCTACAGCACGCATTGCTTCAAGCCAATTCGTACCAGCAGTTTTCACATGGAAATGTCCTCTAGTATGTTTTCCGATTAAACTAAAGATTGAGAATTTATCTGACCCTGAGTGAATACTAAGTTTATACCCATAATGTCTAGCAATTGCTGCATGAATTTTTAATTCTTCTTCAAATTGCTTGATATCTCCAATATAGTCAACACCCTTTTGGAATTCGCCACAAAATCGTGGAGCCATCGTATCTAATTTAATACCTCTAAGTGTTAATTCATTTGCTACAAAGTAATGTTGTGTTGGTGTTGTTGGTGTTGCAGTTTCATCAATTGATATTTCAAAGTTTGCATCAGTTTTACCATCAGCAAAATAATCAGTATATATTTGAACAGCAAAATCAATTGCTTTTCCGTAGACTAAAACATTACGCTTTAATTCTTCTTCATCAAAACTGATTTTCATACCTTCAACTTCAAAATCATGAGTTAAATAACGATTTTTAATATCTTCTTCTAAGATACATTCTTTATTTACTTGATCTTTACTCATATTCGAAACATCATTGCGAATAAAATCACTACAATCCAATGTTATCATAGTGAACCCAAGATTTAAAGCCATTTCTACTTCTGCCGGTTTTTTCAAATGGTCTCCGTCAGCACCAAAACCTTTTTTATAACCATCTCTAAACACAGAAAAAGACGCTGCATCTAAAACATCCTTATATGTTCTATTCGTTAGCGCAAGCTCTCTAATGGATTGTTGAGCTAGAATTGGATATGCATCATAATCTTTAAATACTCTAATATGTCCTTCAGTAGCAATCCCTAAACGATCACCTACACCAAAGCTTCTTAATTTAGAAAGAACTGGTATTGGTTTTGTAAAAGGGAAAAGATCTCTTAAGGTATTTGCGTTATTATTGTTTAGCGGAGCTTTGACGTAACTGTATTCACCTTCCTGAAATAACTCACCTTGGAATTGATTTGATCCAATTCCGGTAGCTATAAGAAAATCTTGATCACCTTCATGAATCATAAAGACATGAAGATGTCCAAAATGGTTTAATGATAATGGATAGACACCATATTGGTCTACGTTATTTAATGAAGGTAATTCCTTGATAAAATGGATAATATTAGACATGTAAATCCTCCTGTGATTTGGTTATATATTTTGACGTGAAAAAATTAAGCAGTCTTCATCATATTTATTATTTTATTGATGATACATTCTCACTATACTTGGACCTCCCAAAC
>CAKMKF010000117.1 GCA_927439925.1 uncultured Acholeplasmataceae bacterium | reverse complement strand
ATCTATAAAATCATCTGATAGACTCTATATTCTAGCAGCTGGTACATCGATGCATGCTGGATTAATTGGTAAACAACTTATCTAAAACTATCAACAACTTAAAGATCAATATTTACGTAACACTATATTAACTAGTGAAACAGATACTGAAGTGATTGCTCAACTGATTGAAACATTCTCACAAACACTTTCTGTTGAAATCGCGATTACTACAACATTAAAATTACTTCATGGATCTTATGCTTTACTTGTTCTTGATTCTAATGATCCAGAAAAGATATATGCTGCTAAATATAAGAGTCCACTTATTGTAGGACAAGGAACAGATGGTATAACTGTAGCATCCGATTTAATGGCTTTAATAGGTTATTCAACGGATTATCATGCATTAGATGATAAGACGTTTTTAGTTGCTAGAAAAGAAGGTATACGTTTATTTGACTTAAATAACGAATCCCTAGACCTTCACTTTAAACCAATTGAACTAGACGATCAAGATACAACTAAAGGTGAATACGCACATTACATGATGAAAGAGATTCATGAACAACCTTCAGTATTACGTCGTATCGTTACCAATTACTATGAAAAAGAAAAATCATTGATTAAACCTGAAATATTAGAATCTATAAAATCATCTGATAGACTCTATATTCTAGCAGCTGGTACATCGATGCATGCTGGATTAATTGGTAAACAACTTATCGAAAAAATGACTTCAATTCCAGTTGAGGTCCATATAGCATCTGAATTTGCGTATCAAAAACCATTACTCTCTAAGAACCCTATGTTTATCTTAGTGACTCAAAGTGGTGAGACAGCAGACTTACGTGCTTGTCTAGTGTTAATCAATGAACACCACTATAAGTCACTTACAATTACTAACGTTCCAACATCGACTCTGGCAAGAGAAGCTACATATTTCTTAGAATTATATGCAGGACCTGAAATTGCTGTCGCGTCTACGAAAGCTTATGTTGCTCAAGTGGGTGTTTTAGCGATTATCGCTCATGAACTTTCGAATAAATCGATTGACCTTAAAAAAGAGTTATCAATAGCTGCGACATCCATCGAACACTTTTTAGAATCAGAAGATATCTTAACACTGGTTAGAGAGTATCTAACCCGACGTAACTGCTTTTTTATCGGAAGAGGTCTTGATTATCATGTATCTTTAGAAGCTGCTTTAAAACTGAAAGAAATCTCTTATATACAGACTGAAGGGTTTGCTGCCGGAGAGCTTAAGCATGGAACAATTGCTTTAATTGAAGAAGGTACTCCAGTCATCGCTTTAATATCAGATCCTTTAATCAATAACAATACTCGCTCTAACTTAAAAGAAGTTCAAGCACGTGGTGCTAAAACATTTAGAATCGTTATGGAATCCTGTAAACAAGAAGGTGATGAAGTTATCCTTGAAAACGTTCATCCTTTACTCACACCACTTGTGATGGTAGTCCCTACACAATTACTTGCTTATTATGCTGCGTTAGAACGCAGCTACGATATCGATAAACCAAGAAATCTTGCTAAAAGCGTTACGGTTGAATAGGAGGTAACTGATGGGTAAATATTTTGGAACGGATGGCATACGTGGAGTTTCTTTTGAAAAGTTAAATAGTGAATTGGCTTTTCGTGTTGGACAAGGACTTGTCCACACCTTTAAGCCATCACAAGTCGTTATTGGAATGGATACTCGTGAATCCTCGCCAATGCTAGCTTATAGTATCGCGAATGGTATCTTATCACTAGGTGTTGATGTCTTATTTGCTGGTGTAGTCTCTACACCAATGGTCTCACATTACTCAAAGCTTAAAAATATCATTGGTGTCATGATTACTGCATCCCATAATCCATTTATGGATAATGGTATTAAGGTCTTTAATAAGGGTTATAAGTCAGCTGATGCTGATGAACTATTAATCGAAGACTTTATGGATAACGGTGAAGTTACTTATCAATCATTTGGAAAACTAACACTTTCTAATGACATTCATGATGAATACATTAAGATTTATGAACAAATGGATTTAAAACCTACCAATAAAAGAATTGGTTTTGATAGTGCAAATGGTGCGAACTATTTAATCTCCAAAGAAATATTTGATAACATCTCTCCAAACTCAGTTCAAATCAATCACAGACCTAATGGTAAAAATATTAATTTAAACTGTGGATCGACTCATATGTATGCGATACTCGATTTAATTAGAGAACATCACCTCGATTTTGGATTTAGTTTTGATGGTGATGGCGACCGTATTATGGTCGCAGATCACAATCTTCGTATTTATGATGGTGATTTAATTATTTATATGATTGCTACTTATTTAAAGAAGAAGAATCTCTTAAATAAGAATACTGTAGTTCTAACGAAAATGAGTAACCCAGGTATTCTAAAAGCTTTATCTGATGAAGGTATTGCTTATACATTAACTGATGTTGGAGATAAATACGTTTTTCATGAGTTATACACCAATGACTACACCATTGGTGGTGAGTCATCTGGTCATGTCATCTTAACGCATTTACTGCATACAGGTGATGGATTACTAGTAGGAGTCTACTTATTAAAGATTTTAGAAGAACTCAATACGACATTATCAGAACTTGTATCCAATGTTGAACTCTATCCATTCAAATTAACAAATATTAAGGGAATTGATAAGAAAGTACTCACACTTCCTCAAGTTCAATCTAAAATAGCATCTATTCAAGAACGTTTAGGAAGTCATTCACTATTACTTGTTCGAGCTAGTGGTACTGAAGCATTAATTCGTGTTACAATAAGTTCGAAGAATGAATCTTTAGTTGAGTCATTAACAAATGAATTAGTTTCATATATTGAATTGGAGGGTAGTAATTTATGAAAAAATATGCATTAATACTTGCTGCTGGTAAAGGAACTCGCATGCGTGGAGTTTCTTTTGAAAAGTTAAATAGTGAATTGGCTTTTCGTGTTGGACAAGGACTTGTCCACACCTTTAAGCCATCACAAGTCGTTATTGGAATGGATACTCGT
>CAKMKF010000116.1 GCA_927439925.1 uncultured Acholeplasmataceae bacterium | reverse complement strand
TCTTCATCTTTATTGGGTTCATCTTAACGATTGGACAAGGTTTACTCGCGCTATTTATGACATCACTTTTCGGGTTCATTTATGGTATGATTAAATTAAGAACCAAACATCAAGAATTTCAGCTTTACCTTTTCTTAAATTGTATTTATAGTAGTTCGCGATACGCTCAACAAAGTTTTCGATAATCATGTCATATTCTTCAAGACCACCATCTACTTCTTCAATTAAATTGAAGATTGGTATATGTTCTTCAACGATTTGAAGACTAAACATACCTTCGTAAATGGAAACAAGCATTGTATTAGATGCTTTTAAACCACCTTTTTCAAGGTGTTGTTCATATAATGGAAGACTAGAAATCTCAAACTTAACTTCTTTAACTTTGAGACGGTCAAATACGTCATTATAATCGTGTAGTAAATTTGAGTCAATGATAAACGCGAACTACTATAAATACAATTTAAGAAAAGGTAAAGCTGAAATTCAAAGCTTAATCTTTTTCAATTTTAATCCCGATTTATCAACATATCAAATTGAACAAGGATTATGTTCAAAACTATTGAATTACAAAGCTAAGGTTTGTGACTTATATATTGAAGATCCACTCGCTAAAATATTACCTTTCGAGTGTATGCTTCCGTATGCAGTTGCTAGAAATAGACAACTTGTTTCACCAGTTAAATTTGATTTTAAACTAGATAGAATGAAGCAACTCAATCTATTCGCTAATTATTTATTCATTACTGCATTTTTCATTATTTCTGCAACACTGCTTGTTTATATTCCATATTTCTCATTAAATGAAGAAATCAAAATTGAACAAAATACTGTCAATGCGCTTCAAAATCAATTACAGGTTTTAATTGAAGAAACCCCTCAGCAACCAACATTTTCAGTAATTCAACAAAACTATAGTAATGCTTACCAATTCTTAATTGATCAAGAAATAGATCCTAAACCCTTTATGATTGACTTGATGAGTGAATTAAACTCAAATGTATTTATTGAAAGTTATCAAATAAAGAGTCAGACCAAAGAGATTGTCTTAGTCTTACGTGGAAATACAGAATCAGATCTATTTGAATATATGATTGAAGTATATGAAACATACGGAGTTATTGATGGTATAGATGAAGACATCAGATGGATTCTATCAGAACCAACCTATAAATTTAATAATCCACTACAAGTGGAGGTGACGATCCGCTATGCGTAAATATGACGTTTTTGGTAAAAAGATTAGTCAAGCTAAGTTTTTATATATGATCTTCTTAGTCTTCTTAGTTGTTATTGGCGGATACTTTGGAGTACTTCGTATTCAGCAGAGTAGATTAGATCGACTTGCTGAAGAAGAAAAAGATATACAAAGACAAATCAATACATTACTTCAAAGTGGACAAACAGTGACTTACTATACAGTTGATGAATTGATTCCTTACCTGCCCAATTCCTTTGATCAGATGAGTATCGCTAACAAGCTCGAATATGTTAGAAACATATCTGGTTTAGGTGATGCAATTGATTACCGAATCATTTATAATGCAGAAGCAACCACTCCATTTACCGAACCACTTCCTGCAAGCGTTAAATTCATTAGCATGACGATATCGATGCAAATAGAAGATCCATTGCTTATTTTGGATTATATGGAAAATCTTTATGCAGAGGATTTAATCTTCTATGTTAGACAAGTTAGTGTAGCCTACACTATTGATGATACAGCACTCATTCAAATGATTTTGTACACTTTCTATAACGATGTGAATCCGTAAAAAAAATAGTTTCTACAAAAAGCGCTAATTTTCAGCGCTTTTTTTGATGATTCACATAAACATCAATACTTTCAGTAATTGATTAACCGTGATATAATATTCTATAGGGAGGATTTTCTAAATGACCGAAATTCTAGCTTCTATAGGACCAATTCGCTTTGATTTCTCTACATTCGTCAGCTTTCTCATTGGATTAAGCTTCGGGTTTTTACTTTTATTACTCATTTATCTATACGCAGTTTTAAAAAGTTTAAATAAAGCGTTAAAACTTAGAAGTGCAGATGAACAAGATATTGATGAAGAAGAAATCAAATGGTTAATTGAAGATGCTCAAAAGCAATTTAAAGATAAAGAGACTAGAATCGCGATTGGATATCCGAAATATTTGTTACAGATCACAAGAGATTTATCAGTAGATATTGCAAAGAAATTCTATCCGAAATCCAAATATCCTTACTTAGAATTAACAATAGATGAAACCTTAAGACTAAATCACTACATTACAGATCGTCTAGAAGAATTACTACAGGGAAGAATTCTTAGATTAACTAGAGGATTAACTTTAAGTAGAATTGTTGAAATGAATGAAGTGAAAACAAAAATAGATAATAACCCACTCATTAAAACAGCAGTTAAGTATAAAAAAGTTACCAAAGCTGCAGTTACTATTTTAAATGCAGTGAACCCAGTCTACTGGGGTAGAAGAATTACGCAAGAAGTGGCATTAAACATTATTGTTGTTAAAATTGGTTTAGCGTTAATCGCGATTACCGGTGAAGAAACTTATAAGATTTACAGTAAAAAAGTGTTTGATGAAGATTTAAGCATCGACATGGGTGTAGATAGCATTTATGAAGACATCAATAAAGAATTGGATAGAGAGGATGCTAAAGATGAGTAAACGTAAAGAAAATGTAGAATTAGTTTTAGAAAAAGATCCTTTTGTAATCTTCCAGTTTGTTAAGATTGAAGGTATCAGAGGTAAAGAGAAATATAAGAAGAGTCGTTTCGTCTCTCCTATTTTTGGCCGCAGTGTCAAAGATGTTGTTACTGTTCCTTTTACCATTAAGGATACTGGAGATACGACAAGACGTTTCGATGCCTTTAGAACGAAACCAAAGCTTACTGAAGAAGAGGCGAAGCGCAAGCATGGTAATAAATACTATGAGTTTACGAATATCGTTTCCAATAAGACTAGAGCAGAATACTTCGGTGAATCAAGTTATGTTCCTAATAACGAAAAAGATGTTGAAGAAACGAATGAAAGAAAAATAATTAGCCCAATTGGCGGACATTATAAAGATCGTTCACCAAAACCAGACCCAATGCCATTTAAGGCGAATCCTGAACCTCAAAGAAGAGTTGCTAGTGTAGCTCCAGTATTTGAGGAAAAGAAGATTGAAAGAGAGCCTGCAGTTGAAACATATACAAGAAGAGCTCCAGTCGATCCAAGTTCAATTAAAACTTCTGATTTTGGAACCAATCAGAATCAAACTATATCTCCAGTCGAACAAAAAAGATTTGAGAGAGAGGTTCGGATTGAAAGAGTTGAAGAAGATCATTACATACTTCCTTCAATTAAACTATTTTCTAAGAGAGAAAGAGATTTAAATGAGAAGCCTCAATGGCTATTAGACCAAATTGATATTATCAACGCGACGTTATCACAATTTGGTATTGAAGGCTTTGTCAGTGGTTCTAAAAAGGGACCTACGGTAACTCGTTATGAAGTATCATTAGATCCTGGTGTCAATGTTAAAAGAATTTTGAGCATTCAAGATAATTTAATGATGAATCTAGCTTCTCAATCCTTACGTATTGAAGCGCCAGTTCCTGGTAAGCCTTATGTAGGACTAGAAGTTCCAAACTATAAACCTGAAATCGTTGCTTTTGGTAACGTTGTTGACCAAAAAGAATTTTTAGATGATATGGATCACCCATTAAAGATTGCTTTAGGTGTCGATATCGATGGAGAAAATATCTATGTCGATATTCAATCGATGCCGCATGGATTGATTGCGGGTGCAACAAACTCTGGTAAGAGTGTTTGCGTCAATACAGTTTTAGTAAGCTTACTTCTTAAGAACTCACCAAAAGCAATCCTTTTATCAATCTTAGAGATTAAAGGAAAGCATTTATAATCATAAAGGTAGAAAGGAGCTTTAATGTTTTTAAGATGATAATTATCTATAGCTTCTTCAATTAGTAATTTTGATGCTGCATAATCGTTTTTTATATAGTAATGTTCAGCTAACTGTAACAAACAGGTCTGAAGACTAATAATATCTCCTGAATATCGATAACCATCCATCAATTGAACCATTTTCTCAACAAATTCTATGTTTGATAATTGATGATTGTTTAAATATGCGATAGATTCAATAACTAGTGGACGAACATTTTCTCTTTCAAGAAATATCTGTTCCATTCTTTCAATCTCAACATTAATTGATGTGTGATTAGAAACGATTTTTCCGTAGCCAATAACTGTCTGCATCGTTTCAATATGCATATGATCAAACATATGACATGTCTTATCTAGAAATTGATTCAGTTTTTCATTATCTTTCATTAATAAATACGTCTTAAACAAATAGATTTCTAAGCTGCCATGCATATGAACCAACTCCATTTGATCAATGGCACGTTCTGCTCGATTTAACCATTCTAATGCCAATGCAGGTTTATTTGTAATCATATAAACTGCACCCAATGGAAGTCCTAAAACTTCCCAGTATATTTTGTCATCTGATTGAAATTCTGATGTTAACATTAATATATGCTGAGCTTTCTCAATAACTTTAGAAAACTCACCAAGTCTCATATAGTCTTGCAAAGAATTCGAAATAGCTACAGAAGCTTGAAAATAAAGTTGCTCTCTAAAAAAGATTTCAAATGCTTTTTCAAAATATTCAGCAGCTTTTCTAATCTCTCCTTTAAGAAAAATCAAGTTCGCGTGGATCGCGAGCGCATTCCCTTTATAGAAAGTATCGTCTTTTTCAACATATTTTAAAGACTCTAAACTAAATTGATATCTTTCTTCTAATGTTCCAAATAATTTTGAAATTGACTTTAAGTCTAAATATAATGCTTTCATTACATCTTCAAGTTCATCAAATTTAATTGACATCAAGTGCATATAGTGTGACATGAAGTCCCCACTTAAAAAAGCTAACCAAGCAAGTACGAGTTTACTTTCATTAGACTTTAATTGAAACGGCTTCAAGCATTGATAGTATTTGGTTAAATATGGGGAATCAAAAAAATGAACCACATTTTTCTTAACAAATGGTTCGATTTGATTTAAGTCTTTAGTTTCTATAATATCATCTAAAAACTGCTTAAATCGCTTCATATAATCCCCTTTTACACTTTAAACCCATTATATCATAAAAATATTTGATGAAATAAAGATTTTGCAAATCTAAGTTATTATGAAAAAAGCCCTTGTTAGGGCTCTATTAATTATTTCTTTAATTTGGTCTTTAGTTTTTTCTTTGGTTCTTCTTTCTTTTCTTCAATCGAATTTTTTTCACTCTCTTTTTCTTCTTGTTTTAACTTCTGGTCCAGTTCACCAAAATATTCCATGAATGCACGAATGGTACCTGCAAGTGGTACAGCTAATAACACACCAACAAATCCAAATACCCCACCAAAGAAAATCAAACTTGATAAGACTGCAAGTGGATGAATATGGACTTCTCGACCAATCACTGTTGGTTGAATAATACTCATTTCAAGTCCTTGTTCAACAAAGTGTATAACTAAGAGAATCAATATAGCAATCAAATAGACATTGCCTACACCAGGGTCTCCTCGGAATTCCAAATGAAGTGTAAGTAAAAACACTAACGGTGCCATTAATCCTAACCAAGCACCAAGATACGGCACTAAATTAAATATCCCCATCAATATAGCAAACATGATTGCGTGCTGTATACTAAAGCCATCAACGAAAAATGATAAGATTCCTAAAGTAATTGTGAAGTAGATGAAGATAATCATCATCATAATTCCTTGACCCTTAAAATATCTTCTAATGACTAAATCACTTCTTTTTCCTAATTCTACAACATGAGGTCTAACACTCTTAGGAGCTATTTTAGAGATACTTGTAAAAATTAATGTTTTTTCTTTAATCAAATAGTACATAAATACAGGTGTTAACGCTAAAACAACAATAACCGAAATAATACTAGACGCAATACCGGTTAATGTCACCAATACTGAACCGAGTAATGCGAGCAATCTTTCAATGGATGCTCCATTGTTCGATATCTCTTCAATAATCACTGCAATATCATTGTTTATGAGATAGTTATTAATCATATCTGTTATTTCAACTAGTATTGCTTGAACAGATGTATTATTCACCAGATTAATTAAACTTGATAAGATAGTACTTAATTGTGAGAATACAAATGAAACAGATATAAATAAGATGCCAAATATAAATATGATGCCGATAAGTATCGCGATGATGATACTCATCGTTCGGTTTATTTTAAGCTTCTCATGAATCCATACTGAAATAGGTCCAATGATAAAACTTAAAAAGAACGCGATGACAAACGGAATGAGCACAGCACCAATCGCACCAAATACCCTAGTTAATATGGTTGATGATATCAACCCTAAAAAGTATAGACCGATAAGTGTAATGGTTGCTATGGATACAATCAGTAAGTAGGTGATCAGTTTTTCTCTTGTAAATAATTTTTTATTCATGTACTTCTCCCCTTAATTCAATAATATCTATATTATAGCATGTATCATATTTCTATTTTACAAGCTTATACAAAACAAACTCGATAATCACACCATAAACAATACCAGCAAGAAAACCAATCAAATCACTAAATCCGGTTGCGCTATAAAATGCTAGTGATACAAGTGCTCCAACAATCGCACCTCTTAATAATAAAAATCTTAATTTGTAGTTACTAGAAAATAGTCCTATGACCAATCCCATTAGAACCCTGTTATACCAAAATGAGAATAAGTAAGAACCAGTTTGTGTGAAATCAGATCTCACCTGTGCACCTATAATACAAAAGATTCCTAATATTGCTCCTGTAATTAAACCAATGACCAATCTTTTACTCATTATGAATCAACTCTCTTTCTAATACTTCTATTTTACTACTAAACCGAATGATTTTGGTTTTTTTCACATCATCCCAATATTTCCAAGTATTGCTTAATTAATGTTACAATAAGTATATGAAAATATAACTTACTAGGAGTGATCAAAATGAGTGCACATACAAAACCAAAAGAAGAATTTCTAACAAAAAAGCATCCTGACAGGTGGAAGTGCGTTACCGGGAGACGGCAACTTCTTTGCACCCACCGTAATGACCGATTTGCCGGAGATGCTGGCTACACCGGTGTCCACAAGCGCCCCGAACATGAAAGTCGAAAAGTGATCTGGTCGATTTCCGCCCGGCCCAGTTCGCACAAAAAGCACGGCAAAAAAAGCCTTGCAAAAAACTGGTTGGGAAGTTTCCGGGTTATGGGGGAGCTTTGACAAAGACATGTGGACTGAAGATTCTCCGGCCACTGTTTTAGCTGCTGAGCGTAAACCCAAGGTAAATTCAGTTATTGCTTAGGAAATACACTGGCACATGTGTCTGGAGAAACGGAGCTAATAACGGTCTTATCTCAATTTGGGGAGAAGGGTACTCACCTCTTAGTTCAAACTGTAAACTACGATCGGATTTTGGCTAAGCAAGTCAAAGAACT
>CAKMKF010000115.1 GCA_927439925.1 uncultured Acholeplasmataceae bacterium | reverse complement strand
GGTGTAGCCAGATGATAAAAGTCAACCATTTAAACAAATCCTTTGGGAAAAATAATAAAATAAAAGTTATTAAAGATTTAACTATAGACTTCCCTAATAAGGGATTGGTCGTTTTACTGGAGTTCGAATCGTCATAAAGCTAAAGATTGCAAATACGACAAGAACATCTAAAACAGATATATATTTCATTATGGTCTCAATTCGATCGCTTGTTAATACCAATATGAATACTACGATGAATGTAAGTGCTGTTCCTATCAATATTTGGATAACTTGTTCCAAAACAACAAGAAATGATAAGAATTTTTGGTTTGCTCCAACAGATCTAAAAATAGCGAAGTCTTTACGTCTGGTTGCGACCATATTCTTAAATACAAATCTTAATAATGTAAACATAAACATAGCAACAAATAATATCGATGCATAAGATATGGCACGTAGTAATATACCAAAAGATGAAGCTCCTGAGTTAGGAGTTAATATTTCATAATACACGATATATTCTGACTGATCAATTTCACTCATTAATCTTGTTCCATCATATTGATCGTATACGTTAAGTACGATCTTGTAACGATATGAAGGATTTGTAAAGTAATCGATAAATTCTTGATAAGTATTACTATCGACAAATAGTTTTCTTTCTGACTCTGTGTAGGTGAATGTTGTATTTAGTGATACTTCTAATTCATCTCCATACCCAGTTAGCATAATGCTATTTGATAATCTTTCGCCTGGAATATTGTAAAAAACTGTAGCAACTGCACTACCATCTTGAAGTTCAGGATTTTCAAAAATTGTTCTAAATGTAGTAATTAATGTGTTCGCTAAAACTTGATCGGTAAGTGTAATACCAGTCACTTGAATGATAGATTTAAAAATCATTTCTTTGTTAGAGAAGAAATCTTGATGGAAATAAACAGCGCTACTTACTTTGGAAGTAATACCAACGATTTGATATTCAAATTCTTCATTGAGTAATGTTTTTAAAACAATGGGTTGATTAATATCAGCGTTAAGATAAATCATTAAATCAGAGGATATAACGACTTCTAATTCATTTGTTGGAAATCTGCCTTTAGATAAATCCCCACGTTTTAACACTTCAATACGTTCACTAAAAATTTGCTCACGATCAATACTAGTAAAAAGAGTGCTTATGGATTCATAATCGTTAACTGCTTGAACATATTTCATCTCTTTAAATATATCTATTTCTTCTTGAGTAAAAGTCTCATTGTTCATTTTCTGAACAATAAGTTGATGTTCACTTGCATGAATAGGCTGTGGAGTTATTTGATTTTGATAAGCTAGTGATGAAATCGTACCATAAATAAGAAAGACTAAAAATATAAAAACCATTTGTAGTAGCATGAAAAAGACGAATCTTCTTGGAGTCGCGAATATATTTCTAAGTGCAATTCCTACTGAAGTCCAAAAATAGACTTGTTTGATTTTGGTTTCAACAGGATCATTTAAAAGTATTTGTTTAGGTTCTAAGTCAATATCCTCAACAATTTCTCCATCACTCATTTTAATTCTTCTTGTTACGTATTTTTCTACTTCTTCATAATTATGTGTAACAATAATAACCAACTTATCCTGACTAATCTCATATAAAAGCTTTAAAATAGCCTCGGACGTTACACTATCTAGATTACCAGTCGGTTCATCACATAAAATCGCAGGACAATCTTTAGCAAGTGCTCTCGCTATAACTGTTCTTTGTTTTTCACCACCTGATAATTTGCTCGCACGATGGTGAAGTCTACTCGTTAAGCCGACCTTGTCAATTAATTCTATTGCGCGTTCATGCCTAGTGTTCTTATCATATCCTTGAAATTCTAACGCTAGAAGCACATTTTGGTATACCGTATATGAATCTATAATGTTATAGTTTTGAAACACAAAACCTACGTATTGAGCACGATAGCTTTCCCATTCTGCGACAGTATAATGAGATGTTGGTTTTCCGTATAGAAAAAATTCACCTTCTTCAAAGGTATCTAGTCCACTTAGGATATTGAGAAGCGTAGACTTTCCTGATCCACTTTCACCAGTGATTGCTACAAACTCACCAATTTTAAATTCTAAATTGACTTTTCTAATCCCTACAGCAATCAAGTCATTTGATTTGTAATACTTTGTTATTTGATCTAACTTTATCATGTAATCACCTACCTGTATATTTCTCATATTATACTATTTTTCACGCATAGTTCAAAGGTTTTCTTTAAAAAAAATATAAAAAAACTCCCTTTTTTCAAAAGGAGTACAATTTTATCACTATTTTTTTACTTTTAAATCTTTAAAAGCTCATCAGATTTCAATTTAATTTCGTCGTCTACTTTTTTAACAAATTTATCGGTAAGCTCTTGAATATCTGCTAAATAACCTTTTTCATCATCTTCTGATAAACTGAGTTTCTTGATATGATCATTTCCATCACGACGAACATTTCTAACACCAATTTTTGCATGTTCACCCATTCTTTCAACATCTTTAATGAGTTCTCTACGTCTTGTTTCAGTTAATTGTGGTAAGAAAAGTCTAATACCTGTTCCATCGTTTTGTGGATTCAATCCTAAGTCAGATGCGTAAATTGCATGTTCAATAGATTTTAAAGTTGATTTATCGAATGGTTTGATGAAAAGTTGATTTCCTTCAACAGCTGTAATCGATGAAATCTGTTTTAAAGGTGTTTCAACACCATAATATTCTACATGAATTTTATCAAGTAATGCTGGGTTTGCTCTTCCTGTTCTAACTCCTGCAAATTCACGTTTTAAGACTTCAAGAGTCTTTTGCATATGATCTTCAACTTCCATTAGAATCAGATCTGCTTGTTCATTTGTCATATGATTATTCCTCCCATTTGACGATTGTTCCTATTGGTTCTTGTAACACTGCTCGTTTCATATTCCCATGTGTATTCATATTAAATACAAGAATATCAATCTTATTTTCTCTGCATATGGATGCTGCGGTTTGATCCATAACTTGAAGTTTATCTTGTAGTACTTGTTGTTGTGAAATTGTATGATACATCACTGCATCATCATGTTTTCTAGGATCCTTATCATAAACACCTTCAACGCCATTTTTAGCCATAAGGATAATATCTGCATTGAGTTCAGCTGCACGAAGCGCTGCTGCTGTGTCTGTAGAAAAGAATGGTGAACCAGTTCCTCCAGAAAAGATTAAAACTCTTCCTTTTTCGAAATGTCTCATTGCTCTTCTTCTGATATATGGCTCAGCAACTGCACTCACCGGTAGTACTGTCATCACTCTGGTAGGTACCATTACTGATTCTAGTGCATCTTGTAGTGCGAGTCCATTCATGATTGTACCAAGCATTCCCATGTAGTCAGCTTGAGCACGATCCATACCAAGTTCTTCTCCAGTTTTTCCTCGCCATAGGTTACCTGCACCGACAACAATTCCAACCTGGACTCCAAGCTCGTAAATCTCTTTAATCTCTGTGGCGATGCCTTTGACTGTAACTGGGTTAATGCCATAGGTTCCATTACCTTTTAATGCTTCTCCACTAATTTTTAAGATTACTCTTTGGTACATTTTGCCACACCCCTTTACTATAAATTATTTAGAGACATTTGCTGCAGCTGCAACTTCTGCTGCGAAATCTTCTTCCTTCTTTTCAATACCTTCACCGACTTCAAGACGGATAAAGCTTAAAACGGAGTTCTTATGTGATTTCAAGTATTCGCTTACCTTTTGGTCAGGATCTTTTACGAATCCTTGATCAACTAGGCAAATGTCTTGTAAATATTTATTTAAGCGTCCAATGACCATTTTATCAACGATGTTTGCTGGTTTTCCTTCAGCAAGTGCTTGTTGAGTTAAAACATGTTTTTCATGTTCTAATGTTTCTTGGTTAACTTGTGTGCGGTCTAAATAAAGTGGTTTTTGTGCTGCAACATGCATTGCGATATCTTTAGCAACTTCTGCATCATCATTTGATAGTAATGCGAGTACTGCAATTCTTCCACCCATGTGCTTATATGCGCCAAAACCTTGTTCGTTTGTTTTAATAAGTCTAGTTACTCTACGTAGTGATATTTTTTCTCCAATAGAAGCTGTAGCTTCTGCAAGTAGTGTTTCAAGTTTTTTACCATCAACTTCTAATTCTAGAGCTTCTTCAGTGTTTAAAGCTTTTGAGTTTAAGATTGTTGATCCAACTTTATCAAGTAAATCTAAGAACTTGTTGTTTTTAGCAACAAAGTCTGTTTCTGAGTTTAATTCAAAGATTACTGCTTCATTACCACTTGAAACAACTGAACATAAACCTTCTGCTGCAATTCTTCCTGCCTTTTTAGCTGCTTTAGCGATACCTTTTTCTCTAAGGTAATCAATTGCTGCTTGTAAATCTCCGTTTGTATGATCAAGTGCACCTTTGCAATCCATCATGCCTGCTCCAGTGATTTCTCTTAATTCTTTTACCATTTGTGCTGTTATAGCCATATTTAAATTCCTCCTCGAATGTTTTTATTGTTTATATATTTTTTTACAAATAAAGGGGATTTTTTTATCCCCTTTTAGCATTTATTTTAAGAGAAATCACTGGAGCAGGCATGATGGATTGCAAAGGTGCACTTGATCATACAAACGGAGATTTACAAGCA
>CAKMKF010000114.1 GCA_927439925.1 uncultured Acholeplasmataceae bacterium | reverse complement strand
TCAGCTTCAGCTCCAACATTTGCTTCAGGGACCATATCCTCAACCATATTTCTGTCACCACCAGTGAAGAAATCCCAAAATGAACCACCTTGTTGAGCTTCAATTAAATCTCTAATGGTTTCTGCACTACCAACTGGAGTCGCATTTAACAATACTTTATCACCAAGCATTGTAGGAATATTAAATGCTCCTGAAAAAATAGTGGTTGCTACAAACATAGACGTCAAAACAAACCCATATGATCTTTTCAACCAATAGATTTTAGGTACTTTAGGCATATGAATGCCACTTGATTTATTATAATCACTTAATTTTTTATTCCATAAAATATCTCTTAGTAATTGAATTCCAAAAAATACACCTAATACTGATAAAACTGATACGATTAACCATCCGATAAAGTTCATACTAATCCTCCTTTTTTTGAATGCCTAAAGCATTCTTAAAGTCTTTGACGAAGGAACGTGAAACCTCAAGGTGAGTACCATCAATCAGCTCTAAATCCAGTTTTGCATTAAAAGTTGTTCTTATATAGCGAATTTTTGTAATGTTTACTATAAAAGATTTTCCAATTCTTACAAAATGATGGGGTTTGAGCAATTCTTCTAGTTGGTAAAGTGGTTGTTTGATGATTTGAGATGAATCTTGATGTCTATGCATATAAATCTCATCTCCAAATGCTTCAAGATAGGTGATCTCTTCTGTATGTACCTGCATCCACCCTGAAACTGTTTGTAATAATATCTGTGATTTTTGTCTTGCCATCAATTCTAAAATGGGTCTGACTTGATCGATATTTGAATCATCAACAATTATTCCAACTTTGTTTTCCGGCACTTCATTTGGATCATCAGTAATAACAAGATGATAATCTGCAGATAATTTCGATTCTAATTTCTCGAAGTCATCTTTATTCCAAATGATTTTTAACATCCAGGAGTTCCTCCCATCTACAGTATAGTACTTCATCTTTCATAAAAAAAGGGTTTAAGGACAAGATGCAAATATAAGCGATATCTTGCATGATTACCTTTATTTTATCACAATCAAAACATGTTTACATCATTAAAATAAAAAGCCGAAATCATAGATTTCAGCTAATTTTCTTTTCAAAATTCTTCTTTTTTGTGAAATCCATATAAATCTTAGCAATAGCCACAAAGATTACATAGAATTCAAGTCTACCTAAAAACATTCCAAGTGTTGCTGTCCATAGTATTACTGGATGTGCACTGAATCCTGTAATACCCACGGATAGACCGACAGTACCAAGCGCAGATGCAAATTCAAATAGCGAATTTTCTAAAGAATGTCCAAACCCTGAAAATATTAAGGTTCCTATAACTAGAACAACTAGATAGATCATCAAGAATGAATGATTAAAAACTACATCTTCACGATCCACAACAGTTTTGGTACCAATTTTATTAATAAAATGTGTTCTTATGGTCTTTTTATGGGAAAGTTGTTCTCTAACATTCCAGTACATACTCTTGAATGCTAGTGCAACACGGTACTGTTTCATACCACCTGCTGTTGAACCCATACCAGCGCCTAAAACCATTAAAATAATTAACCCAAAGAAGAAAAAGCTAGGTGTACGTACTCCAATAAATGATTCGACTGTTTGATAACCAGTTCCTGTTACAGCAGATAGAAATTGGAAAGTACCTATACGAAATGCTTGCCAAATGTTTCCATCATATGCATTTTTTAAACTAATCGTAAATAAAGGGAGCCCAACAAGCATTAAAATACCTAATAACTTTATTTCAACGTGTCCAAATACATTTTTGAACTTTCCGCGTAATAACATTAAGTGTACAAAGAAGTTTGTTCCACCTAAAATCATCAAGACCATGGTTACAATTTCGATTGGAACACTATTATAAAATCCAATACTCATTGGTTGAGTAGAGAACCCACCAGTTGCTACAGCACTAATTGAATGCACGATTGCATCAAATACTGGCATCCCAAAGATTACATAAAACATAACACCAAGAGCAATATAACCTGTATAAATGGATAGAATTGTTCTTCCTGAACGCAGAAGGTTTGGCATGAGTTTATCACTATGGCCTTCAGCGCTATAGAGTCTCATTCCGAATTTATCAGAGATTGCTGAAGTTAATACGAGAACTAACCCAATCCCACCAAAAAACTGTAAAAGACTTCTAAATAAAATCAAAGCTTTTGGAGCTGTTGTTACATTAACAACTGTTAATCCGGTTGTAGAATAACCACTTGTTGCTTCAAAAACTGCTTGAGTAAAATTATAGTCTCCAGTTAATACAAATGGCATCGCTGATATAACAATTGCCATGATCCATATATTAACAACCAATATCGCGTCTTGATTCCGTTCTAACTTCCCTTTTTCTCTACCTCTAAAAAGGAGTACTACAATCAATCCGATAACAATACTAATGATACCGGGATATAGAAAAAGGTATGCATCACTAATGTTTTCCATGTTAAATGGGATTAGAATCAGTGGTATCAAATTGATTATACCGATGAGGATGGAAAATATACCGAGATAATTAATAATTAGTGGGTATCCTGAAATAATTTTCTTGTCCATAGTTATCTTTTCTTCTGAATGTATTCAATAATTTCATCTTTCTCATTTGGTGTAGAGATGATGATTAGTTTATCTAAAGATTTGATGACAGTATTCCCGTTAGGAATAATGACATGTGGATCTCTGAAAATACAGCTAATATTAATATTTTTCGGGAAATGAATATCCATAATACGTTTATTGACTAAAGCAAAATCAGATTCAACACCAAGTTCAATCATGACTATCTTTTCATCTTCAATTGAAAGAGTCTTAATCATATTTTCAATGGATGACTCGTTTAGGATCGTTTGAGCGAGTAAATATGTTGATGATATAACTGAATCAACTCCCAATTTTTTAAATAGTTCTACGTTTTTTGGGTTTCTTACTTTAGAAACTGTTTTTTTAATATTGAATAATCGCTTACCAGTGATACATGTGATGTAGTTATCAGTATCATTATCAGATAGAGCTAAAAGTACATCCGCATTTTGAGCTTCTGCATCCGATAAAGTATATGCTTTTGTAGGATCTCCTGGAAAAACTGCAATATCATTATGTGAACTAATGTATTCAGCAAAGTCTCTGTCTTGGTTGATAACTATTAATTGATGATGTTCTTCTTGAAGCATTTTGACAATAAAGTCAGCTTCATGTTTTCCGCCTGTTATGACTATTTTCATCTTATTCTTCCTCCACTTCGCTTAATGTCATAAATTCATTTAATGATAAAGTGAATGGATAAATCGCTTTGATATAAGTGCCTTCTAATAGACGACCTTTGTCAGTGTCTGCCAAACGCACGAATATTTTTGGTACATTATAAACATAATAGCAAATGTGGGATAAAAAGATATTAACATTATCGCTATCAGTTGTTATCACTACTGCTTTCGCATGCTTGATATAAGAATTTTCAAGAATCGATAAATCGGTAGCATCACCTACAACTTGATAACCAGAAAATGTCTCCTGAAGTTTTCTAAATGAATCTTCAGTAGCATCAATAATGATTACATCTTCACCGATTTCTGACATTTTAGTTGCAATATTCGCACCCAATCGTCCAGAACCTATCACAACAAATTTATTTCTTTTCATAAAAGTCTCCTTGTGTCTATATCTTTGATTGTAAAAGAATGAAAACACCTTAAGTATTCTATCACTAAATTCTAAATATGTATTCAAAAAAAAGAATACCATATGTATATTGTACTCTTTTTTACGAATAATTTGAAGTTATTTATGCAGAACAAGTAGCTTTTTATACGTTTTATCCATTAGGATAGCTCCAAATGGAGCAGTGATGATGATTGCTAGCACTGCAATTGTTAAGATTAGATTACCACTTGCAATACCAAGTGATAATGGGATAGCACCTATTGCTGCTTGAACAGTTGCTTTTGGAGTATAAGATATCGATACAAATAATTTTTCTTTTTGATTAAGATTTGTTCTGATTAATGCAATCCAAACACCTAACATTCTAAATAGTAAAGCGATAAAGATGAGAAGGATTGAAAACAATCCAACATTGACTAGTACTGAAATGTCAACTGCTGCACCAACCAATACAAAGAGCATGATTTCAGCAATTACCCATATTTTTTCAAACTTTCCAACAAGCCTTTTTGCCAATATATCATATTTCTTTAATATGGTTCCACCTAGTATGATTACTGCAACTAAACCAGATATTGGAATGAATGCTGATAGATTTTGTTCTAATACGATAAATAGAAATGCAACTGAAAACATGATTAATACTTTAAGTGTATCTCTAATGTGAAAGATTTTAAAAAACCATACAAGTAGAATTCCAGAAATGATACCTAATATGATACCTAATACAATAGACACTGGAATTAGTAAAATGCTTAATAGAGAAAAAGAATTAGTTTGATATGCTTGAATGAATGATGCAAACAATACAATGACGTAAACATCATCAATCGATGCACCAGCTAAAATGAGTTGGGGCACCTTCTTTTCAACTCCATAATTGGTCTCCATTAACTTCAACATTCTTGGTACGACTACAGCAGGAGATACTGCTGCTACAATAGACCCCAATATAAGTGCTTCAAGATATGTAATATGAAAGAAAATAGGTGCTAATAAAGAAATAGCTATGAGTTCAATGGTTGCTGGTACAAAAGCCAAAAGGATTGCAGGTCTTCCAACTTTCTTCAAATCTTCTAAATCTAGAGATAATCCAGCTCGAACTAGTATAACAATTAAAGCAATTTGTCTTAAATCTGCAGAAATATTTAAAATATTAGGGTCGATTAAGTTTAAAACAAAAGGACCTAAAATAATACCTGAAAGTAACATTCCAATAATTCCCGGTAATTTTAGTTTCATAAAGATTTGCGATAAAAAAAGACTTGTAAGTATGATTAGTGCTGCTGAAAGTAACATAATTCCTCCTATGAAAAAGACTCCTACAACAAAAATGTTGTAGAAGTCATCAGCTCTTAGCGGTTTAAGTCAAAGACTTTGGGAGACGTTCATTCCCATGTTAATTATACGAATTTTCTATTTATTGTCAAGCATTTTCGGAAATCTTATGAGTATCTTCTTCTTTTCTAAAAAATGGGATAAGCATCGAGACTCTTTTTTGATACTCACTATATTCAGGTCTAGTCTTTATAATCTTCTTTTCCATCCAAGGTATGCTGATGAATAAAAAGAGTGATGTCATCGCAATTGGTGCTAATATGAGTAAATCTAATCTCATAACACTTCCAAAATAGATGATATATAATCCCCACCAAACCATGACTTCACCAAAATAATTAGGGTGTCTAGAGTATTTCCATAAACCTTCTTCAATGCATAATTTTTGACCTTTTGTTTTTTCTTTAAAAGATCTCATTTGTCCATCAGCGACAAATTGGATCATCGCAGAAATAACCATGACTGCAAACCCTATCCATGTAAAAAGTGTTAAGGTTGGATCCATACTCATGAAATAGATCGCACCTATCAATTGAACGAAAACGATTAAAGTTGGAAATAATTGAATTCCAAAAAGATTGGAAAGGAAAAAAAGTTTAGGGGATTTTTGATACATGATTGTATATCTCCAATCTTGTTCATGAAATCCTTCCCAATTTTTTGCCCAATTATAAGTGAGTCGCAGACTCCAAATCGATAATCCTGCAATCATTAAGTAAATAGGAAATGAAGAGGATAACCCTAAATGGAAAAAGACGAGAATTAAGATTATAGGAGGTATGACACTCCAATATGGGTCATATGCGCTCGCATTCTTAATGATTAAAGAAAAAATCCAAATCACTAAAGTTGCTGCAACATCAGAGATGAGTAATCTCCATATTAAAGAAAGACCTTCTAGATTTAAAAATGTAATGATACCAACAAAGATGGCAACAATATACAAAACTAATAAAACAAGCATGCTTTGATATTTTTTTGACATTTGAATTCAACCTCACGTTTTTGTATGGATTTATTATAACATGTGTTATTCAATATCAAGTCATTAATTAAAAATCTCTTTAGGTAATCTTAGATAGATGAAATAGGCTAACAATAGCTTCAATATATCAAATGGAATAAAAACTAATAATCCAGATAAAGAGACAAAGTAATTGATTGATAGCGAATAAGATAACCATAGATTCGCTACCAAATAAAGTAAGACAATACCAACTAAAAACCCAATCATCAGATTATAAAAATGCTTTTTTTCCTTGGATTTGAAAATTGAAATCAAAAGACTTATTACAGGAAACATCATAATAAATCCACCAGTTGGGCCGAATAACGCAGATAACCCTCCGCGATAACCACTAAAGACTGGAAATCCTAAAGCACCAATTAAGACATAGATAAAAACCGATAGAAAGGCTTCTAGCGGTGATAGTATAAATCCGATGAGTATAATAAATAATGTTTGAAGTGTAAATGATACATTAATCAGTGGAACAGATATGGGAGGTATCAAATACACACTCACTGCAATCATTGCAGCGAATAATGAAATTCGTGTTACCTGTTTAAGTTTCATATATGGTATCTTTCATAATCCTTAATCATTAAATTGACAAGTTTTGTAAATAGCTTTTTAAGGTCTTGTTTAGATTTTAAAATATTTTTAAATGAAGTTGCTGGTAATCCATTAAAATCTTCTTGATTGATGTTTAATCCAATACCAACAACAACGTAATCATAAATAACTTCTGATGTTTGTGTCTCAATTAAAATGCCACAAAGCTTTTTATCATCTACATAAATATCGTTAGGTTCTTTAAAATAACAATTTATTCCAAAAGAATTGATAAACGTAATTAAAGATTCAAGTATCCAGAGTTTAACATTACCAACTCTTTTGATGTCTACTTCTTTTAGCAAAATAGAAAACATAATATTTTCATTTTTATTAGAAAACCATAAGCGATCAAATTGACCTCTTCCCTTTGCTTGATAATTTGCACGAATCATTGTTAGATGAGGAAAATAAGAGTGATTTTCTTTTAAGAAATCACTCGTTGAATTTAGAGTATCAAATTCAAGCAATGTATAAGGAATCATTTATTGACCTATAGCAAATGATATTTCTGCTTCACATGCTAGTTCTCCACCAACATATGCTTTCGCGACACCAAAGCCAAATCCTCTTCTAATTTTAGTAAGTTCACAATGAAGTTCTAGAGTATCACCTGGCAGAACGCTTTTTCTAAATTTCGCATTGGATATACCAGTAAAATAGACGATTCTACCTTCATAATCCGAATGAGATAGTAAAATAACTGCTCCAACTTGAGCAAGTGATTCAATAATAAGTACACCTGGCATTACTGGTTTTTCTGGAAAATGTCCTTTAAAGAAATACTCATCATCCTTCACATATTTAATACCAACTGCCTTTTTCAAGACTTCAAGATTTTTAATTTCATCTAGAAATAGAAAAGGGTCACGATGCGGAATGATACTTTTAATTTGTTCTCTTGTTAAATCCATTATTTCACCTTCTTAAATATGATTGCTGCATTTTGTCCACCAAAGCCTATATTGATGTTCATACCATACTCAATATTTCGATGGACCATGACATTGGGTGTGTAGTTTAAGTCACACTCAGGATCCGGTGAATTCAAATGAATCGTAGGAGGTATTTTACCTGTTTCTAAAGCTTTAATGACTGCAATAGTTTCAATAGCTCCTGCAGCCCCTAAAGCATGTCCTGTCATTGATTTCGTAGAACTAATGTTTACCTGATAAGCTGCGTCTCCTAATGCTTTTTTAATACCTAGTGTTTCTAGTTTATCATTTAATACAGTAGATGTTCCATGTGCATTGATATAGCCTAATTGCTCAGGTTTTAAATGTGCATCTTCTAAGGTTAGACGAATACATTCAGTAATTCCACTTGCTTCATCATCTGGTGCAGTCATGTGGAAGGCATCAGAAGTTGTTCCATATCCAACCATTTCTGCAATAATTGGTGCACCTCTCTTAACTGCTGCTTCATATTCTTCTAAAATTAAAATCCCAGCACCTTCAGCGATTACAAATCCTGTTCTTCTCGTATCAAAAGGAACAGACGCGATTTCAGGGTCATTCGTGAAATTAAGAGCCTTTAAACTCGAAAATCCACCAACTCCTAATTCATTAATCGGAGCTTCTGAACCACCTGTAATAGCTGCATCTAGATAGCCATCTCTAATATTTCTAAATGCTTCACCAATGGAGTTGGTTGCTGCAGAACATGCAGTAACTTGTGGCATGTTTGCGCCTTTAGCTTGATATTTAATACCAATTCTCGCTCCAATTAAGTTAATAATAGAATTAGGAATAAAGAAAGGAGATATTCTATCTTGTCCGCGTAATACAGAGACTTTTGTTTCATCAAAAATCGTATTTAAACCACCAATTCCACTTCCAACAAAAGTACCGACACGAAATGGATTATAGTTATGCTCTAAAAAGTTAGATTGAGCGATTGCTTCTTGAGCAGCTACCATCGCGATATTGGTTACGCGATCTGCTCTTTTAATTTCTTTTTTGTCTAGGTAGTCTTCAAGGTTTAAATTCTTGATTTCACCTGCTATTTTAACTTTCCAATCGGTAGCATCATGAAGCGTGATGAAATCAACGCCGTTTATACCAGCGACTAAATTATTAAATGATTCTTCAACTGTATTTCCTACCGGAGAAAGTAAACCCATTCCAGTAACTACAACTCTTCTTTTCATATCTTCACCTACATTACCAATCCGCCATCAACCTCTAGGGTGTGGCCAGTTATATAACTTGCTTCTTCACTTGCTAAAAAGGCAACTGCATAAGCGACTTCATTTGACTGACCGAATCTTTTTAATGGAATTTGTTGGCTCCATGCTTCAGTGATTTCAGATGATAGTTTTTTAGTCATTTCAGTTTCGATAAAACCTGGTGCAACTGCATTTACCGTCACAGACGACGCATTAATTTTAAGAATGACAGAAGAACAATTCGACCGTGTCATAAACACTAATTTAAAAGGTGTTTGGAATGT
>CAKMKF010000113.1 GCA_927439925.1 uncultured Acholeplasmataceae bacterium | reverse complement strand
AGCAACGAATAGATTATTTGGATAATCATAAATTTCTTTTGGTGCGCCAACTTGCATAATATAACCATCTTTCATAACAAGATTGAAACAACTACAATTTATGTAACCCATGACCAAATTGAAGCGATGACAATGGCTAGCCGTATCGTCGTTATGAAAGATGGTTATATTATGCAAGTTGGCGCACCAAAAGAAATTTATGATTATCCAAATAATCTATTCGTTGCTGGATTCATCGGAACTCCTCCAATGAACTTCGTACGTGGTGTTGTTGATAAGAATCAAAAGTTTGTTGCTGGAGATCATACACTTGTTGTTCCTGATGACAAATATGAAATCTTAAGACAAAACGGTTTAGCAGGCAAAGAAGTTATTCTAGGTATTCGCCCTGAAGATATTCATGATGAGCAAGTCGTTATGGATACATACCCAGGTGCAGTTCTTGATATCATCGTTGACGTTGCAGAACTTCTAGGTTCTGAAACAAACATCTACACTTCAATCAATGGCAATAACGTTTGTGCATCTATCAATGCACGTACAGGCGTACGTATTGGAGATAAAATGAAGTTAGCCTTAGATATGAATAAATGCCATTTCTTCAATCCAGAAACTGAACAACGTTTAGTTTTATTAGAAGATGACAATAAACCAGTAAAAAAAGTAGTTAAAAAAGCGGAAGAAAAGACTGAATAATACGAAAAAGGCCATTTGGCCTTTTTTTTATTCATATAAATATGATTGAATATATTATTAATATCAATACTGGATGTATGGTTTATCAAGAAGATGAAAATGAAATAGTAAAAGGCAGTTCCTTAGGTTATGTCAAGAGATTATGTCAGGAACATCTATTTACCTATGAAGGTTATTTAAAGGCTGTAAAAATGAAATTTGATATCAATCATAAGATTCCGTTATTCATATCAGAGTCTATTCAGCTGATACCTTCAGCAAGAACAAGAGATTACGATAATATTTGGGTAAATTACGCGACTATTTTTAGAATTGAGGAAATGGAGAAAAGTGTTAGAATAACTTTCTATAGTTCACATCATGTTTATTTAAACATAAGCTTAAAGACATTCAAACAACAAATCAGGTATTTAGAAGAGATTAGAAATACTAAAGTAAAACACTTTCATCGCTAATATTATAGAAAATGTTTACAAATAGTGTTATAATAATAGCGGTTTTAATTTAAACGATAACATCATTCAAGGAGGTTAAATGATGGCTAAAAAGACTATTAGAGATATTAACGTCAAGGGGAAAAAAGTATTAATCAGAGTAGATTTCAATGTGCCACTAAAAAATGGGGAAATTAGTGACGAAAACAGAATCGTTGAGGCACTTCCTACCATTAAGTATGTTTTAGAAAAAGGTGGAAGAGCAATTGTATTCTCACATCTTGGACGTGTGAAAGATGAGACTGACAAGGCAAATAACAGTTTAGAGGTTGTAGCGAAAAGACTATCAACTCATCTAAATCAAAAAGTAACCTTCGTTCCAGTGACAAGAGGTAAAGAGTTAGAAGATGCAGTATCAAATCTTAAGGATGGAGAAATCCTTATGTTTGAAAACACTAGATTCGAAGATTTAGATGGTAATAAAGAAAGTAAGAATAATCCAGAACTAGGAAAATATTGGGCATCTTTAGGTGATGTATTTGTTAATGACGCTTTTGGTACAGCACATCGCGCTGCTGCATCTAATGTCGGAATTGCTGCAAATATTAAAGAAACTGTTGCTGGATTCCTATTAGAAAAAGAAATAAACTTCATTGGCGGAACTTTAGAAAACCCTCAAAGACCTTTCGTCGCAATTTTAGGTGGAGCTAAGGTATCTGATAAAATTGAAGTGATTCAAAATTTACTTAAGATTGCTGATAAAGTCATCATTGGTGGCGGTATGGCATTCACATTCTTCAAAGCGATGGGCTATGAAGTTGGTAAGAGTTTACTAGAAGAAGATAAAGTTGAATTAGCGAAAGAATTATTACAGTTAGCAAATGGTAAAATAGAACTTGGTGATGATGTTTATACAGGAAAAGCGTTTGATGCAAATACAGAAAAGAACGTTCGCTCAATTGATGCTATTCCAAAAGATGAAATGGGATTGGACATTGGACCAAGAACAACAGCACTTTTTGAATCTATCATTAAAGATGCGAAAACAGTTGTATGGAATGGACCTCTAGGAGTTTTTGAATTCCCAAGATTCTCAGAAGGTACAAAGAGCATTGCACAAACCATTGCAGATATTAAAGATCAAGCTACAACAATTATCGGTGGAGGAGATTCAGCAGCAGCAGTCATTCAATTTGGACTTCATGATGGATTTACTCACATTTCAACCGGTGGAGGAGCATCACTTGAATACCTAGAAGGTAAGGTACTACCAGGTATCCAATGTGTAGATGACCTATAATGGATTTAGGTAAAAAAATTCGTGCCTTAAGATTAGGAAACAGTCTAACTCAAGAGGAACTTGCGAATCGCTTAGAACTAACAAAAGGATATATTTCTCAACTTGAGAATAATCTTACATCACCATCCATGCAAACCTTATTTGCAATTCTAGAAGTCTTAGGAACGGATGTCCATGAGTTTTTCAGCAAGGAAGAAGATGTAACGGTTGTTTATAAGAAAGAAGACTTCTACGTTAAAGAAAACCTAGATTTAAAGCATATGATTAGTTGGATTGTTCCAAACGCTTTAAAATATGAAATGGAACCCATTATCATTGACCTAGAACCAGGTGGGCAATCAGAAATTGATGATCCACATCCAGGTGAAGAATTTGGTTATGTTTTAGAAGGACAAGTTACATTGATTATCAATAAAAAGAGATATGTTATTCGAAAAGGTGAGACATTCTATTATTTAGCTAACAAGGAACACTATTTATTGAATAATAGTCCCTACAGTGCTAAAGTCTTGTGGATTAGCACCCCACCAATGTTTTAGAGGAGGAAAGAAAATGGAAAAAGAAATTATGATCAGAAGCACTCAAGGTTTGCACGCTAGCTTGGCAGCAAAAGTTGTACAAACTGCTTCAAAATATGCAGTTGAAATTGAATTGCATTACTATAACAAAGTTATCGACTTAAAGTCAATCTTAGCGCTCATGTCACTCGCAGTACCACATGGAGAAAATGTGCGTATAGTTGCAAGAGGAGCACGTGCTGAAGAAGCAATTAAAGACGTATCCTCAATTTTAGGTTAAGTCTATGAAAAGAAGACCAATTATTGCAGGAAACTGGAAAATGTACAAGACTAAAGATGATGCATTAGCATTTATCTATGCAGTCAATGTTGAAGTTCCTGATAAAGAAAAAGTTGAATCAGTCATTTGTTCACCAGCAATCTTTTTACGTGATTTGGTAAAAAGAGAAGGGGAAAATTTAAGAATTGGTGCACAAAACATGCACTACGCAGATGAAGGAGCCTACACCGGTGAAATTTCTGCAACTATGCTTAAATCCTATGGAGTAGATTATGTCGTTATTGGACACAGCGAACGTCGTGCCTACTTTAATGAAACAGATGAAACCGTCAATTTAAAATTAATCGCTGCAGTTAACCAAGATTTAACACCAATCGTTTGTGTCGGTGAATCACTAGAAATTAGAGAAGCTGGAACGACAGATAAGGTTGTTAAAAAGCAAATTGAAAAAGCCTATTTAAATGTTAGTAAAGAAAATGCACTTAAAACAGTAGTAGCTTATGAACCAATTTGGGCTATTGGTACTGGTGTGACAGCTACTCCAGAACAAGCAAATGATACAATTATTGCTATCCGTCAAGTACTCGAAAAACTATATGGAAAAGAAGTTAGCGAACAAATAAGAATATTATACGGTGGTTCAGTGAATGTTAAGAATGTGGACAGCTTACTTGCAATGTCAGATATTGATGGTGCACTTGTTGGCGGGGCTTCTTTAGATCCAAATTCATTCCTTGCATTAGTCCGCGCTGCACTTAAGAAGTAATTAAGAAATAAATAAGACCCTATTTGGGTCTTTTTATTATATAATAACACTATATTTATTAATTTACTTTGAAAATCAAAGAAATTTAATTAAATAAAATAACCCTGTAATGTTGACTATTTACCTTGTCATTGGTAAAATAAAGGTAGCTAAAAATCATTGGGGGGCGAATGTAATGAAGCGGTATAGAAGGCAAATTTTTGTATTTGACACAATTTTTGTTTTAGTCATGATAGCACTAGTCACCTTGTATGGACATTTAATTGGTTTTTATACAACATACACCCTTTTTATCGTTTTTATTTTTATCATCATTATTACAGCGTCAATATATGCTCATGATGTCATCAGGCAAATGCTGCATCGAAGGATAAAAGGTTTACATGTTATGATTCAAGGATTAGATCATAAAATTGCATTTCCAAAAACAATTACGACAAATGAGATAAGGAAGAAAAATCATCAACTCGTTTATCGTTACCAAGGCTATAATGTGCCAATTGCTTTTATTGAACATATCGAGGAAGATAAGGCATATTTGTATCCTGTATATGAAGAAACAATATCAACTGATAAAAGCTATGAAATCATTGAGAATTACCGCTATGAGTTTTTCTTGGTCAAAGACAATTTACAGAACAAATATATAGTGAATCGCACTCAAGTCTTATCTATTGAATGAGTAGAGTCGATATGCTAAAATGAAAATAAGAAGTGGGGTAAGATAAATGTTATACAAAACAGTATCTAATCGAAAACAAAAAATTGTGAAGTCACACTTGTTTTTTTTGATTGCACCTACGATTGCATTGGCAGTCTTAATTTATATATATCCAAATGATTTATTAATGTGGACGATGAGTTATGTAGCCTTTACCTTATTGTTTACCATATCATTGCTTAGAAACATCACAAGACTAAAGAAAACCTTAGTTGGTTTAAATGTACATATCGTTTCTGCTGAGAATTCCATTCCATTTCCACAAAAGTTCCATGATAAACTAGGTGGAGTTTCTGAAATTACTAAGTTTTACCACTATAAGAAATACCAGATTCCTACAAGTTTTGTTGAATTTAAAGAAGGAAATACTGTTTACTTATATCAAAAAATTGATGAACCATGTGGAACTGAGCCTTACCAAATTTTAGAAATTCATGAGTTTCAATATGTTTTGGTTCTAGATTGCAATAATAAAAAGAAAATTGTCCATCTTGGCAATTTGACTGCTGCAACTGAATAATCGTTTGAAAATATAAAGAAAAAAGGGCTCTTTAAAAAATTAGAGGGTAAATCACAGAACGACCTTTAAAATATTGGAGGGTCAACATGTGGTTTCCAAAATTAGAGGGTAGATAAAGGCACTGAACGCTACATGCGAAATCAGTGCCTTTTTTGTACCCCAAAAT
>CAKMKF010000112.1 GCA_927439925.1 uncultured Acholeplasmataceae bacterium | reverse complement strand
AATCGTCATAAAGCTAAAGATTGCAAATACGACAAGAACATCTAAAACAGATATATATTTCATTATGGTCGCAACCAGACGTAAAGACTTCGCTATTTTTAGATCTGTTGGAGCAAACCAAAAATTCTTATCATTTCTTGTCGTTTTAGAACAAGTTATCCAAATATTGATAGGAACCGCACTTACATTCATCGTAGTCTCCATATTGGTATTAACAAGCAATCGAATTGAGACCATAATGAAATATATATCTGTTTTAGATGTTCTTGTCGTATTTGCAATCTTTAGCTTTATGACGATTCGAACTCCAGTAAAATTCAACCAAATGATTTTCGAGATATCAGTAATCGATACCTTGAGAAGCAGTACGGAGGTGTAGCCAGATGATAAAAGTCAACCATTTAAACAAATCCTTTGGGAAAAATAATAAAATAAAAGTTATTAAAGATTTAACTATAGACTTCCCTAATAAGGGATTGGTCGTTTTACTTGGGCATTCTGGTTCAGGAAAAACTACATTCCTTAATATATTAGGTGGTTTAGAAAGAGCAGATGATGGAAAAATTGAGATGTTTGAAAATAATGTCAATTTATCATCTGAAAAATCATGGGGAAACATTAGAAGTAAAGAAATCGGATATATCTTTCAAAACTATCATTTAATTCCAACACTTACAGTTTATGAAAATGTTGCTACTTCATTGCGTATCCTAGGATATAGTGATGAAAAGGAAATAGAAAAACGTGTATTTTATACACTTGATGCAGTTGGAATGCTTAATTTTAGAGGAAGACTCACCACTCAATTATCAGGTGGACAGCAACAAAGAGTTGCGATTGCTAGAGCAATTGTTAAAAATCCAAAAATCATATTAGCAGATGAACCTACAGGAAACCTAGATTCTAAAAATACTTATGAAGTCATGAACATTATTCAAAAGATTTCAGAAGATAAATTGGTTATTCTAGTTTCTCATGAAAAGCATTTGGTTAAGCATTATGCAGACCGCATTATTGAGGTCAAAGATGGTTTAATCCTTGATGATTATATAAATGAAAAAACTGCTTATCAATTTGTTGATGATAACACCATTTATTTAAAGGACCTAAATGATGATGCAGCAATCAAAGAAGATAAGTGGAATGTAGAACTTTTTAGTGATGATGATGAACCAAAAGTTCCTTATAAAGTCACGATGATTGTAAGAAATAAAACACTTTATCTAGATGTCAGTGGATCGATTAAGAATTATAAGATTATTAATCAAGATCGAACCATTCAGCTGAATAGAGACAATCTTTCTAGTGAAGTCAAGTTGAACCAAAAAGGCTCAGATTTTGATTTATCGATATTAGCGCATGACGAATCATTAAAGAAAAAAAGAACATTTTTATCAGTTCGTAAAGCAGTTATAAACTCTTTTATATCACTTTTTAATCTTTCAAAGAGAGCAAAAATGATGTTTTTTGTTTTCGCATTAATGGGTTTTGTTATTGCGGTAGGTATTCCGTTTTTGATGAATATTAGATCAGAACGTGTTATCTATATTAGTGATCAAGAGAACTTAGTGAATGTCATGTATGTCCCATCTACTGGAAACAATTACCGATTACTACAAGCAATCAAAGAAGTTGAGGATGATACATTTTATATCAATATATATCGAGTATCACCAATTGTATTTAATATTCCTAATTTAAATGGAGAAAATAATATTTACATGAATTCAAATTTAGGTATCCATGATCATCTAGAAGATAATCATCTAATGTATGGTAGGTTACCTGAAAATAAATATGAGTTAGCAATTGATTACAGTCTTATCTTAGATGATTATAACAATGATTTTAGTCGGTTAAAAGAAGCTGGCATTTGGGATTATGAAATGATTATTGGCAGAGAAATCGTGAATCAATACTTGCCAGATCGACCATTTGTGATTACAGCAGTTGTCAATAGTGGAGCTAAAAGAGTATATGCAGCTAGAGAAGCTATGGTTTTCCTAGGATCGAATGATGACAGAAGAATTCTATCCTATGAGATGTTTGTTGATGATCCGGAATTTATTTATAGAGGTAGACTACCTCAAGTGTTTAATGCGAATTTTAACCAATATGAAGTCATGATTCCAGAAGATCTTTTATATGTCTATCCGGAGTTGGAAACTTGGGATTTTGAAAATGATATGCCATATGAAATAGATTTTAGAGTATTTGTCTCAGGAGTCTATCGATATGAAGGTGAAAAAAACTTTGAAGAGACGATATTATTACCTGTTGAAGATGTTTCACTAAGATTATTCCAGTATACGATTAATCAAAGAAATATTTCGATTACATCTAGAAACCCTGAACGAACTACTATTGCCGTTGAAGCATTATTCTCTACAGCACAAGTTGATTGGCCCTATGATAATGCTGCAAACGAAGGTAAAGTCTTTTTATTAGGTCTTCAATCCTTTATCGTTTTAGGAATTTTACTGATTATTCTTTCCATCGCTTGTGTTTATTTCATGCTAAAGGCTTCGATGACATCAAAGATTTACGAAATTAGTGTCTATAGAGCTTTGGGTGTTAAGAAATTTGATATTACAAAGCAGTATATTGTGGAAATATTAGTAACAATGACTTTCTCGAGTTTAGTGTTTTATCTGATTTCAACATTCTTTATCAATGAAATTCAAAATTTATTAATAGGTAGTGCAAACTATTTCTTAGTATCATTCGAAGGAATTATGATTGGTGTTGCCTTAATCTATGTAATTGGACTTGTTGGACTATTACCAATAACAAGACTTTTATCGAAGTCTCCAGCACAAATTCTTTCACAATATGACATTTAGAATTAAAAGAAATAAGAAGGTTTAGCTTAAAAAGCTAGACCTTTTTAATTAATTTGACAAACCAACTCGAAAGAATTGAATAAATCAGTCTAAAAAGGTTATAATTAAAGAATACAAGAGATGGATGTGGTGTCATGATTAGGCTAGAACAAGTATCAAAGTATTATAAATCCAATGCACTAGTTGCAGTTGGAATGAGAAAAGTAAATTTAGAATTCAAAATAGGAGAATTTGTTGCTGTTACAGGTGAAAGTGGTTCTGGTAAGTCAACACTTCTCAATATACTTTCTGGACTTGATACCTTTGAAGAGGGTGAATTTTTTCTATTTAATGAACCAACATCACACTACACGATTGCCCAATGGGAAGCGTATCGTGCAGCTTATGTAGGTTTTGTTTTCCAAAATTATAATATTATTGAATCTTACACAGTACTTCAAAATGTATTGATGTCATTAGAGTTTCAGGGATATGCTGAAGAAAATAGAAAACAAAGAGCTCTAGAGATTATTGATCGCGTAGGTTTATCACATAGAGTCAATCATAAAGCAAGTAAATTATCAGGTGGAGAAAAACAAAGAACAGTTATTGCAAGAGCACTTGCAAAGGATTGTCCAGCAATTTTATGTGATGAGCCAACTGGTAATCTAGATTCAAAAACTGGTGAAGAAATCATCAAACTACTTCATGAAATATCTGAAGATAAACTTGTAGTGCTAGTCACGCATCACTTTGCAGAAGTAGAAAAATATGCAACTAGACGCATCAAGATGAGTGATGGTGAAGTCATTGAAGACATTAAACTATTGCCAAAAGAAATAAAAAGTGAAGCGAAACCTGTCGATCAAAAGAGAATTGACTTTAAAACAACGACTGGTATCGCAATCAGAAATCTATTTGCAGCACCTAAAAAATTTATCTTTATGCTACTATTGCAAGTCATTTTTGTGTTTTTAGCATTTATGATTTATGGGACAACCAATAGCTTATTTCACCAAAATAGTCTATTACCTGATTCTATAGAAGCAAGTGAGCATCAGCTTATTATTCAAAGACTAGATCAAGAAGCTTTATCAGATGAAGAAATTTTGATGTTTAGAAATAACCGATATGTTAAGGAAATCAATGAATATGAGAAAATCACTAACTTATTCGTCTCTATAGGTAGAACAAGAGTTTTCACTGAAAGAACTGCGGTTTTAAAAGAAAGTGATGTTTTAGAGGGAAGATTCCCAGAAAATATCAATGAAATTATGATTTCTGAGGATTTAGAAATCTATTTGAATGCTGAAATCGGTCAAACATTAACACTTAGAACAGTATCTTTTGAACCTTTTGAGTTTATCGTTGTAGGTATTTCAAGCAGAGTTAGTAAATCTGTATATTTTCATGATGACTTCTTCACCAATCCTGATTTTGTATTTAAGTCAGTTGTTAATAAGGTTACGATGCAACTTTTGGATACATTTGAAGATGAAGAACGTGAAAATCTTTACCGAAGTTATTTTGTAGATAGTGATTTAGAGGTTGGCCATGTGGTTGCCTATATCAATTATCCTGGAATGGGTAGTAGAAGTTCCATTTTGAAAATGGTGACTGGATATAATCAAGAAAAAGAAATCGATGTAACAGCAAGTTTTATTTTCTCTGAATCATTTATGGATGTCTATTTAAGTCAAGACTTATATGATCAAATGGTAGAAGAGTTTACATCACTAGATTATAGATATCGTATCGTGCTCAATGTTTATGACAGATATGATGGAACAAGACTTAAAAACTCTATTGATCAAGATGAATATATTGTTTATTATGAAGCTTTAACACAAAATCAAGATTACTCTTCATTTGGGTATGTTCTCACAGTAGGTTCTTATCTAATGATCTTTTTTGTAGGTCTCTTGATGTTAATGTTACTACGTGTAGTATTCAAAAATATGGTAGCAACCAGAAGGAAAGATTTTGCTATATACCGCTCAATTGGAGCTAGCAAACGATTTTTAGGTCGTCTTATTTTCCTTGAACAGTCACTTCAAATCTTAATTGGTTCATTGCTCACCATTCTATTAGGAATCATTCTTGTCATATTTGTACCAACCGTTCAAAACAGTCTAAGATATATTGAAGCCATTGATATTATTATCGTATTCCTTGTCTTCTCCTATATGACGATCATTACACCACTCAAATTCAATCAGAGCATTTATGAAATATCTGTAATTGAAACACTGAGCAAAAGTGCGGAGGTGTAGACGATGATACGCATAAAAAATTTATATAAAAGTTTTGGAATCAATAATAAAATTAGTGTATTAAAAGATGTAACAGTCGAGTTCCCTAACAAAGGATTGATTGTCCTTTTAGGTCAGTCTGGATCAGGGAAAACTACATTTTTAAATATTATGGGTGGTCTAGAAAAAGCGAGTGCTGGTGACATCGAAATAGGCAATAAAATCATTAAAAGCGGAAGTAGTCAAGCTTGGGATTCAATTAGAAACCAGGATATAGGCTATATATTCCAAAACTATCATCTTATCCCAACACTAACCGTTTATGAAAATATCGCGTTGTCTTTAAGAATTCTTGGCTTGAAAGATGAAGCAGAAATAGAAAGAAGAGTACTTTACACATTAAAAGCTGTTAAAATGCACCATTTCAGAGCTAGATTTATCAATCAGCTATCAGGTGGCCAACAACAAAGAATCGCGATTGCTAGAGCAATAGTGAAAAACCCAAAAGTGATCTTAGCTGATGAACCTACCGGAAATTTAGATACAAGAAACACCTTTGAAATCATGAATATCATAAAAAAGATTTCAGAAGAAAAGTTAGTCATCTTAGTCACGCATGAAAAGAATTTAGTCAATCACTATGCAGACCGTATCATAGAGATTAAAGATGGTACAATTTTAAACGACCACTTAAATGAAAAGAAATCGCATTACGCGATTGATGATCATACCATTTTCTTAAAAGATTTAAAACAAGATCAAAAAATAAAGAGTGAACATTGGAAAATTGATGCATATCACGAAGATGAAGAATTTAAGAAGCCAAATGAAGTCACTTTAATTATTAGAAATGAAACACTATATTTAAATGTTGGTGACACGATTAAGAACGTTCGTATCGTCAATAATGAATCTAATATTACACTTGAAAGAGAACTCACTAGTGAAGAACAAGAGAAAATGATTGAAGAAACAAAATTTTCTTTGGTTGAGCTAGAAGGCATCGAGAAAAACTCAAATAAGAACAGTTTTTTATCCCTTAAGAAGGCTTTTAAACAAGCGATTGAGGGTATGTTCAATTTATCGAAAAAAACATCGCTAATGCTCTCTATATTCTTCTTAATGGGTATGGTGATGGCATTTGGTATACCATTTATTAATAATGTTATGTCCAATAGAATGCTTTTCACTTCTGACCAACAAGGTTACATATTCGCTAATGGTGTCATTCCAAGTGGCGCGAATTATAGAACCATAATGGGAATGAAGGAAGATGGCGATGATTCGTTTTTCATCAATGTCTATAAACCATCTCCTATGTTTTTCGAATTTGATTCAATAGACGAACTTCAAAGACCGTTTTTAAATGCATCTTTAGGTATTCACGAGCATGTTAAAGAAACTGATTTGGTTCATGGTAGATTACCTGAAAATCAATATGAGATCGCAATTGATTTTTCAATTATACTAGCAGATTATGCAAGAAACTCATCAACGCTTAGAAAAGCAGGAATGTGGACCTATGATCAAGTCATCGGAAGAGATATTGAAAATATGTATCTTCCTGATCGACCATTTGTCATTACTGGAATTGTCAATACAGGAGCGAGAAGAATCTATGTAGCAAGAGAAGCACTCGTATTCTTTAACTCTCATAATGGCCACGATATCCTAGCTTCAGAAATGTTTATTGGTGATGAGAATTTCCTATTAAATGGTTTTATGCCTGAAGCGTATAGTTTTGAAAGAGATGACTATGAGGTTTTAGTACCAGAGTCATTGATGTCGTTTTATCCAGGAATTGAAACATTTGATTTTTCAAATGGAGATCGCTTTGAAGTCGACTTTAAAGTGTATGCTACAGGAACATACTCTTATGATGACGAAGACTTCGTTGAAACTTTATTACTACCTGCTGATGATGTATCATATCGATTATTCCAATACACGATCACACAAATAGATATATCAATTTACTCTAATAATCCAGCGAAAACAATTGTTAATCTTGAAGATACCTTCCAGTCTATTCAACTTTCTTGGCCATATCAAAATGCAATGAATGAAGGTAGAGTGTTTTTACTTGGATTAAGAACATTAATGGTTTTAGGCATTCTACTGATTGTCGTGTCATTTGTAAGTATATATTTCATGTTAAAATCTTCGTTAGCTTCACAAATTCAGGAAATAAGCGTTTATAGAGCGCTTGGGGTAAGAAAGATAGACATTATGAAAAAGTATATCGCTGAAACTTATGTGCGGTTAACAGCATCATCTGTTATCGGGTTTATATTACTGACAATCTTTATTGATAGAATTGACGAAGCTCTTGTTGGTGGATCTTATTATTTCTTAGTAACACCACTAGGAATCTTAATCGGAATCGTATCCATTTACTTCATTGGTTTACTCGGAATGATTCCAATGTTTAGATTATTGAGAAAATCTCCAGCAACTTTACTAAACTATTACGATATTTAAAGACACCATAGAAAATGAATTGGACTTCATGAAGTATTGATTTAATTGAAGTTCAATTTTTCTTTTTGTAGAAATATGTTAAAACAGTTTTACTGTTTAAAATCAAAGGCAAATACGGTATAATGTATTAAGGTGATATGAGTGATAGATAAAAAGATACCATCGCATGTTGCAATCATATTAGATGGCAACGGACGTTGGGCGAAAAAATTTGGACAGCCAAGATCATTTGGCCACTATCAAGGTGGACGAAACCTTTTTCGTGTTGCTAGAATTGCAAAAGATTTAGGAATTCAAAAACTTACAGTTTATGCGTTTTCTACTGAAAACTGGAAAAGACCAGAAGAAGAAGTCACATATTTAATGACTAAACCAATCGAGCTTTTCTACAAGAATAGAGATCGAATGAATGAAATAGATTATAAAATCACATTTGCTGGACGCAAAGATAGATTTTCTAAAGAATTGCTTGAGGTCATGGAGATTATTACAACTGAAACAAAGAATCATAAAGGCTTTGAACTTTGTATCGCAGTTGATTATGGTTCATATGATGAAATCATTACTGCCGTGAATCAATGCAAGCTCCCAATCACGAAAGAGTCACTAGAAGAAAAACTAATGATTAAAGAACCAGTCGATCTATTAATTAGAACGAGTGGAGAACAAAGATTATCAAATTTTTTGTTGTGGCAAGCATCATATGCTGAATTTTATTTTACGAAAGTTCATTGGCCAGCATTTAGAGAAAAAGAATTGAAAAAAGCAATTAAGAGTTATCAAAATAGACATCGTCGTTTTGGAGGTTTAGCATGAAAGAGCGTTTAATTACCGGTATCATACTGGCTGCAATTTTAATACCGATTGTTAGTATAGAAATATTTTTAGAATTATTTCAAGTACTCATGTCAATTTTTGTATTAATTGCATCTCATGAAATGATACGGATGTACGAAAGTAAGAAAAAATTTCAGTTACTTCCAAAAATCGGAATTGTCTTATTAGCATTAGCTACATTTTTTTCAGTAGGTGGTGTTTTAGGGAATGTTGACCATAACCCGCTTCAAGCAAATGGCGCATTAAGTATTACCATTCCAATATTTACAATAATATTGTTAAGCTTTCTTGTTTTATTCAGAGACTTTAATGGAGAAGATGTTGGTAAGGCACTCACTATCATTAACTATGTTGCACTTGGTGCAGCATCCATAGTTATATTAAGATTTTTAGGAGTTAGATTTATAGTTTATCTATTGATTATTACATCAGCTACCGATATATTTGCTTATCTATTTGGTGTGAAGTATGGAAAACACAAACTAGCCCCACATATAAGTCCCAAGAAATCATGGGAAGGTGCAATTGCTGGTACTATTTGTGCAACTCTTATTGGTTCAGCCTTTGCTTTATTTTATGGGTCAGTTTTCTATCCAGGAACATGGTTTGGTAATTTTGTAAACGCAGGCGGAGAACAAACACTACTTGATAATTTTTCAACATTAGGTGAAAACAACCCTCTTTGGGTACAAGCACTTATTATCGTTCCAGTGACATTTTTCGCAAGTATTTTCGCTCAAATTGGAGATCTTGTTGCCTCTCGTTTAAAGAGAACTTATAATATCAAAGATTTTGGAACTATCCTTCCAGGACATGGCGGACTTTTAGATCGTTTTGATTCTGTATTATTTGTTGCGATGTTTTTAACTGCGGTATTCCTCTTGATATATAGATTATTTCCGGCAATTATCGTATGAAAAATATTTATATCTTAGGAGCTGCAGGTTCGATAGGACTTCAAACACTTGATATTATCGAAAAAGCTCTAGATGATTTTAATTTAATCGGGATTTCTCTTGGAAGTCATGAAGAAATTAACTATCAAATTCTCGATCGTTTTTCGGTTGAGATTGTTTGTCTAAGATATGAAAATCAAATCAAACAATATGAATTGAAATACCCAACCATTAAATTCGTTTATGGTGATCAAGGATTAATAGATTTATCCATTTATCCAGTAAAGGGTACGTTAGTCAATGCATTATCTGGTTCTGCAGGTCTAAGACCTACGATAGAAGCAATTAAATCGGGAAAAGATATAGCACTTGCGAATAAAGAAACTTTAGTAATGGCTGGTGATTATATCAATGAGTTAATAGACACCTACCGAGTTAAGCTTTATCCAATTGATTCTGAGCATAGCGCATTATGGCAAACTATCGATGGAGAAGATTTAGCAAATATAGAAAAAATCGTCATTACAGCAAGTGGTGGTACATTTAGAGACCTAAATCGAGAAGATTTGATAGATGTAACACTTGAGCAAGCATTAAAGCATCCAAATTGGAGCATGGGGGCTAAAATAACTATAGATAGTGCAACCATGATGAACAAAGGTCTAGAAGTTATTGAAGCACATCATCTGTTTCAGTTACCTTATGATAAAATCGAAACTGTTTTGCATCGAGAATCTGTTGTTCACGGTTTAACCTATTTCACAGATGGAACCATTAAAGCAAGTTTAAGTGTATCCGATATGAGAGTCCCTATTCTTTACGCACTTTACTATCCCAAAAGAGCGCATTTTGACAAAAGATTAGAACTTACAAATTTAAGTTTTACCAAGATGGACTTTGAAAGATTCCCATTATTAAAACTCGCATTTCATGTTGGAAAACAAGGTGGTTTATTGCCAACTGTCATGAATGCTGCCAACGAAGCAGCAGTCAAATTGTTTATCCAAAATAAAATCAAATTTTTAGAAATTGAAAATATAGTTATGCAATACGTAGAAAACTTCAAAAATATCATGAATCCAACCATCAATGAAATCATCGATACAGACCATTTGATTCAAAAAGAAATTCTACTCGCATATGAAAAGAGGTAGTTTATGTTTATCGTCGATATACTCGTATTTATACTCGTCTTAGGTGTCATTATCCTGATCCATGAAGCAGGGCACTTTTATTTTGCAAAAAAAGCAGGTATTTTGTGTCATGAATTTGCAATTGGTATGGGACCAGCAATTTATCAAAAAAGAAAAGGCGAAACCATTTATTCAATCAGAAGTATTCCGATTGGTGGATTTGTGTCTATGGCTGGTGAATCTATAAACGATGCATTAATTAAAAAGGAACAAATCATTGGTCTTAAATTAAACACTCAAGGACAGGTATACCAGATTATCTTAAATGATACACTTGAAAGTGATATTATTGGTGTTGTTAAGTCGTTTGATTTATATGGAAAGGATTTCAATCCTTTATTTATTGAAATAGATGTTGATGGATTCAATACTACATATCCTGTCTTAAGAGATGCAATTTACCGTTTCTCCGAAAAGAAAGAGATGTGGATAACACCATCTGAAAAAAGCTTTGAAAACAAAACATTGTGGCAAAGATTTTTAGTAATATTTGCAGGACCGATGATGAATTTCATTTTAGCGCTTGTATTATTTCTAATCGTTGGGTTCTTTGTTTTCAAACCGAATCTTGAATCAAGCGTTGTAGATCAAGTGAATTTAGGATCTCCAGCAGCAAGCTCCGGACTACTTCCTGGAGATGAAATTACCATGATAAATGGTGTTGAAATTAATGATTGGAACGATTTATCAGGTGTTATGAGATCACTTGATTCAGTGACCCTATCCTTATCTTATACGCGTGAGGGAATTGAGTATACCGAAAATGATGTAACAGTCATAACCATAATTCAAATGGCAGGATTTGCTAATATTGATGATCAAGGAAATTTGTATAGTGATGAAGTCATCATTGGACAAGCATTTGGTAGAGCATCCTCAGATGGAGGATTAGAAGCATTAGATGAGATTCTTTCTATTAAGTATGAAGGACTTGTTTACCCAGTAAGTGATTGGGATGATTTGATTGAATTTTTCCAAGAAAACAATAGAGGAGAAATAACAGTTAACTATTTAAGAGGTACAGAAATCCTTGAAACTAGTTACGAACTGATTAGCGAAAGAGCTTTAGGAAAACTTGGATATCAAGGAATTGTGTTCCAACTTGGAATCACACCAACCTCAGATTTTAATTTAGGTTATACACTACTTTATCCATTTAAAACGTTTTATAGTAATATGATGCAAGTGTTTAACACATTAGGACTTCTCTTTGATTCAAAAGAAAACTTAGGGTTAGGTGATTTATCTGGTCCAATCGGTATTTTCTCATTGGTAAGTAGTACAACATCACAAGGATTTATCGCGATTCTCGGTTTCACTGCATTTCTTTCAATCAATATCGGGTTATTAAACTTATTACCAATACCTGCACTTGATGGTGGACGACTCGTCTTCCTAGGAATAGAAGCAGTAACAAGAAAGCCACTGAATAGAAAATTGGAGAATACAATTAACAATGTAATGTTCTTCCTTCTCCTTGGATTATTCGTATTTGTGACATATAATGATATATTAAGACTTATAAGAGGATAATTTGATCCTCTTTTCTTTTGTTTTAATTCGATAAATGATAAAATATAAGTAATAGTTTGGGGGAATTATATGCAGAAAATGTCTATTGTACTCATTTTGCTTTCTAGTGCCTTAACCATCTTTAGCCACTCGATTAATCAAATTGACTCTCTTTTTTTTAGTTTGC
>CAKMKF010000111.1 GCA_927439925.1 uncultured Acholeplasmataceae bacterium | reverse complement strand
ATTGTTTTTACAGGTTCATATGTTTTGCGGTGTATTGGAGTGATTCCATATTTTTCCAATGCTTCTAAATGTTTCTTGAGGAGCGTTTGGAAGTGTACGCTGAATAACACGTTTCATTTTTGATAATTCGTTCATTAAATTAACTTTGGTTTGAAGACGTCCTGCAGTATCAACTAAGACAACATCATATTTTTCATTCTTAGCAATCTCTAGTGCATCATATATAACAGATGATGGATCAGATCCAGCATCCTTCTTAAACACAAATGTGTTACTTCTTCTTCCCCATTCAGAAAGTTGATCGATTGCTCCAGCTCTAAAAGTGTCTCCAGCAACCATCATCACTTTCTTACCTTCGTCTTTTAACTGCTTCGCAATCTTACCAATCGTCGTCGTTTTACCAACTCCATTGACTCCAACAAAGAGATATACGTTTGTTTCACCTTCATCAAAGTTCAAATCCGTTTGAACTAATTCACCCTTAAGATAAATTTCAAACATTTTATCAACGATAATTTCCGCTAAATCTTTAGGATCTTCTATTTTTTTGTTTTCTACTTCTAAACGAAGCGCATCTATAAAATAAATAACAGTATCAATTCCAATATCTGCTTGAATAAAGATGTCTTCTAAAGAGTCAAAAAGCTCATCATCTATTTTCGTAGATGCGGCTAAAATCGCTTTTAAGTTTCCTAGGTTTTCTTTAGTTTTATGTAGACCCAATTGATAACGATCATTTTTGGGTTTCTTGCTAAAAAGCTTTTGAAATAATCCCATCTTTATTCTCCTAATTCTTTGAATATTATACCATACCCAAAAGAAAACCGAAAGTTATTCTTTCGGTAATTTTTTGACAAATGTGATGAGTTCATCAAAGTTTAGATGAGAACTCATTTCGTCTACATATTCGGTGTAAATGATCTTTTTTGATTCATCTAAAACGAATACGCTTCTTGCTTGAAGTCTTAACTCCTTGATATTCGTTCCATATTTATTTGCGAAATCTAGTTCTAAATGGTCTGATAATGTAATGACATTAGATAGTCCTGAATTACCACACCATCTGCCTTGTGCAGTAGGTAAGTCATTACTAATGGTAATAACAAGTACATCATCTCTTTCAGCTAGTTCATTATTCACTGTTCTAGCCTGCATATCGCATACGGTAGTATCTAGTGATGGAACAACATTTAAGATGATATAACGTGATTTGAAATCTGTTAAGTGTTTTAATTCATTTTTTGTGTTTAAAGCTTTAAAGTCTGGAGCAATATCGCCAACTTTTTTAGTATCACCAAGCAAGGTGATTGGCTTTCCTTTAAATGTTTTCATGTTCACACTTCCTTATTTTTTCGTTCATGAATATTATATCATGATTTAAAAATATTGCTAATAAAAATGAGGTCTACCGCATAAAGTACGGAGGACCTCTTTAGGGGTTTTTGTGCAATGTAATGCACATCAACAGGGGATATATAGCATCCTTAGGGGTGGATGCACTATCATATTATCACTTTTCATGCTTTTTGTAAAGAAATAGCAGTATAGGTATGAAAACTTGTGAAAATTAGTCTTTTTTCACATATTTACAAGAAGGGAATCCACTACAAGCTGTAAATTCACCATATTTACTCTTTCTTAAAACAAGTGGTTTGCCACAAACTGGACAGTTTTCACCGGTTTGTGTAGCTCCAATCTTCTTCATATCCTTTTGAGCGACTTCAACTAAAGGAATAAAGGAATGATAGAACTTAGAAATCAAATGTGATCCTTTTTGTTTTCCATCAGCAATTTCATCTAATATTGTCTCCATTTTTGATGTATATTCAACATTGATAATTTTATTGAAGAATAAGTCTAGTTGTTCTGCTGTAAGTCTTCCTTGTTTCGTTGGTTTAAATCTCTTTTCATCGATTTCAACATAATCTCTATTTTTTAATGTTTGTATAATTTGTGCATAAGTAGATGGTCTACCGATACCTAATGATTCTAATTCTTTAATAAGGGTTGCTTCAGAGTATCTAGTCTTTGGAGTCGTTACCTTTTCAATAGAAAGTACATCTTTAGCATTTAATTCTTGATTGATTTCTAGTTTAGGTAGTATTTTATCCTTATTTTTCGCTTCACTATACATCTTTAAATGACCTTCAAACTTTTCAACTGAACCTTCAGCTAAATAATCATGACCATTCGAAGTTAAAGTAACCTTTGTAATATCAAAGATTGCTGGAGCCATTAAAGATGCAACTGCACGGTTATAAATTCTTTTATATAAACGCAGTTCATCCTTACTTAAATAAGATTCTAATGAATCTGGTGTTCTATCAATTGAAGTTGGTCGAATCGCTTCATGGGCATCTTGTGCATTCGCTTTTGTGGATACACTATATTTCCCTAAGTAATTCTTTCCAAAGTTCTTTTCTATATATGATTGTGCTTCATGAACAAACGGTTCTGCTAGTCTATTTGAATCTGTTCTCATGTAAGTTATTAAACCGACAAGCTCTCCATGAATCTCTTTACCTTCATATAATGCTTGAGCAACCATCATGGTACGACTCGCACTCATTCCTAAATTAGAAATAGCATCTTGTTGTAAAGTTGATGTTATAAAAGGAGGTTTAGAATTTCTTCTTGATTCTTTAACTTGAATGTCTTTAACTTTAAATGGATTTGTAGATTCCTTTACGATTAAGTCAGCTTCATCTTTACCAAGTCTTTTCTTATCAGGAATGATAAAATCAGCTTTTAAATGATGAAAGGTTGCTTCAATTTCATAATAAGTCTCTGGAATAAATGCTTCAATTTCATATTCTAGGTCAACAATCAGTTTCAAAGCTACACTTTGAACTCTACCTGCTGATTTACTTTTAATTTTTGATTGTAATAGTTTAGACAACTTAAATCCAATGATTCTATCTAATATACGTCTAAATTCTTGAGAATATACAAGATGAGAGTCAATAGGTCTTGGATGGTTTAACGCTTCTAGTATCGCTGGTTTCGTGATTTCTCTAAAAACGATACGATTACTCGCTTCTGGATCTAATCCTAAAAGTTCAGCTAAATGCCAACCAATAGCTTCTCCTTCTCTATCAGGGTCGGTAGCAATCAATACATCTCTACCTTTCGCTTTTGCTATTAATTCTTTTACCAATGCTTGTTTTGTAGGTATGATTTTATAATGTGGAGCGAAATTGTTTTTCAAATCGAGTCCCAATCCATCTACACCTGAAGTTGCTAAATCTCTAACGTGCCCCTTCGAAGACAAAACAATTACATCGGCTCCGACGTAACTTGCTATAGTTTTCGATTTAGATGGTGATTCCACGATGATTAATTTCTTATTCATGACAACACTCCATTTCCATTACAATTATAGTGTAATAATTTTCTATGTCAAGAAGAAAGATAAATGATCTCTTTTATATATATTTAAATAATATATATGATTTTTTCTTCACTTTATGGTAGTTAAAATATGTGAAAATTGCTTTAATTATGGTGTGAAAAAGAGAAATCGCTTTCATTATTTTAAGGGCTTTTCATGAAAAAAAGAAGTTTTTCACTTCTTTTTCAACATTGTTTTTACAGGTTCATATGTTTTGCGGTGTATTGGAGTGATTCCATATTTTTCCAATGCTTCTAAATGTTCTTTCGTTCCATATCCTTTATGATTCTTAAATCCATATTCTGGAAATACCTTATCCATTTCAAGCATATATGCGTCTCTTGTTGTTTTAGCTACAATAGAAGCTGCTGCTATAGATATAGAAAGTGTATCACCTTTAATAATACTTTTTAATGGAATATCTATTTCCATAGGCATCGCGTCAATGAGTAAGAACTCAGGTTTAATCTTTAATTGTTGGATTGCAGATAACATCGCTTCTCGACTTGCTCGATAGATATTGATTAAATCGATTTCTTCTACTGATGAAATTCCGATCCCAATAGCTATTGCATTTTCTTTGATTTCTATCAATGCTTTTTCACGCTGTTTTTCTGATAACTGCTTGGAATCATTTGTATATTTTAAGATAGCACCTTTTTTTAGGATCACAGCAGCAGCTACCACAGGTCCTGCGAGTGGTCCTCGACCTGCTTCATCTACACCTGCAATAAAGGTAAATCCACTATTATATAATTCATTTTCAAATTGATACATCGTTAAGTCTGTCAAAAGATAAACCTCCAAGCATTTTATTTCTAATATCCGTTAAGATAATCGTGTAAACTCTTGAATAATCGATTTCACCGTTTTTAATTAAACAGCCTCTTAATCTTCCGATTGTATCAAGCATTTCGACAAAGTCGCTTTCTATATTTATAGAGTAACGATCTTTTAGACGATTTGGATAGTATTTCTTTAAAAAATTCATCGCGTATTGTACAACATCATCTTCTGGTAAAATCTTATCCTTAATCGCGCCAGTTATCGCTAAATGATATCCAACAATAGGATCATCAAACTTAGGCCATAATA
>CAKMKF010000110.1 GCA_927439925.1 uncultured Acholeplasmataceae bacterium | reverse complement strand
TGGTCACTATCTTTGGTACTATGATCGTGGTACTGTAACTAAAAGAGATGTTAACGGTAAACCTTTAGTCATTCAAGGCATTGTTTTTGATATTTCAGAATCATAAAGAGTTGAACAAAAACTTTAGGTACTTTTAAACTACCGATGATTTCATGAAGACGATGCGCTACCTTGATTGCTCCATCAATTTTTGTGTTTGGTAATATAAGAAAAAACTCTTCACCACCAAATCTAAAAATTTGGTCTTTGTGTCTTTTATCTTCGTTAATTATATGTGTAACCTTCTTTAAGACTTCATCACCCACTAAATGTCCATAGGTATCATTAATATGCTTAAAATTGTCGATATCAAACATGACTAGAGAAAATGGTGATTTTTTATCGTGTTTTTCTTGAATGAGATCATCCACTTTCACATAAAAAGTTCTTCTATTGTAGATATTGGTTAACTCATCTTTTTCTGATAAGTCTCTAAGTTTTTGTTCAACTCTTTTTGATTCTGAAATATCAAAAACAATGCCTTGAAAGACTAAAGGTTTACCGTTAACATCTCTTTTAGTTACAGTACCACGATCATAGTACCAAAGATAGTGACCATTTTTATGTTGGATACGATATTCAACTTCATATGCTTCTGTCTTTCCCATCATATGATTTCTCATGTTATCCATGACGCCTTCATAGTCATCTGGATGAAGTTTATTCGTAAAAAACTCAAACCCGACTTCACCAATTATTTTTGGGTTATATCCAATTTGTGTAACCTTTTTCTCATTAAATACGACGCGGTTATCCAAAATAGACCATTTCCATTGACCTAGATTTCCTGCCCAAGGGAACTGAATGAGAAACTCTTCGTTATTATACTCAATCTCTTCCTTCAATTCTTCTTTTAAAAGCTTGATTTCATCAATGAGTTCATCTTTGGTGAGTTCTTTATAGTTTTTTAACATATACTCTCCTTCTTTTATTGAACTTAAGTAAACAGTGTTAATGCTTTTCTCTGATTCGTTCAACAAAAATTTCGATTTCAATTACTTCTAATATGATTATAATTCAGAAAAGAAGTTTTGTATTTTTTCAAACCAATAAAGATTTGATTATTACACATGTTACATTTCTATTAACCTTAATTTTTTACGGTAATATCTAAAAATTGATTCATGAGTTTTTCATAATGATTGATATCTTCTTGCGATTTTTTATTATATATTGTAAGCAGTACGCCTAAGCGTACATTTGTTTCAATAATCTCTTTATGGTCTCTGATGAATAAATAGAAAAGTGCATCCCAAGTCTCAGCCCATTCTCCATTTTGAACTCCCATTTTCTTCAAATAATTCGAACCGCTAAAATACGGTTTAGTTGTCATCAAATCACCACAAGCAAATTGACTCATTCCATAAATATTTGGTACCATTACCCAATCATAGCCATCAATTGAAAACTCCATGAAATAACGGTATACTTCATTTGGATCGATCTTAAGCATCATCATTAAATTACCAATCACCATTAAACGTTCAATATGATGAAGATAACCAAACTCTATATACTTTTTAATTGCTTGATCGACAATAGGAAATCCTATATTTGCCTGATACCATGCATTTGATAACTTGTTTTGATGATTTAAAAAGTTTTGGTGCTTCATATCTTTACCTTCGATAAGGTATACACTGCGCACAAACTCTCTCCATCCAATAATCTGTCTTATGAATCCTTCTTTAGATGAAAGGGGTACATCTTTTTCAATTACTTGTTCGATGATTTCTAGAGGTGAAAGCAATCCTATATTTAAAGATGATGATAGATTAGAATGAAATAAATATGGGTCTATATTACTCATTGCATCTTGATAAGGACCGAAATAAACAAGTTTATGATTGAGAAACTGATCCAATTGATCAAGAGCTTCTTTACGTGTTGTTGGATGATTAAAGGTTTCTATGGATCCGGGGTGATTTGGAAACATCTTTTCAACCCATTTTCCAGCAGCAATCACTTCAGCTGATTTTCTAAAGTCTATCGGTATTGGAATTGTGATATCCTTGGGTAATTTTTTTCGGTTTTCTGAATCAAAACTATATTGTCCACCCAAAGGTTTCCCATCATCCATCAAGATATTGAGTCGCTTTCTTTGAAAAACATAAAAATCATACATGAAATAACGTTTCTTTTGGTCGAAATAATTTTTAATTGTGTTTGTATCAGTTAAAAAGTTAAGAGATTCAAGCCAAGTGACAGAGAGTTTACTATAATTATCATAGACATCATGATGGACTGGATCATAAGCGGTAATCTCTTCATAAAGAGCTAAAATGCCTTGAATTAATTCAAATGATGTTGGATACTCAATATAAATCTTTTCACCATTGAGTTGGTTGTAATGGGATTTCATAGAAGCACGATGTAGCATGAGTTTATGCTTGTGGTAGGATATTCCATTATTAAAAAAGCACTCATCTTCAATATAAATATGCATGTAACCTTCACGTGCTTGAATATAGAGTTGATTCGGGAAAATTAATAATGCTTTCATCTTTACACCTCATTATTATTATAACATTTTTCATAATTCAGAGTCTTGAATATATTCTCTATAAAAAAAGACCACCAACTAAAAAGCAAATTATGGTCTCTATTTATTTTAATTATTTGCGCGTATAAGATTCAACCAACTGGTCATAACGTTGATAAAAATCTTCATCAATCGTTTGAAATTCTGAGTGACTTTCATAGAATTGAACTACCTTTTTCGCTATATCTTTATATTCGGTTTTGGAAACATAATTTGGAGCAACTTCTTTGATTTTGCTATTATCAAATAGAGCACTACCCATCATGTCGCCTAATAATGCGCCTTTATATTCAGGAAATACTTTAACAATTTCAGTAGTAGGAATAAATACAATCTCCGATTTCACACCTATAGCTTCTTCAAGCATTGCGTGAATTTCAAGCCAATTATAGCTTTTATCAGATGTTAAATGATAGACTTCACCGTAAGTCTTAGGATTGCCTAAAACATCTAAAAAAGCATGAGCAAAATCTTTATTATAAGTTAAAGTCCAAAGTGATTTACCTTGATCTGCTATAATCACTGTCTTATTTTGTTTCATACGGTGAATCAATGTATAAGGATGTGGCCAACTGTTTAACTGAGATACAACAGATTGATCGTTATATGTATGAGATGGTCTAATGACTGTTACTGGAAACTGATCATCGTTTAAGTTTAATAAATATTCTTCACATCTTTGTTTATTTTTACTATATTCCCAAAATGGATTATCTAATGGGACTTCTTTTTCTGTGATTGGTAATTTAGGTATTGGCTTTTGGTACGCTGATGCGCTACTGATAAAAACATACTGTTTAGTATGTCCTTTAAAAAGTTTGTAATCTCTTTCAACATGGTCCGGAGTGAAAGCAATCCAATCGACAACAGCATCAAAATGACGATTAGTTAATGCTTTTTGAACAGCATTTGTGTCATAAATATCACAATGAATACGTTCGACTTTACCCAAGAGTTTATCTTTTCTTTGACCACGATTCATGATTGTTAGATCATAACCCTTTTGGATAGCAAGTTCGCTAACCGCCGTACTTATTAATCCTGTTCCACCGATAAATAAAACTTTCATGATGAAAACCTCCACATATTTTAGCTTATACTTAATTATAACTTATAATATGCGTTTTGCATAAGGTGGTTTATAATCGCGAACATCTTGATGAATTTGATCTAATATGTTTGTCCATCCTTCAGGCATAGACATATTTAAAACTAAATTCTCTTTTAGATGATTGATTGTAGATGCTTTAACAATCGGATAAACATTTTTATCTAAGACATATCGAATTGCTATTTGTGCTGAACTCATTTCATGTTTCATAGCACACTCTTGAAGTTCATTTAATTGGAAGATTCTTCCTCTAGCCAAAGGGGAATGACCTTGAATAACAATATCATTTTTTTCGCAATATGCTCTTAATGGATCCATTGTATGGCCAACAAAAATTCCTAGTTGATTGATATGCGGTTTAATACGCACAAAAGGTAGCAACTTTTCAAGGTCGTTTATATCAAAATTAGAAACACCGATTGCACCAACGACTTCTTCATCGTAAAGTGTTTCTAATGCTCTCCATACTTCTAAATTTTCTTTTGAAAAATCTTCATCTTCTTTACCCCAAGGAACGGGATTATTGATGAGTAATGCATCTAAATAATCAACTTTTAAATTTTCCATCGTTTTTCTTGCAACTTTAATTGTGCTTTCATAATTCTTGATGTGTGGTGGTATTTTAGAAGTTATGAATAAGTCGTATCTATCAATTTCTGAGGTTTTAATGGCATCTCCAATTTCTTGCTCATTTAAATAGATCGGCGCAGTTTCAATATGACGATAACCTAATTTTAAGGCTTCTAATACAATATCTTTCGTTTCTTCCTTTTTTAGGTTAAATGTTCCTAATCCAATTTTTGGCATTTTATATCCGTTTTTTAGTCTAATGAATTGTTCCATGTGTACCTCCTATATGATAACAGTTTAATATAATATATATAATCTCCAATTCAAAACGCTCAAATTGGACAAATAGGATATGGTGTCGTTTAAAATTTGACAAAAAGTCACTAGTCAATTATATATTTGTATTTATATGACCATAAAAGTTATAATAACTATATAAGTGAAATATGTATCAAAATAAATATATACAGGAGATAAATATGCCAATTATCACGAATGTAAGAACGATTCTAACTGCACCTGAAGGAATCAATTTGATTGTTGTCAAAGTTGAAACCGATCAAGAAGGATTATACGGTCTTGGATGTGCGACTTTCGCGTACCGTGAACTCGCAGTCCAATCCGTAGTTGATAACTATTTAAAGCCGTTACTCGTCAATAGGGATGTTCATAAGATTGAAGATTTGTGGCATTTAATGCACCACAATGCTTATTGGAGAAATGATGCGATATCGAACAATGCAATTTCTGGAGTTGATATGGCACTTTGGGATATTAAAGGGAAAATTGCTGGTTTACCAGTATATGATTTACTTGGTGGAAAGTCTAGAGAAGGCGTCCCCTATTATAGACATGTTAACGGATCAACGCTCAATGAAGTTGTTGAAAAGGTTGAAGCCTACAAAAAACAAAACGTTAAACACATAAGAATTCAATGGGGTTTATATGGAGGTATTGCTAAAAATTTAAATGTTCCAAATAATTCCGAACCAGGTGTTTATTCTACTCCAACCCAATACATTTTAGATACTATAAATTTGTTTGAGCATGTCAGAAAGCATTGTGGTGATGAGATTGAACTCATTCACGATATTCATGAACGACTTGCTCCAAGAGATGCTATTTATCTTGCTAAACAATTGGAGAAATATCGACTATTTTTCTTAGAAGACCCATTTTCACCTGAACAAGCAGATTATATAGCTAACATTAAATCTCAATGTTCAACTCCTATAGCAATCGGAGAACTCTTTAATAATCCGAAAGAATGGGAATACTTAATAAAGAATAGATTAATTGATTTCATCCGTATACATATCAGTCAAATTGGTGGCTTTACCCCGGCTAAAAAACTCGCAATATTTGCTGAACAGTTTGGTGTACAAACTGCATGGCATGGCCCTGGAGACGTCTCACCTGTAGGTCATGCAGCTAACGTACATTTGAGCTTGCACTCACACAATTTGGGTATTCTTGAATGGTGTGGATTCTCTGAATTGATGTATAAAGTTTTCCCTGGTATGCCCTATGAAGAAAACGGATACCTTTATGTTAGTAACAAGCCAGGATTTGGAATCGACATTGATGAAGAATTGGCTAAAAAATACCCAATTAAAACAAATGTTACAAAATGGACTCAAACTAGACTACCTGACGGTACGCTAGTGAATCCTTAAGAGGTAATGTATATGAAAAAAGCGTTTATTACTGGAGCTAGTAGAGGTATAGGTAGAGGTATCGCATTAAGATTAGCAAAAGCTGGCTATGATATTGCATTTACTTATAATTCTGAAAAAAGTGAAGCAGAATCCTTACGTGAAGAAATATTGAAATTAGGACAAAAATGCTTCTTCTATCAAGCAAGCCTTCAAGAATCTGATATTCCTGAGCTTGTTACAAAACAAGCAATTCTCGACTTAGGTGGTATCGATGTATTAGTATGTAATGCAGGAAAAGCTAAATTTACAAGTATTCGTACTCTAGATATTGATGTTATTGATTTTCAATATGGATTAATCTATCGAAGTTATCTACTTTGCACAAAAACCGCTGTTAATCATATGATCGAAAATAATGTTGCTGGTAAGGTAATCTACATTGCATCAACAAGAGGAATTCGCGCTTACGCAAATGATGTAGTCTATGGATCTTTAAAAGCAGCATTAATACGAGCAGTTCAATCCTTAGCGATTGAACTATCAAAAAATGATATCACTGTAAACTGTGTTGCACCGGGAGCAACTGCAGTTAGAAACAATTACACACCTGAAGAATTGCGCAGTGGACACGTTAGCTCACTCATCCCATTAAAAAGAAAAGGAAAACCAGATGATGTTGCTAGTCTTGTAGAATATCTAGTATCTGACGATGCAAATTATATTACCGGTGAAACCATTAGAGTTGATGGTGGTCTTATTTTATA
>CAKMKF010000109.1 GCA_927439925.1 uncultured Acholeplasmataceae bacterium | reverse complement strand
AATGGTAAATGATAAACTATCTACCGCGACCAAATCCCCATATAGCATTCTCGCTTTTTTTACTTCTAACATTTTTTTATGCCTTCTTTCTTATGTTTTAATTATTTTTTCTTTAATTGATCTCGCCAATCATCTTTGTTCTCTTTCTTTTCATCAGATCCTCCAAGTATAACAAAGAAGACAACAACGAAAATAATGCCAAGAACTAAGACCCCACCGAATATACCCATGATATTCATGTGTTCCCCACCTCGTTTCCTGACATTATTATATCATAATTATTTAAAATGCAACATAATTATTTTTTATTATTTTTTATTTTCTGCTAATATGATTTCTAAAAACTCTTGGATTGATATCGTGACTTGGTCCTGTGATCCATATTTTCTATAAGTAACTAAACCTTCTTGAGCTTCTTTATCCCCTAAAACTAAGGAGTATGGAATCTTTAATGTTTGAACTTCTCTAATCTTATAGCCAAGTTTTTCTTCTCTTAAATCACTTTCAACACGAATACCACTCGCCTTAAGCATTTCATGGATATCCATGACATACTTATGGTGATGTGTCACATTGACAGGTAGAACTTTCACTTGAACTGGAGCTAACCAAAATGGGAAAGCACCTTTATATTCTTCAATTAAATAAGCGACAAATCTTTCCATAGTTGAGACAATTCCTCTATGAATAACAACTGGTCTATTATTATTTCTTCCATCTTCACCAACATAAGTTAAATCAAATCTTTGTGGTAATAAAAAGTCAATTTGAATAGTAGATAGTGTTTCTGCATTGCCCAACGCAGTTTTCACTTGAACATCTAGCTTAGGTCCATAAAAGGCTGCTTCACCAATCGCTTCATAGTAAGGCATACCTATTTCATCCATCGCTTCTTTTAACATCTTTTCAGCACCAATCCACATATCATCATCTGGAAAGAACTTATGCTTATCGAGTGGATCTCTATAGCTCAATCTAAACTGATAGTCATTGATGTTAAAGTCTTTATAGACATCTAGCATCAGTTGAACAGTTCTTTTGAATTCTTCTTTGATTTGATCAGGACGCACAAAAATATGTGCATCATTTAAAGTCATTTCTCTAACGCGTTGAAGTCCTGATAATGCTCCACTCTTTTCATAGCGGTGCATCATTCCTAATTCAGCAATTCTTAAAGGAAATTCTCTATAGCTATGAACGTCGTTCTTATAAATCAACATGTGATGAGGACAGTTCATAGGACGTAGTACTAATAATTCTCCATCTCCCATATCCATTGGCGGAAACATTGAGTCTTGATAATGATCCCAATGTCCAGAAGTCTTATATAAATCAACATTCGCCATAATTGGAGTATAGACATGCATATAGCCTAGACTTAATTCCTTATCTGTAATGTATCTTTCAATAATTCTTCTAATAGTTGCTCCTTTAGATAACCAGAAAGGAAGTCCAGCTCCTACTTCTTTTGAAATCATGAATAAATCAAGTTCTTTACCGATCTTACGGTGATCTCTTTGTTTTCTTTCTTCAAGAAGTAATAAATGTGCATCTAAATCTTTTTTATTTAAGAACGATGTTCCATAAATTCTAACTAGCATCTTATTATCGGAATTTCCTCTCCAATAAGCACCAGCAAGATTTAACAACTTAAAGTTCTTTAAGATTTTAGTAGATGGGACATGACCACCTCTACAAAAATCACTAAACTCACCTTGAGTATAGACTGTTAACTGTGAATCCTTATACTCTTCAATCAGTTCAAGCTTATAAGGATCATTTTTAAATAGTTTTTTTGCTTCATCATAGCTAATTTCATGTCTTACTATTTCAAAATTTTCTTCAGCTAATTTTAACATTTCCTTTTCAATCTTAGGTAGATCTTCATCGGTAACTTTAGCATCCCCAAAATCGACATCATAATAAAAGCCTTCTTCAATAAAAGGACCTACACCAAAACATGCACCTGGATACAATCTAGTAATCGCTTGAGCCATTAAGTGTGCTGTACTGTGGTTGACGACATCGAGTACTCTTAAATCTTTTTCAGTGAGTAGTTCTAAAACCCCGTCCTCATTTAATTTTCTAGATAGCTCAACATAGTTCTTATTAAAAACTGCAGCTATCGATTTTTTTGCCAAACTCATTGAAATGCCTTCAGCAATTTCAAGTGGACTGACACCCTGTTGGAATTCCTTTACGGATCCATCTGGAAAACTGATTTTAATCATTTTCATCGCTCCTTTTCAAAATAAAAAAGTCCCTAGATATATATCTAAGGACGAATATGTTCGTGGTACCACCTTAGTTCTAGGGATTTCCCTAGCACTCAACATATGGATAACGGCACGACCCGGGCTATCTTTATTAGCCAACTCCAAGGGAGTGATTGATGTCCTTCGCAGCTTTCACCTTCCTGCGTCGCTAGGGTTGACATAACCTTGTCCTCTTCATCGTTTATGTATCTATTATAACACTTAATTATACATTTTCAAGAGGAATTAACCTTTATAATTCTCTTGAGTTAATTTTACATAAGTCATCAAATCTTTAATTCTTTGGATAAGTCTAGCAGCTTTAACCCGATTGGTTTCATCTCTAGTAATTGCTAGTGCTTCAATGAGTCCTACGTATTCCAAATTAGAAGACATAAAGACTGGAAGCTTCGCTGAAAGTCGATACTGAATGACAGGACCTAGAATTTCATCTCTAAACCAAACAGACATGTTTTCTCCACCCATATCATCAAGCATTAAAACATCAGCTTGTTTCAACTGATTTACTCTTTCTTCTAAATTCCCTTCACTCATGCCTTGTTTAATACTTCTGACTAAATCAGGCATATAAACAAATAGAACACTTATATTTCTTTCTGCTAATGTTTGAGCGACAGCTGATAATAAATAACTCTTTCCAGTCGCGTATTTCCCGTAGATATATAATCCCTTGAAATAGCGGTCCTTTTTATAGTTATCTAAAAACTCTTTGGCTAAGTGATGAGCTTTTTCTCTTTCTTCATTAAACACTTCAAAACGATCAAGACTGGCATCTTGAATATAGAGTTCAGTATCGTAGAACTTTAAGTGTTGTCTGATTTTTTGTTTTTTCAGTTCATCAGCTTTTTCCTTAGTAGGACGATAAACAATCTCAATATAAGGATCCGTTCTTAGAACTGGCTGATAGCCATCTCTAACTGTTTTCTGGTCTCTATCTTGAAGGTATTGATATACCTTATAGATATCGACATCAGAAATCGATAGATTCATCGTTTCAGGATCTTTTAGAATAGCTTGTTTCATTTCATCTAAATTCATATTAGCCCTCCAGTTTAGCAATCTCAGCAATATAATCCTCTAACCAGTCGGGTTCATATGCTGTACGTTTATTCTTGCTTTGAGCTGCTTTTTCTTGATATTGTGTTTCAAGACTTGCGGAATGGTTGATCGCATCTTCCGTCGTTCTAACACCTTTATTTAACCAATCATGAAGTACTTTCTCCATGTAGTTGATATTCGGTAATACTCCATCCTTATGCTTTAAAACAAGCATTAAGATGACATTGATAATTCCTGGTTCTACACTATTGGTTTCAAGTAGCTGAGTTGCTACTGATAATGCAATCCCTTGCTGATCTGTTTTCGCATATTTTTGGATAATGACCCGAGGTGATGCCTGTTCAACTAAACTCGGTGTAGGTAAATCCTTTTTCTTAATCGTTAAGAGTTGATGTTTTTGTTCATAATATTGCTTCGCTTTTAAGTTTAAGTTTGCGAAGTTAATCACTTGTCTATTTTTAGCTGCAGATTCATAAACTGCAATCATATCTGAAACATCAAATTGATAAACAAATGAAATCTTATTGATTTGTTCTCTAAATTTATCGGTTAAAAGCTGAGAGTTCTTCAATCTTTCTGATAAATTCTCTACGAAGGATTCATAATTGAACTGATGCATAATATGAGATCCACCATTCGATACTCTACCTTGAAGAGGATAGGAGACATTCAGTAAACTTAAGCTCTTAAACTCATATAAAGCATCAAAAGGTTTCGTAATATTCTCGTAATCATCAGTTGAAGGAATATCGATTCTAAACATTTCAGTTAAAAGGTTTAAATTCTTTTCACCAATTTCAGCTTGTAAGTAGCTCCCAAATACTGTATCCATTAAAAACTGTTTCGCAGTTAATGGAGCTTTCATAAAATATAAATAATAGTCTTCCTTTTGGTAAACCGTTAAAAGATTTAAAGCTTCTAGCTTATTTCTAATCTTTAAGAAATCAGCTTGTTTAATATTGACTAAATCAAATAGTTCTTGATGTGTATATTGATTTCTTCCCGTCTTATTGATCAGTTGGTAAAAAGTAGTATAAAGTGCTTGTCCTTCAAGCCCCATTAAGGGTTGATATAATAGTGCAAGCACCTTAAAGTCTGCAGCACTTAAATCCGATTGACTTTGAATTTGAAATGTCGAACTATTTTTCATCTTTTAACCCTCTCAAAAACGAATCAATTTGATCGTGCAGATCACAAATGGTCGTTTCGTTATTTAATACAACATCTGCAAATGTCTTCTTTTCTTCCAAAGACATTTGAGCTTGAACTCTTTTTTCAGCTTCTATTTCAGTGAGATGATCTCTTTGAATTAATCTCGATTTCTGAGTATCCATAGAGACATATACAACCAAGACATAATCTACTTTCTGATGATATCCCACTTCAATTAAGAGCGGCATATCAATAACAATCAGTTGCCTATCCGTATAAAATGTTTTTTCCTTTTCTACTTCTAAAAAGACATAAGGATGTACAATGTGGTTTAAAATCTCTCTTTGTTTAGGATCACTAAAAATAATTTTAGCAAGCTTTTTTCTGTCTATATCTGTTTGAATAGAAAATCCGAAGGTCTTCTCAATCTTACTAACCATTTCTTGGTTTTCTTTCCATAATCTTTTAACGATTAAATCAGAATCAATGACAGGTATACCTAAAGACTGAAAATAATTGGATGCAGTGGTTTTCCCACTTCCAATACCTCCAGTAAGTCCGATTAAGATTGGATTAGTCTTGACAATTCGGACAGACATAAGTTCCACGTCCTTTGACCTTCATTTTTATAATCTTGGTTTGACATATTGGACATGGTAGGTCTTTTCGCATATGAACATTTAATTCATTTTGAAAGCGACCATGCACGCCAAGACTTGAGGTGTAGCTACGAATCGTCGTTCCACCTAGTTTTGTAGCCTTATCTAGCACTTTTATAGCACTATCTATAATGAGTTTAGCTTCATCAAGTGATATTGTGTTCGCTAATCTTGTTGGATGAATCTTGCTTAAAAATAAGGTTTCATCGACATAAATGTTTCCTAAACCACTTATGATATGTTGATCTAGTAAGACTGCTTTAATTTCAATTCTTTTTTTCTGAAGCGTTTCATAGAATTTATGGATGTTAAGATCTTTAGGTTCTGGTGCAAAGAGAGATTTTAAACCACATTGTACATCCTTATGTCTTTTTAGAAGTAGAAAAGGAAAAAACATTTATACGGATAGGCAACTGATTGTTATTGATATGCCGCTCTTAATTGAAGTGGAATATCATCAGAAAGTAGAT
>CAKMKF010000108.1 GCA_927439925.1 uncultured Acholeplasmataceae bacterium | reverse complement strand
TATCTTTGGATTATGGGTATAATCTTATTTTATAGGAAGCCTTCATTTTTTTATTCAATTCAAATGCGCTTTCAAAAATCATAGGGTACACCCTCTAATAATTTAAAGAGTACCCTCTACCCTCTAATAATTTAAATACCTGAAAAAAGATGGTTCCGAGGAATCATCTTTTATTTTTTGTTATCTGTTGTAGTATTCAACGATTAATTGTTCATTGATTTCTTGCAGAATTTCATTACGTTCTGGATAGCGAACAAATGTTCCTACGTTAGTGTCCTTATCGAATGATACGAACTCTACAGAAGCGTATTGTCCTTCAAGAGCTTCTTGAACAACCTTCAAGCCTTTAGATGTTTCTCTAAGTTGAATTTTTTGGTTTGGTTGAAGACGATAAGACGGAATATCTACTTTTTTACCATCAACAAGGAAATGTCCATGATTGACCAATTGGCGTGCCTGTGCTCTAGTTCTAGCAAGTCCTAAACGATAGACGACATTGTCTAAACGAGATTCAAGTAGACGCAAGAAGTTTTCACCATGCTTACCCTTCATCTTGTCAGCTTCATTGAAAGTCTTTCTAAATTGTTTTTCGGATACTCCATAAGTAAATCTAACTTTTTGTTTTTCATGAAGTTGATCTCCGTAACCACTTGTTTTAGAACGACGTTGTCCATGTTGACCTGGTGCATAAGGACGCTTTTTCAATTCTTTTCCTGTTTCAGAAATAGAATAGCCTAAACGACGTGATATTTTCCATGATGGTCCTGTGTAACGTGACATAAATTTTTACCTCCTTTTTTATTTTTGGTAGGCAAAAACTGCAAAATACTTTAATTAAAGGTATCCCGATGTTCTTTTCACCTTAAAGCAGTATAAGGTTACTAGGGGCTCCATATGAGAAGGGATCGCACTTTAAAAAATAGGCTGCCTGCTTTTTACCGACGCTATTCATTTTACCCTATAGGGTATTAAATGTCAATTGTTTTTACTAATAACTTAACGAATTCTTCTAAGAACTGCACGATTTCTTCATCGAAGCGGTTTATAATAGGACTATCCACATCTAAGACACCAAAAAGCTTGTCACTGATAAAAATAGGGACCACAACTTCACTGCGGCTATTTGCGTCGCACGCAATATGATTATCGTGAGATAGTACATCTTCGACTACCATAGTTTTTTTAAGCACTGCAGCTTCACCACATACACCTTTTCCTAGAGGTATAACAGAGCAAGCAACATGTCCTTGAAAAGGACCTACGGTGAGGTTTGTTCCATCGAATAAATAAAAACCTACCCAATTGAGACGATCAAAGGAGTCATTTAGGAAAGCTGATGCATTTGATAGAATAGAAATTTGATTTGGTTGAGTCTCTAATAGTGCTACTGCAGATTCTAATAGTTCTTGATTTTTCATGATATCACCACCTCATTTATTATAACATATATGTTAAAATAGATATGGTGATAAAACATGACAAAAAAAATATTAATCCGTTTTGGCGATATGATGCTAAAAGGTCGAAATATAGGTTTTTTTATTAAGAAGGTTAGAGCACATCTTGTGGCAAAATTAGAAGGTTTAGTTGTATCTTACGAGTATACACATGACCGAGTCTTTATTAGCTATGATGAAGCAGATGAAACAACAATTATATCGAGACTCAAAGAGATTCAAGGAATTTATAATTTTAGTGTTGTATATGTAGCTAAACCAAATTTAGATGACATTATTCTAAAAGCAATTGAAGTTTTGAATATTGAAATGGATGAACCTATGGTAAGGTTGAAGATAGAAACAAAGAGACATGACAAAAAATTTCCTATGACAAGTTTAGATATTACACAACAAATAGCGAGTCCAATATTAAACGGAGCAGACAAAAAATTTATCGTTGATGTTAAAAACCCGAAAGAAATTCTTAATATTGAATTACGAAGTGATATCGCTTATATTCATATGAAGAGTATTAAAGGTATGGGTGGATTCCCGTTTGGTACACAAGGAAAAGGTCTACTCATGATGAGTGGAGGAATTGATTCACCTGTCGCAGCGTATTTAGCGATGAAACAAGGGATTGAAGTGGAGTTATTTCATTTTGAATCGACTCCAATGACACCTTTAGAATCTGTCCAAAAAGTGATAGATCTTACCAAGAGACTTGCCAACTACACACCTACAGGAACAATCAAACTTCATATAGTACCATTTCGAAAAATTCATGAAGAAATATTAGCGAAAATTTTTGATCCATATACAATAACTATAATGAGAAGAATGATGTATCGACTTGCAGAAAGATATGCAAAGAAAAAAAAGATGCTTTGTATCATCAATGGCGAGTCAGTAGGGCAAGTTGCTAGTCAGACATTAAACAGTATGCAAGTCATTGAAGCAGTGACTAAAATACCAATATTGAGACCAGTACTCACATATGATAAACAAGAAATAGTTGATATTTCAAAAAAAATAGACACTTTTAACATTTCGATTCGTCCATTTAATGATTGTTGCAGTATTTATGTTCCAAAAGAACCAGCAACTAGACCAATGGAACTTTATGCATTAAAGTATGAACGTGACATGGAATATGATAATTTATTGATAGAGGCACTAGAGAACCTTAAAACTGTAGAGGTCTCTAAAGATATTAATTTCAATATATCAAAATACGGATTTACAGTGGCAGAAGTATTTGCTCTTTATGAAAAGGAAATGATAGAAAATGGTCATAACATCGAAGCAAAATAAATCATTTAAGCTTTGGAAAAATTTAAAACTTAAAAAATATCGTGATGCTCATGGTATGTTTTTAGTTTATGGTAAACATCTAGTAGATAAAGCAAAAGAACATCAAGCAATCCTTGAAATATTAACAACTTCTGAAACAGATGGATACACTACACTTACTAAAGATTTAATGGATGATTTACAACAGGCAGAAACCTACTTTGATTTACTAGGAGTTTGTAAAAAAACAAATCCTAAAATAGATAGTCCAAAAGTATTAATGCTTGATGATGTGCAAGATCCTGATAATGTTGGAGCTTTGATTAGGAGTGCTGCAGCTTTTGGTTTTCTTCATGTTATCGTATCCTTAAAGTCGGCTGACTTTTATAATGAAAAAGTAATTAGAGCTTCTAAGGGTGCTATCTTTGATGTTTATTTAGAAAGAAAACCGCTTGAAGAAGCGATTCAATCATTCATTAAATTAGATTATCAAATCATATATGCTGACGCACATGAGAGTGGTAAAGCAAGTAAAACTAGAAAAACTGTATTAATTTTAGGTAACGAAGGACATGGTATTTCAGATTCAATTAAAGCATTAGCTGACCAATCTGTACACATTCAAACTGAAAATGTTGAGAGTCTCAATGTAAGTGTAGCTGGTGGTATTTTAATGTATGAGTGGAGAAAAATATGAAACCAAACATCACAGGATTTTTTGATTATGATGGAACAGCATCCTTTCAGGAACAAATAGCTGTTGCACAAAAAAATCAAATTGAATATATATGCTTAAGAACTTATGATGGAAAGCCAATTATTGAACTTAGCGATAGCGAGTTGAAAAAAATAATGCTGGAATTGAAAACCGCTAAACTCAAAATTGCAGTGCTAGATACTGGAATTTCTTCATATGATATCTATGATGAAAGAAAACATGCTGAAGCTCTTGATGAGTTCAAATATATGATCAAGGTAGCAGATAAGCTCAAAGTCAGTCATCTATTTTTCAGATTGCCTTTATTTAATGATGTCATTGAAGAATACGAGATGATCTTTAAAAGACTAGAGCCATATGTTGATCAAGCAATGAAGAATAGTAAAAAAATAATATTATTACCTGTGAATGGTTATAAAGCAAACACTTATGTTTATCTATTCAAAAAGATTAAATCAAATACATTAAGTCTTGCTTTTGATCCAGTAGCAATCATGATGAATAATGAATCAACAACAACAGCCTATCGATTACTAAGAACAATGATTGGGGCATTTATGGCTGAAGATGCAGATCATCAAAATGTTCCAAAGCTTCTTGGATATGGTAAAACAGATATTATTACTATCTTCAAGAAATTACTTCGTGATAGATAGGCTGTTGTTGTTGATTCATTATTCATCATGATTGCTACTGGTTATAAAGCAAACACTTATGTTTATCTATTCAAAAAGATTAAATCAAATACATTAAGTCTTGCTTTTGATCCAGTAGCAATCATGATGAATAATGAATCAACAACAACAGCCTATC
>CAKMKF010000107.1 GCA_927439925.1 uncultured Acholeplasmataceae bacterium | reverse complement strand
CTAAATATCTATCTTTTATCAACCGCTAGAAGATATTCAGTGAACGATAAAAAAGAAGCAGGATATACAAGAGCGCTGTTACAGATTCTGATGGTAAGATTAAATTTGAACCAAAGAAAAAACCTGGTATATCCAATCTATTAACGATTTTCTCTTCTTTAACAGAAGTCCCAATTCCTGATATTGAAGAAGAATATAAAGACTCAAATTATCAAACATTTAAAGCAGATCTTGCTGAAATCGTAGTGGATTCTATTCGTCCAATTCAACAAGAGTATTTTAAAATCATTAACGATACTAAGCTTGATGATATATTAACTGCTGGTGCTGAAAGAGCTAGATTGATTGCTCAAAGAAAAATGTTAAAAGTCTATAAGAAAATTGGGCTTGGAAGAATTAAATAATAAAAAATAGGGTTGCTCAATTTGAGCAACCCTTCATTATTATTCATATGCTTTCGCTGTAATCATATCCACTGGATATTCAACATCTCCATCGACTTGAAGATATGTTGGTTTATCGAATTTAACCGTTATCTCTGTAGATTTATAGATTTGAACCCATTTTTTGAATATGACATGCCAACCTAAATATATAGTAGGAAAAATGAGCATTAACATCCATTTAGGCACTCTTTTTACAACGACTAAATAAAGTTCTTTAACATTTCGATGTGCCTTAGGAGCGATTTTCATTCCACCACCATAATAAGCACCATTCATAATACTTGCAAACCAAAGTTTTTCTTCTCTCCATGTCATTCCATTGACTGTAATTTCAGCACCAATTGGTTTAAATTTAGCAAATCCTTCGAATGCATGACGGAAATAGTTAATCTTACTCTTCTTATACTTTGAAGTATTGACTAAATGTCCAATAAAGCCATCAAGTCCTGCTCCTGTACCATTTAAAAAGTATCTAGACTTATCCTGAAAGGTGACACTTGGAAGTTTTCTGATATACTTTTTAATTGGAACTATTTTTTCTTTTGTGTTTAAACTACGAATAAAATCATTTCCCGTACCTGCTTGGTACATAAAAAGGTCTTGTTTGATATCAAGATCATAAATTCTATTCGCTAAATGATTGATTGTTCCATCCCCACCTACGATAATAATTCTATCTTCTAGATTACATCCAGACGCGAACGCATCTACATCATCAATAGCAAGTATGCTATAGCTGACAACTGCATTCCCTTCTTTTCTTAGGTGTTCTATAATCTTGTTGATAAATTTTTCATCTTTACCATTTCTTGATAGTGGGTTATAAAGTAGTATATCCATTTTGGCTCCTTACTTAAAATTAATAATTGCGTATTTCTTTTTACCTCTTCTAACAACTGCGTAAGCATCATGAAGTGCATGCTCATTTGTTACTACATACTCAATATCATCCATCTTGATATCATTAATCATGATTGCTCCACTTTGGACAAACGTTCTAGCTTCTCTTTTAGAAGATGCTAAGTTTGTCTCTACTAAGATATCAAGCAACCCTTTAGGTTCACTTATACTTACTGTGTCTAGTGTCTTAGTCAACATTTGAAACTCTGTTTTAGATAAATCTGAAAACTCGCCTAAAAAGAGTGCATCTGTAACTTTAAGTGCTTGCTTTATGGCATCTTCACCATGAATCAATTTAACGATTTCATAAGCAAGTTTCTTTTGTGCTTGACGAAGTTCTGGTTTTTCTAATTGCTTTTGAACTAAATCTTCAATTTCTGGTCTAGAGAGTAGCGTTAATTGTTTTAAATAGTTTTCAATATCTGCATCGGATGCATTTAAGAAGTATTGGTATATTTCGTAAGGAGTTGTTAGATTTGAATCAAGCCATAATGCACCAGTTTCACTCTTACCAAATTTAGAACCGTCTGCTTTAAGTAATAATGGGGATGATAGACCAATTGCTTTACTGTTTTCACCTTCAAGTTTTCTGATCAATTCAAGGCCTGTTGTAATATTACCCCATTGGTCAGAACCTCCAAATTGAAGCTTACAATCAAGTTCTCTATATAAATGTAGGAAGTCAATTGCTTGTATCAACATGTAGGAAAATTCAGTATATGAAATACCAATATCTAATCTTTTTTGTACTGTATCTTTAGCAATCATATAATTGATTGAAAAATGTTTGCCATAATCTCTTAAGAAGGAGATCATATCTATTTTACCAATCCAATCGTAATTGTTTACAAAAATTGCTTGATTAGGGTCTAAAAATTGTGAAAGTTGTACTTTTATCTTCTCTGCATTGAGTAATGACTCTTCAAGGGTTAATAATTTTCTTTCGCTTGTTTGTCTAGGGTCTCCAATTAAACCAGTTGCTCCACCAATTAAAACAATCGGTGTATGCCCATATTTTTCGAGAAGTAACATTCTTACGACTTGAACCATATGACCTATGGTTAAAGATTCTCCTGTCGGATCAAATCCACAGTAGAACTTAATTTTATCGTTATCTAGTAAATCCCTTGCTCTTTCTTCATTGCTGACGTCCTTAATTAAACCACGCCATACTAATTCATCATATAGTTTCATTTTAAATCTCCTCTTCATTTTTAAACAAAAATCGCCCTTAGAAAAAAATCTAAGGACGAAATATTCCGCGGTACCACCTTAGTTCTAGAATCAAATTCTAGCACTTAAAATTCATTTGATCTCCATAAACGTATTTCAACACTTGTTTTCTTTCCATGTTACACCCTCATGGAATCTCTAAATTAGGTCTTCAAGTTTCTACTTATTTTATTTCATTGATCGATTTAGTTTGTGGTCTGTCTCTTGACGATATAATGTGGAAGTGTGATTCGGATATTGTCTACATCCTTTTGATTCATTAACTTCGTTAATAGTCTCATCGACACAGCACCTATATCATATACTGGAACATCAATAGATGTCAAGGTTGGACGTGATAAAAGTGCATATTTTGTATTTTGGAAGCCTGCAACTGCTAAATCTTTAGGTACTAAGCGTCCATTGTCTCTTGCAATATTCATAAATGATACTGCAATTGAATCTCTTACACCAATTGCTGCATCAACTTTCTTATCTGCAAAAAATGTAGAAAAATGTTGACGGTTAATATTGGTGTCGCCACTTGTTCTAAAGATCTTAGGTTCAAGTTTAGCTTCTTCCATTGCTCTTGTATATCCTGCTTCTTTTTTATCGTTCACTGAATATCTTCTAGCGGTTGATAAAAGATAGATATTTTGACGATGGTCATTGATCATAAGTTTTGTAATTTCATAACCAGCTTTTTCATAATCGATAGAAACCGTTGGAACATCTGGATCATCAGAAACAACATTTGCGAATACAAATGGAATCCCATTTGAATTAAACATTCTCTTAATATCTTCCACACGTTTTTCATTCAGTTCATCATTCAAATATAAAACACCATCAACTTGTTCAGCGACGATATCATGAAGTGTATCAATAACATCCATATCTTCTCTAATAGCAAATAGTTTAATTGAATATTTATAGTTTTGAGCGATATCAGAGATACCACCGAGCATTTCAGCAACTGAAGCTCTAGTAATATCAGAGATGACGACCCCTACGGTTGTAGTTTTACGGCTTGCTAGACCTCTTGCAATGACATTTGGTCTATATCCTAATTCCTTAATAACTTTTAGGACTCTTTGTCTTGTTTCTTCTTTAACCTTTTCTGGGTTATTGAGTACGCGGGATACTGTTGCAAGCGATACACCTGCAGCACCAGCTACATCATAAATTGTGGCGTTACTCATAAAAAAATCACCTCTACATTTCATATTATACAAAATCATTATAACATTTAATGTAAAGGCTTTCAACTCATTTATGAAAATATTTTCATTCGCTTACAAAAAAATAAAAGGGCTATTCGCCCTTTTACCTTGATTACCGTTTTTCTTTAATTCTTGCTGCTTTAGCTGATAATGTGCGGATGTAATTTAACTTCGCGCGTCTTACCTTACCACTACGTGCTACCTCAATACGTTCGATTGATGGTGAATGCACTGGGAATGTACGTTCTACACCGATTCCATAAGAAACCTTACGGACAGTGAATGTTTCAGAAACTCCTCCGCCTTGTCTTTTGATGACTAGACCTTCGAACAACTGAATACGTTCGCGAGCACCTTCTTTAATCTTTACGTATACCTTAACGGTATCTCCAGAGTTAAATACTGGTACTTCTTTGATGTAAGAACTTGTGATCGCAGCGATTAAATCTTGACCTTTTAATCTTGACATGTTCGACTCACTCTCTTTCTTCCAATGTTCTTGTTCCTTGACAGCGGACCATTGTGCTAATTTGATACGGCTTTCTTATTATAACAAAGTTAAAATAAAGTTGCAACCGTTTTATGACTAAATCTATTCGATTAATCAACTATTTTTGGTAAATATGTAGTGCGATCGATAAAATAATTCGATTGAAACATTTTTTCGTATTTATCTATCATTTCGTAAACCCAAGTTTTCTTAGCAAGATAATCTTCTTCATTTGAATCGCCTGATAATATTTCATCAAACATGACTACATTTTCGTGGCTTATCCAACTTGAGAATGATAGAATTATAGGTCTATCTTCCTTATCTTCTAAGAATATACTTTGACCATAATAATAATCCTGGTAGTAAGAAATTCCAAGTAAATCCATAATGGTTGGAGTGATATCGTAATGTGATGTTAATGTTTCATTTTGACTTGAGCCAAGTTTTTGGCTGTAAATAACAAATGGAACTTTTTCCATTTCATATGGAATATCTCTTGTTTCTGGGTTTGAATACTCATAAGTAATTGGGAAACTAGAATAGTTCTTATGATCACTATAGAGAACAATTAATGTATCTTCTAATAAATTCTTGGCATCTAAATCATCTAGTAAAATACCTAAACCTTCATCAAAATTCATTTGAGCAGCAGTAATTGTTAGTAATTCAAGAGGTGCATCTGCATATTTAGGATCATTTTCAAGAATATTGTAATAAGTTTCTAGTTCTTCGCGATATTTGTTATGAGGACCATGTGGTGTAACTGTCATAACAAAACTATAGAAGGGATCTTCTTGAATAGGCACGATTAAATCCTTAAACTTCTCAAACATAATGGAATCTAATGGCCAATTATCATTTTCTTCTATTTCTAAATCTTCAAATGCATAATATCTTTCAAAACCCATGTTCGGGTGAATCATATCTCGATTGAAGAAGGTTTGGTAATAATTGTGGAATGAGTTTGCAGTATATCCGAATTCTCCTAAAATATGTGGAAGAGCATTGTTGTATGTATTATCTCCAAATGAGTACATAAAATTATCTGCTTGGAAATACATCATCGATGTAAGTGATTTGAATTCTGCATCATAGGTATAATTTGATTTTGCTGCAGAATAGAAATTACTAAAATGAATACCTTCATCATAAAGTCTATAATAGTTTGGTGTATGTTCTCTAGTGAATGCAAAATCCTCGCAGGTTTCACACATAATCATGATGACATTCTGACCTTCAAGAACTCCGAATAATGGAGATTGATCCGCAATAGTTTCTGTTACTACTTGATCTATTTCTTCGATGTATTCATCTGCATATAAAAGCGGTTTAATAGCATTTCCAGCATAAGTTATAATATCTTTTGCATGGTAGGTTATGGATCCGAATTTTTGAACAAATAAACTCTTGTCTGCAGGTGTATCATAAACCAGTGCATCCGTTTCATTTATAATTCTTGGACTGAAAAATAAACCTAACATCGAAATTAATAAGTATATTGTTCTAAAAACAAATCTTTTAGGATTGTTTTCAGGATGTAATTTGACAATTTGTTTTAAGAATTTAAAGCTGAAAACTAAGAATGCTAATATAACTCCCCATAATAGAATGCCATATGGAGATAATGGATTATATTTTAATCCAATACGCATTGTATTTTTACCTGATTCTAATAACATCGCTATCGACGTTACATCTTGTTTGAAGAAATACAATGTACTATCAGTTAGAAAAAATGTGAACATAATCAAAATATAAATAAAATACGCAAAGTATCTATTTTTGTTTTTCTTAATAAATGATAAAGCTGAGATAACGATAGCAACATTAAAGAAGGCAATTAACCAGTGCCCAAATGTTACTCCAAATCCATAGCGAATAATAAAGATTGCATCAAATGTGAAAACAACAAAAATAATGAATAGGAATTCGACGATTTGGCTGTTTTGTGCAAGTCTCTTGATGAAATTCATAGTAATCCCGTCCTTTCAATATAATTGTTTACTAAAAATTTACATAAATTTACAAATACATTATACATCAAAAAAAAATATTATGAGTTAAACTCACATTATTTTTTAGGTGAATAGTTTATTTTAATTAAAAACTTTTCTTCTTTTTCATTGAATTCAATTTGATCTAATAAGTCTGGTCTTTTTCGAATGGTTTGCTTAATTGATTCTTCGAATCGATATTGTTCTATGAGTTGATGATTTCCTGACTTTAAGACTTCAGGCACAACATAACCTTTATATTTTTCTGGTTTTGTGTATTGAGGAAATTTTAACCAACCGTTTTGCAGACTATCTTCTTCAGCTGAATCCGCATGAATGACATCAGGAATAAGTCTTGTTACAGCATCTGTTAAAATCATTGCAGGTATTTCTCCACCTGTGAGCACATAATCACCTATTGAAATTTCTTCATCAATCAATTCTTCAACTCTCGCATCAATGCCTTCATAATGGCCACAAAGCAATATCAAATGCTTCTCTTTTGATAATTCAATCGCTTTTTTCTGATTGAAAAGTTTTCCTTGAGGAGATAGCATGATGATTTTTGATTCCGGTGTTTTTATTTTTTCAATGCAGTCATAAAAAGGAGGAAATGCCATCAGCATTCCAACACCACCACCATATGGGGTATCATCAATCTTTTTATGATTATTGTGAGAATAATCTCTTAATTGATTTAATCTGATATCCACTTGGTTACAAATAATTGCTTTTTTGATGATTGAATTA
>CAKMKF010000106.1 GCA_927439925.1 uncultured Acholeplasmataceae bacterium | reverse complement strand
TTACTGATTGGAACCCATGCGTTAATTGAAAATGATGTTCAATTTAAAAATTTAGGTTTAGTCATTATTGATGAGCAACACAAATTTGGAGTCAATACAAGAGATGAACTTATTTTAAATAATTCTTGAAGTACTGATAATGCTGGTTTGCTAGTAATTCCGTAGGTGCCATTAAAGTGACTTGCTCACCTGCAGTGTTGACAGCATATGAAGAGATCATTGCTACCATGGTTTTACCGGAACCAACATCACCTTGAATCAACCTATAGCTTGCAAAATCTTTTTTAAAATCTCTAAAGATATCGTTAACAGCTTCTTTCTGATCAGCTGTTAACTCAAAAGGAATCGTAGATATCATATCTCTAACTTTATGGATGTCATATGATTTCGAAGGTCTTACATGGTTATTCTGATTTTTTGAAAACAACCTGAGTTGAAGATAAAAAGCTTCTTCATATTTAAATCTTCTTTCTGCGTGATGGATGTCTTCAATCGTTTGCGGTAGATGGAGTTTCTTATAAGCTTCTAATCGATTCAGTAATTTATACTTATCTAAAAATATTTTAGGTATTGTTTCATATATAGAAACCATACCATTTGAAAAGATTGTTTCCATAATATTCATCATTGTTTTATCGTGAATACCTTCAATCCCATAAATAGGTTTCATCGGTATTTTCTTATCCACTTTGATAACGCTTGATGCATTAATCTGTTTCTTAAATAAATGATAAACACCTTTAAGAATGACTTCCTCACCTTTAGAAAAACTGTTGATCAAGTATCCTTTTCCAAAAGCGATAACATCAATGGTTTTATCAGAAATTTTTACCTTAAATGAGACGAAAGCAGATTTACCAAATCGATTGAGTTTTAGATCATTCAAAATGGTTGCGTGTGTTGTTATGACTTCTTTATCTTGAGTACGCTCAAGTGAAGTAATAGAAAAATCTTCATATTTTTTTGGGTAATTTAAAACAAGGTCATATGTTGACCATATTCCTTGATTTCTAAGTAATCTTAACATGCTAGGTCCGATGCCTTTGACTTGATCTAACTTGATTTCCATTTCATCACCTAATCTTATTATACTCTATTGTAATCGATAGAAAAAAGCCAAAACAATGTTTTGACTTTAAGCTTTCGTTCTAAATATTCGCATTGCATTGGCAACAGCTAAAATCGATACTCCAACATCTGCGAAAATGGCTAACCATAGATTTGCAAAACCGAGTGCACCAAGTATTAATACAATTCCTTTAATACCTAATGCCATTACAATATTTTGAAGCACGATACGCATTGTCTTTTTCGCAATCTTTTGTGCAACAATCACTTGATAAGGGTCGTCATTCATAATGACTGCATCTGCTGCTTCAATAGCAGCGTCACTACCTAACCCTCCCATAGCAATACCTAGATTTGCTATTGCAAGCACTGGAGCATCATTAATACCATCTCCAACAAAAGCTAATTTCCATTTTTGAGATAGTTCTTCTACAATTCGTATTTTATCTTCTGGTAGACAATTGGCATGATAGTTTTCTATATCTAAATGAAATCCTACATCCATAGCTGCAGTTTCAAAATCTCCTGTAACCATCGTGATTTCTTTATTCTGTTTCTTAAGTTCTTGAATTAACTTCTTTGATTTCTTCTTTAATACATCTTTGATGACTAAGTATCCCATGTACTCTTTATTCGCTACAACGTAAACGATTGTTCCAATCTCATGGGTTTTCATGTATTTTATTTTGTTATCATCTAACAATCTGTGATTACCAACCAAAAGTTGAATTCCCTTATAATTTGCTTTCATCCCTTTACCAGCTATTTCACCAATAGAATAGACTAAATTGGGATCAACTTCTTTTCCATAGGCTTTTAAAATGGATTTTGCAATTGGATGATTGGAGTGGTATTCGGCATGTGCAGCATATTCTAATATAAGTTCTGGTTCACCAGATACGATTGAGAATAGTTTAAATTTCCCTTGAGTTAGCGTTCCTGTTTTATCAAAGACAAAATGATCTATTTTGCTCATCATTTCTAAATCACTACCACTTTTGAAAAGTATTCCTTTTCTAGAAGATGCTCCAATACCTGCGAAAAATGATAAAGGAATAGATAACACTAAAGCACATGGACAGCTAATGACTAAGAATATCAATGCTCTTCTAAAATAGATAGAAAATGCTTCAGCAAAGGTTGAAGTCGTGAAAATAGATAATCCCCATGGTATGATAAATGCTAATATTAGTGCCATAAATACGACAAATGGTGTGTAGTATTTCGCAAACTTCGTAATAAACTTTTCCGCTTCTGCTTTATTTGCCTGATTGTTTTCAACAAAGTCAATAATTTTACTAACAGTAGAATCTTCAAACGTCTTCATGACTTGAATGGTTATTAAACCAGAGATATTGATAGAACCTGAAATAACTTCAGTTCCTTCAAATGCATCTCTTGGAATAGATTCTCCAGTTATAGATGATGTATCTAACCATGAACTACCATCTGTTATAATTCCATCAACGGGAACTTTTTCTCCTGGTCTCACAATAATGAGCTGTCCTACTTTAAGTCTTTCCGGTAAAATATCAAATATGCCATCATTGGTTGATAGATGAGCAACTGATGGTCTTATATCAATAAGTTCTTTAATATTTTTTCTAGATCTACTTACCGAGATGTCTTGTAAATACTCCCCAACTCGATAAAATAACATCACAGCAATCGCTTCAACATATTCAGTAATTGCAAAAGCTCCTATAGTAGCAACCGTCATTAAGAAGTTCTCATCAAAAAACTTCCCCTTCAATAAATTTCTAATTGCTTTAGATAAAACATCCCAACCAAATATAAGATATGCAGCTGAGTAAAAAGGTATAGCGACGACTTCATGAATAGCTGAGGGCATAAAATAGTCTAATAATAATCCAATAATAAGAAAGATCATCCCCATGATATAAGTAATCCATTGAACTTTTGTAAGGTGATGGTCCACATATTCAACTTGAGAATTCTCATTTCTAACTTGAACTGCTTTTTCAACCTTCTTAGCGATTTTCTCTAAGTATTCTGCGCTATATTTCTCGATCTCGCCTTCAATAAAGACTTTCTCTCTCGCATAATTGACGCTGACTTTAGATACTCCTTTAAGCTTTTTATATTCGTTTTCAATTTTTAATGCGCAATTTGCACAATCTAGCGCTTTGATGTCAAATATTTTCTTCATTTTTTCGCCTCCTTTACATGAACAAGTGCTTGGCTAAAAATGAGATGTATGTGTTCATCTGCTATTTTGTAGAAAACAGTTTTACCGTCTTTTCTATGTCTAACAAGATCTGCTTGTCTTAATGTCTTGAGTTGATGGGAAATAGCACTTTGAGTCATCTTTAATATTACTGCAATATCACATACACAAAGTTCATGTTTTTCTAATGCAAATAGTATTTTAATACGTGTTGGATCTGATAAAGCCTTAAAAAGCTGACTCACACGACTCAGATCATTTTCTTTTAATAGATGTTTTTGGACTTCTTGAATGGCATCTTCATGAATGATGATGGATTCACATTGATAATTGTTCATGATTACTCCTTATCATATGAACACATGCTCATATGTTCATATATCTTTATAATACCATCTTTGAATTCACAAGTCTATTAAAAAAACTTTTTTCCCCTTCTATTTTTTGTATTTAATTCAAATTTTAAAAATGATAAATCTTTTACTATGTAAACATTCAACAATAAAAACAAAATCAATAAAATGTGTAAAGTATACTTGACATTTAGTAATATTTGTTTTACAATGTGTATATAATATTTAACAAGGAGAAAAAAGAAATGACATTTCACGAAAAAAAGACAATCGTTACATCTGTTACAGGATTAATCATCACTCTATCTTACTTATTCTACGCTATTTTCAAGTACAATGAGGGATCAGCTGAATCACTAACCTTAAAATTTTGGGCATTAACTATCCTTATCTTTATCGGTATTGGAGTTGTTGGTATTATCATTATCATGATTTTATTTCATATATTCTATTCAATAAGCATAGCCATTAAACTCAAGATTGAAAACAAAGATATTACAGATAAAGAAATCGAGCAAAAAATTGCTCAAATGATTAAAACTGATACTGTTGAAGACGAGATGGGAAAATTGATTGAATTGAAATCGATGCGCATTGGGTTTGTGTTTGCAGGTATAGGATTTATTTTAGCATTGGTTTCCATTCTTCTTAACTACTCTCCGATAATTATGCTAAACATTCTTTTCCTATCATTTAGTTTAGGATCTGCATTAGAGGGGTTAACTCAACTTTATTATTATCGTAAAGGAATTCGTCATGCATAAGAATTATGAGATAAATAACAAAATAAAGACATTACGTTTTTTCGCGAATGATATGTCTCAGCAAACACTTGCTGAGCTTACAGGAGTATCGAGACAAACGATTAATGCTATTGAACTTGGAAAATATACCCCTTCTCTTGATTTAGCATATAAGATTTCACGTGTTTTTGAACTTCCCATCGATGAGGTTTTCGAGTATAAAGTCTTTGACAAAAATCAAAAACAAAATTAAAATTTATTACAGTATAGAAGAATAGATTAACAAAAAAGACCAATATCCAACTGGATGTAGGTCTTTATCTTTAATTGAATACTTTATTGAGTAGATACAAATCTGCAAGTACAATCGCTAGTGCATTTTCTAATACAATCCCTGCTCTTCTAGCTATACAAACATCATGTCTTCCACCTATTTGAAGTGTTTCTTTTTGATTGGTTTCAAAGCTATACGTTT
>CAKMKF010000105.1 GCA_927439925.1 uncultured Acholeplasmataceae bacterium | reverse complement strand
ATTTAGACCAGGTCCAATGGATAATATCGATGAGTATATTGAAAGAAGAAATGGAAAAAAATATTCTTATTTACACCCAAATTTAGAATCCATTTTAAAAAAGACTTATGGTATTATTGTCTATCAAGAACAGATTATGAGAATAGCAAATGAGTTTGCTGGTTACTCTTTAGCTGAAGCAGATTTGCTCAGACGTGGTATTTCAAAGAAGGATAAAAACATACTTGAAGAAGAACGTAAACGGTTCACTTTAAAATGCCAAGAAAAAAAATATACAAAAGAAACTGCAGAAGAGATTTACGACTACATTGTTAAGTTTGCAGATTACGGGTTTAATAGAAGCCATAGTGTAGCCTATGCATTGGTCGCATATCAGATGGCCTATTTAAAAGCCAATTTTCACGAAGTCTTTATGACCATTTTATTATCATCTGTAACAGGTAATGAAGGGTTAACATTGGATTATTTAAATGAACTTAAAAAGCATCAAGTGAGAATACTCCCACCTGATATCAATCAAAGTAATGATCAATATTTATACATCAATGACTCAATTTATATGCCACTGCTCGCTATCAAGAGTATCGGAAGATTAACTGTTCAAAAAATAATAGAAGAAAGAAATACTTCTGGGTTATTTAAGGACTATCAAGATTTCAAACTTAGAATGAAAAAAGATATTAATGATAAAAATCTTGAAATGCTTATCCATAGTGGAGCTTTAGATAATTTTGGTTTAAATCATCAAACCATGAATTATCATAAGCAAATTGAAGATGCTGGATATGAACAATACATCACAGATTTTAAACTAAAAACAACTGAAGATTATTCGTTCTTTGAAAAAGCTCAGTACGAAAAAGAAGCGTTAGGATTCAATCTGATGTATAATCCTATTAATGCACATCAAGATTTAATAATCAAAATGAATTTAAAACCACTTTCAAACTTAAATACTGAGAATGAGATTTTAACACTTGCATATATCAAGAATTTAAAGGTTATTAAGACGAAGCAAGGGAAACCAATGGCATTCGCTCTTCTTGATGATGGTGCATCAGAATTAGAAGCAACCCTATTTACAGAGACCTATCTAAAATATGAAAGCCTTTTAAACAAGGAAGTTCAAATATTTAGGATAAAAACGAATGTGTATAAAGATAAGAAGTCTAATGTAATTGAGGAAGTAAGAGTAATTCAAGAATAAAGGAGTTAATATGAGATTTGATGATTGGACAAAAGAAGAAAAACTTGAACTCGATATAGAGTACCAAAGATTATTTGGTGGGCAAATTCGAGTCATGAAAACTTTGTTTAAATCTAAATCCGATCCAATACTTTTATCAGAGCTACTTGATAGTGTGAGTTATAACATTTATCAAGCGATGGAAGAAAAAGATCTTTTACAAACAGAAGCACTCATTGAGCGTATGTTTTTAAGCACGCTTTCTTATGATGTGTTGCTTTATAAAGACCCAATCTTAAATGAAATTTATGTGGATTTGTATTTTTATAATGACTATGAAACATTAGAATATACCGAAATTAGAATTAAAAACGTTTATGATATGAGAAAGTTATTAGAAAATGATACCCAAAAGAAAATAAAGTAAGCCTTCATATTTTTCATGCCCGTAGGGATGATCATGATCAGGTTTCTTTGTCGCTAATTTTAAAACTGCTAGGATCATGATGCTAATAAACACATCGGATAGTGAATTGACTCCATCACTAACTAAAGCCTGTGCATTTCCCCAGAAACCAAACGATAATTTTAATGTAGCTAGTAAAATATTGATTATCAAGCCAAATGCTACTGCGTTTAATATTTCTTTTCTACTCTCTTTTGTCATGTTAACCTCTTAGTTGCGATATTTTTTAAATGAATCATCGATATTGACAATCTCGAATTCAGTTTCGAAACCATCGAGTAAATGATATTCACTTATATGCTCTACAGCATCCGTATTTCCTTTTGTTAGTTTATCATAAGTTGTGCCTATATGAAGGATCATTTCTAATAACTTTCTCATATCATAAACGTTTTTAATTCTAATGTCGGTATATTCTAATGTTTCATAGTCATTATAAAAATACAAATCCACATAAATTT
>CAKMKF010000104.1 GCA_927439925.1 uncultured Acholeplasmataceae bacterium | reverse complement strand
GTTATTAGAACGTGGGGTTAAAGAAGTATTTATAACTCTAGGTGATTAAGGTGCATATTATACCAATTTAAGAGAAGCAGTCTTTAGAAACGCTATACCTGTAAAGATTAAAAATTCAACTGGTGCAGGAGATGCATTTTTGCATAAATAGCACCTGCAAAAAATGCATCTCCTGCACCAGTTGAATTTTTAATCTTTACAGGTATAGCGTTTCTAAAGACTGCTTCTCTTAAATTGGTATAATATGCACCTTGATCACCTAGAGTTATAAATACTTCTTTAACCCCACGTTCTAATAACATATCACCCATTTGATTTAAATCATCCATTTTTTCGTAAGTAATTCCTGTTAAAAGTTCAGCTTCTAATAAGTTTAATTTCAAACCATATATTTTAGAAAGAAATGGTTTAATTTTTATCACCTTTTGACTAGATATCGCATCTACATAGATCATTTGATTGAATTGATTAAAAACAAAATCCATCATTTCGTTTGATAGATTGGTATCCATTACTAACAATTCAGCATTTTCTATTAAATTTTTTCGTTTCATAATCTCTTCTTTGTCCAAAGCATCTATTTGATCCATTGCTGCTACACTCACTAAATCTTCATGGAATTCATCAAAGATTGCGATATAAGATGGAGTCTTATCGACTTCAACAATTGATAGTTTAAGACCAACTTGTTTCGATTCAGTTTTTACCCAACTGGCTGCTTCATCTCTACCCAAAACCGTTAAAAGTGTAACATCTAAACCTAAGCGTGCAAGATTTTCACTTATATTTCTTCCCACTCCACCAAGAGAGGTTGAAATATAACCGGGATTAGAATCCTTCATGACAATCTTTTGATGAGGATATGCAAATATATCAATATTTGTTCCACCAATCACAACAACTCTATTCATAAGCAACCTCTCTTTAAAATCATACTATTATTATACATCATCTATGAAATAGATTTTAGTCTTAACATAAAAAAAGAAGGCATATTGCTATGCCTTCTATCTATTAATAATCTAATTCTTCTTCTTCATTATAGGTATTTGATCTGTCATACTCGAAAGTAGCTTCTCTTAGAATACCAGTAAAGATTAAAAATTCAACTGGTGCAGGAGATGCATTTTTTGCAGGTGCTATTTATGCAAAAATGCACAGCTTAAATCCATTATCTTACGCGATGAGTAATGCAGTATTAAATCTTTCAGATGAAAAAGCGGTATGTAGTAAATTAACGAAAGAAATACTAGAAGATACAGTGAAGGAGCTAAATCTATGAATCAATATATAGTCATGAGTCAAGAAGTCAGTGAAGCTATTAAAAATAATCAAGCAGTCGTTGCCTTAGAGTCAACGATTATTAGTCATGGGATGCCATACCCACAAAATGTGGAAATGGCATTAAATGTCGAAAGAATCATTAGAAGAGAAGGTGCAGTTCCTGCAACAATCGCAATTTTAGATGGAATTATAAAAGTTGGTTTATCTAAAGATGAAATTGAAGTTTTAGCAAAAGCTAAAAATGTTTATAAAGTTGGGAAAAGAGATTTTTCTTATGTTTTGTCTAAAAAATTGATGGGAGCTACTACAGTTTCTGGAACATCTTTAATCGCATCCATGGCAGGTATAAAAGTGTTTGCTACAGGCGGTATCGGAGGAGTGCACCGTGGTGCTACTGAAACGTTCGATATATCTAGAGACTTAGAAGAACTATCAGTTCTAGATATTTGTGTAGTTTGTGCAGGAGCCAAATCGATTCTTGATTTAGGATTAACCTTAGAATATCTAGAAACCAAAGGTGTTGAAGTCATTGGTTATCAAACCAAAGAACTTCCAGCGTTTTATTCTAGAGAATCAGGCTTTAATGTCAATTACCAATTGGACACTCCAGCTGAAATAGCAGCTTTATTAAAAGCGAAATGGAGTCTAGGATTAACAGGTGGAGTCGTCGTAGCGAATCCTATTCCTAAAAAGTTCGGTATGGATGCTAATAAGATTAATGATGCTATAGATCTTGCATTAGTAGAAGCTAAGGAAAAGGGTATAAAAGGAAATGAAGTCACTCCATTCTTACTATCTAAGATTAAACATATTACAGAAGGTAGTAGTCTTGATTCCAATATTGAACTTGTTTATAATAATGCTTTATTAGCTGCGTTAATCGCAGTTGAGTATTCAAAATAGCGACTAAAAGACAAAAAACGCATTAGATTGTTAGCAATAAGTCTTGACATATTTATTATCTTTGTTATAATCGAAATGCTGAATAGATTAAACTATCATTTTAAATAGTTTGTACTACTTATGTTCAGAACAAAAATGAATTTATAGGAATAAATAATGAAAACAGACTTACTTAAAGAAAATATGAATATTTCACAAATAATGATGTCATTTTTTAATTGTGTCGGTTGTAGTCCAATTCAAGAATAAGGGTGCACTTAAAGGATATTTATATCCTTTTTTTTGAAGGGCATTCAAGAAATCAAACATTCAAATGATATAAAAATTAAAAAATGTAATATAATAGATTTAAGTGGTTTTTGAAAAGAGGAATTTACAATGGATTTATTTAAAAAATGTTATCAATATGATACCGCTAAAAAAGCACGTGAAGGTGGATATTATCCATATTTTCACGAGTTAACAAGTAAACAAGATACTGTTGTTCATATGGAAGGAAAAGAGATGATTATGATTGGGTCGAATAACTATTTAGGACTCACTTCACATCCTGAAGTTATTCAAGCTGCTGTTGACGCAACTCTTAAATATGGAACAGGTGTATCTGGATCAAGATTTTTAAACGGTACTCTAAATTTACACAAACAATTAGAACACGAACTTGCTACATTCTTAAATAAAGAAGATTGTACAATTTTTTCGACTGGATTCCAAAGTAATTTAGGAATCATTTCTGCAATTGCGGGTCGTAATGACTTAATTTTTTCTGATAAAGAAAATCACGCAAGTATTTATGATGGAACACGCTTAAGTTACGCTGAAACCATTCGTTATGAGCACGGTGATATGGATGATTTAGAAGCTAAGCTTGCGAAAGCTCCTGAATCTAAAGGAAAACTCATTATTACTGATGGTGTGTTCTCAATGAGTGGAGATATTGCTAAACTACCAGAAATTGTATCTTTAGCTAAAAAATATGGAGCAAGAGTCATGGTTGACGATGCACACGGTTTTGGAGTGATGGGACCTACAGGTCGCGGAACTGCAGAACATTTTGGATTAGAAAAAGAAGTCGATATCATTATGGGAACTTTCTCTAAATCACTAGCAAGTCTTGGAGGATATGTCGCAGCTGAAAGTGATGTAGTAGACTACATTCGCCACAACTCACGTCCTTATATTTTCTCAGCAGCTATTCCACCTGCAAATACTGCAGCAGCTCTTGCAGCACTTCATGTGCTTCAAAGAGAACCAGAAAGAGTAAAAAATTTACATGATATCTCAGAATATATGAGACAAGGCTTAAAAGCTAAAGGCTTAAAGATTAGAGATTCAAAAACTCCAATCATTCCAATATTTACTTATATGCCTTTAAGAACAATGTTTGCATGTAATCAGTTATTCGAAGAAGGTGTTTATGTCAATCCGGTATTGCCACCAGCAACACCAATCGGTGAATGCTTGATTCGTACAAGCTATACAGCAACACACACTAAAGAACAGATGGATATTGCAATTGAAAAAATAGCAACTATCTTAAAGAACTTAGAAGGTTTTGAGGAATAAAAATGAAGGTAATCGTAGTAACTGGAGCGTCATCTGGTATAGGACTTGCCATGACACAATATTTTTGTCAAAAAGGTCATCATGTTTATGGCATATCTCGCACGAAAATGCATGAGAAAAAAGTCAAAAGCATACAAGCAGACGTAACAGATTTTAATCAACTGAAACAAGCATACGAAGATATTTATGAAGTCGAAGGAAAAATTGACGTTTTAATAAATAATGCTGGTATGGGTATTTCAGGAAGTGTTGAAGACACATCCTACGAGGATGCAGCTTATTTAATGAATGTCAATTTTATGGGCGTTTTTAACTCTACAAAAGCAATGATTCCCCTACTTAGAAAAAGTGGTGGAGGAAAAATAATTAACATGAGCTCTGTAGCAGCAAGACTTGGGATTCCATTTCAAGCTTTTTATTCGAGCTCAAAAGCAGCAATCAATGCTTTCTCAGAAGCGTTAAATATTGAGGTTTCTCCTTTTAAGATTCAAGTTTGTGCAGTTATGCCTGGTGATATTAAAACTGGGTTTACTAAGAATCGAAAGAAGAATGAGATAGATAGCGTTTTTTATAAGAAACGTGTTGATAAATCAGTATCAGTGATGGAAGAAGACGAAAGAAACGGTATGGATCCTGAATATGCTGCAAAAGTCGTCCTTAAACTGATCAATAAAAAAAGAATGCCAATTTATAAAACCATTGGGTTTAAATATAAAATATTTGTACTACTTCATAAGTTTTTACCAGCTAAACTCGCTAACAACGTCGTAGGCATGATCTACGGGTTTAAAAAGGAAAAATAAAAAAATGAATGAACACAAGAATGTGATGCTTAAGGCAATCATGGCCGGATTATTTATCGGAATAGCTGGTTTGATTTTTCTTTCGGTCGAAAACAAGGTTATCGGATCAGTATTGTTTAGCTTTGGTCTCTTAATGGTCGTTTCTAAGGGGTATTATTTGTATACCGGCAAGGTAGGATATTTGCTCCCTTATGAAAAAGGATATTTACTAATTCTTGGTAAAACTCTTTTAGGGAACTTTATAGGAATCACAACTGTTGGTTTATTATTTAGATTCTCTGGTATGACAGAAGTGATTGTACAAGCTAATGAGATATTCAATTTAAAGATTGGTAATCTTTGGTATGAAACGTTAGTACTAGCAATTTTATGTGGAATGATGATGTATATTGGTGTTCAAAGCTATAAAGTGATGAAGATTGATCTATTAAAAGTGCTCATGGTCATGATGGCAGTTATCATCTTTATATTGGCGAAGTTTGAGCATAGTGTCGCCAATATGTTATATATCGCAGTTGGAAACACATGGTCTTGGAAAGCATTACTCTATGTCTTTATTTGGGTTATAGGGAATGGAATTGGAAGCATAGTGTTGAATTTAGTGGAAGTTAGATTAATAAAAGAGTAGTTTATTAATAATTAGCCATCAAATGACCTTCATGGTTATCTGATGGCTTTTGGATTGGTATGGAAATTAAACAGTGGGTTATGATACCATATGCATAGAAAACTGAAAGGTCTAGTAACCATGCCAAGCAATAACAGTAAGTACTCAGAAGAAATGAGAGAAAGAACATCAAAGTTTATCATTGAATCCGGTAAGTCAGCTACTTCAGTCGCTGAAGAATTAGGAATAGACATCAACACAGTGTGTAGATGGGTTAGGGATTATAGAAGGAAACATAAAATGCCCTCCTACTCAGATGAGAAAGGAATCATTAAAGGTCCTAAAGTAGAAAAAGATGAAAACTGGTTAAAAATCAAAGAACTAGAAAAAGAACTCAAAATTAAAAATAAACTACTAGAAGAAGAAAAAGAGAAGGTAGAGATTCTAAAAAAATCCCTGCACATCTTCATGGAACAACGCGTATGAAATGTGAAGCCATTGATAGGCTTAAACTACAGCATAGCGTAAGGAGGATGTGCACCGTCTTGGGTATCAAGGATAGAGCATATTACCAATGGAAAAAACAAGAAGAGAAAAGAAACGCACATAGAGCATCAGAACGAACACAAGTAGAAACTATTCATCACGTATTTGTAGATAGCAAAGAGATCTACGGAGCTAGAAAGATTCAAAAGCATTTAGAAGCTTCGGGGATATATATGAGCGAATGGAAGGTTCGAAGAATCATGAGAGAAAATGGAATGTACTCAGTGATTCAAAAAAAGTTTAGACCCTACTCGAATCAGAAAGCATCACTTAGATATACAGATAATATCGTTGATAGAGATTTTAATGCAGTTGAACCCAATCAAATATGGGTAAGTGATATCACCTATATCAAAACGAAACTTGGGTGGTACTATCTCGCAGCGATTATCGATTTATATAACAGGGAAGTCATTGGTTATTCAACAAGTAAGAACATCGATACCGAACTCGTTAAGCAGGCAATCACCAACGCGATTGCCAGATATCCAGAAGTTCAAGGAACCATATTTCATAGTGATCGCGGAAGTCAATATGCAAGTGCAGGCGTCAAAACAATCCTAGATGACTATGGAATGATTCAAAGCATGAGCAAAGGTGGATGTCCTTACGATAATTCATGTATGGAAAGTTTTTTCGCTTACTTAAAGAAAGAATGCATCTATAGAAGGTCGTATAAAGATTCATCTGAAGTCGAAAAGGATCTATTCGAGTACATTGAACTTTTCTATAATAGGAAAAGAATCCATTCAACCTTAAATTATATGACACCAATGAGCTACAGAATTCAAAATCAGGCTTTTATATCGGCCTCTTAAATGATATAATTTCTATGAATATGAACGATTAGAACCATCTGTTTAAAAATCACTTAGTCCACTTTGTTTGATTGACGGAATAAGGAGAAAAAAATGAAAGTTACCGAGTTTTTAAGATTAACCGAGTCATATGTTGAGCTTGCTAAGGCACATAAGTTATTTAGAAGTAATGACTGTGCTTGCGCTCTAGCAGAAGAAATAGAACAATATTTTATAGAGCCCAATGAATCATTGGTAAAACATTTTTTTAGATTAGAAATATTTAATACCCGATCAATAGAAATGATTGATATATTTGATATTATATTTAAAAAATCTGATGGTAATATACCATTAATAGCACAGTGGATTGTACCGCGTGAACATGACAACGATGAAAGATCAATTCAGTTTAAAGAATTACATCGAGGAATAAGGATATCAGCATTTCCTTGGGATGATGGTAGATTCGGAGTTTCCTATTACTCGATTAATGTTCAATCATATAATAGAGATGACTTATCATATTTTATTGATAAATTTAGAGGGTATGATGATTACCATGGATATATTATTGATAAAGATAAAATCGATAAGTTTGAAAATTTTATGAGAAAAAAAAGTCACTCTTATGAGGAAGTCATAGATTTCAAAGGTGCAGTATTAGGTTATTTCTCTGGAATTCATGAATGTGACTTTATCGTGTTTTTATTGGTATAATATTTAAAAATTGCTAAAAACAAACTTTATGTTTTTTGGTTTGGTATTGAGAATAAAGAGTATAATCGCAGCTATTGTATAAAAAAATAATGTAAAAACATATAGATAAAACTAAAGACATGTTTCCAATCTGGAAAAAGTCTGAAATGGGAGAACATATAAAGGCTAAAAATATGTTTCCAACATACAAGGACCGATATATTTTTGAGCAATTAGATCTACTTAATACACCATGATTTATGTAATGCATCCTGAGAAATATGTTTTCGCATGAAAAAGCTTAGTGTGACAAAAATATTTTGTGTCAAGGTTAGATTTGCTAAATAATGAGGATTTAGAGATTAATGTTCAATTGATAGAATTTCTGAATTCATCAGCACCGAGTACTTACTTGATATTGAATAAGGATAACACCGTTTAATAACCGTGCTATCCAATATAACCCATGCCGGTCATTTGACCGGCTTTTTTCTTTATATTTTACTATTTTTTAACACAAAAACATTGACATAACAATCGATTCGTTATATAATTAAAACGCTGCGTGAAATACGCGATAAGTAAACTTCATTTTTGGCTCTATTAAGCCAAAAATAATTTTTAAACAACAAAATGAAACACTTGGATATGTGTTAGAAGAAAGGAGATCTACAAATGCCAACAATTTCCCAACTAGTAAAAAACGGAAGAACGGACAAGAAGTACAAATCTAAATCACCTGCACTAGGCTATGGTTTCAACAGCCTTCAAAAGCATGAATCAGATTACACTTCACCACAAAAGCGTGGGGTATGTACACGTGTTACAACCATGACACCTAAAAAACCTAACTCAGCTTTACGTAAGTATGCCCGTGTTCGTTTAAGCAACCAGACAGAAGTGACTGCTTATATCCCAGGTATCGGTCATTCTCTACAAGAACATAGCGTTGTGTTAATTCGTGGTGGTCGTGTTAAAGACCTTCCAGGAGTACGTTATCACATCGTTCGCGGTACGTTAGACGCATCAGGCGTCGCAAACCGTAAACAAGCGCGTTCTAAGTACGGTGCTAAGCGTCCAAAGGCAGGCAAAGCAGGAACACCTGTTAAACCAGCTGGTAAGAGATAAGCTTTAAAAAACAAAAACAAAAAACTAAAATTACGAATAAGAATCGTTTAAAAGAAAGGAAGAAGGTGAACTCATGCCACGTAAAGGACATATTGTAAAACGCGACGTTTTACCAGATCCAATTTACCAATCAAAGCTAGTTACTCGTATCGTCAACACCATTATGGAAGACGGTAAAAAGGGTACTGCTCAAGGCATTTTATATGGAGCATTCAACCGCGTTAAAGAAGCAACCGGACGCGAGCCAATTGATGTGTTCAATGAAGCATTATCAAACATTATGCCTGTTCTAGAAGTTCGTTCACGCCGTATTGGTGGTCAAAACTACCAAGTACCAACTGAAGTTAGAGCCTCAAGAAAAACAACATTAGGATTGAGATGGTTAATCAATTACGCACGTCTGCGTAATGAGAAAACTATGGAAGAAAAATTAGCGAAAGAAATCATCGACGCATCTCAAGGATTAGGTGCAGCAGTGAAGAAACGTGAAGATGTACACCGCATGGCTGAAGCAAATAAAGCATTTGCTCACTATCGCTGGTAAGTAAGGAGATTAAACTATGCCTCGTGTATTCCCATTAGAAAAAGTCCGCAATATCGGCATTATGGCCCATATCGACGCGGGTAAAACAACGACGACTGAACGAATTTTGTTCCATACTGGTAAAATTCATAAAATCGGTGAGGTTCACGATGGTGCTGCTACAATGGACTGGATGGAGCAAGAACAAGAAAGAGGGATCACTATCACATCCGCTGCAACAACAGCGTATTGGCATGATCACAAAATCAATGTCATTGACACCCCAGGTCACGTTGACTTCACGGTTGAAGTATCAAGATCACTTCGTGTATTAGATGGTGCGGTTACCGTACTTGATGCACAAGCCGGGGTTGAACCACAAACAGAAACTGTTTGGAGACAAGCCACCGAATATAAAGTTCCAAGAATCGTTTATATCAATAAGATGGACAAGATTGGTGCAGATTTTGAGCGCGCTATCAAGACAATCCTAAATCGTTTAGGTGTCAAAGCATTTCCTATTCAATGGCCTATTGGTGCTGAATCGGATTTCAAGGGTATCATTGATATCATTGAAAGAAAAGCTTACCTTTATGACGGAAATGCGGAGGAAGTCAGCAAAGACATTCCAATCCCAGCGCATTTAAAGGAAATCGTTGAATTAAAGAGAGAACAACTCATTGAAGCTGTTGCAGATTTCGATGAAGAAATCATGATGCAATATCTTGAAGGAGAAGAAGTCTCAGTAGAACAAATTAAAAAAGCAATCCGTAAAGGAACGCTTGCAGTTAAATTTTTCCCAGTTATTTGTGGATCATCATTCAAAAACAAAGGTGTTAAGAAAATGCTTGATGCAGTTATTGACTACCTTCCAGCTCCAACTGATGTTGCTGCTGTTGTTGGACATGATTCAGATGGTAATGAAGTTACTCGCGAACCTAGCGATAACGAAAAGTTTACAGCACTAGCATTCAAAGTTATGACTGACCCATATGTTGGACGTTTAACGTTCTTCAGAGTCTATGCAGGTCAAATAACTTCTGGATCATACGTATTAAACACAAACAAAAATAATAAAGAACGTTTTGGTCGTGTTCTTCAAATGCATGCGAACCACAGAGAAGAAATTAAAGAAGTATTCGCTGGTGATATCGCTGCAGTTGTTGGTTTAAAAGATACGACAACAGGAGACACGTTAACCTCTGAGAAAGATGATATCATTCTTGAAACAATGATTTTCCCTGAACCAGTTATTAACGTAGCAATTGAACCTAAGACAAAACAAGACCAAGATAAAATGGGTGTTGCATTACAAAAACTTGCTGAAGAAGACCCAACATTTAGAACATTTACTGATCATGAAACAGGACAAACCATTATTGCCGGTATGGGTGAACTTCACCTAGAAATCATTGTTGATCGTATGAGAAGAGAATTTAAGGTAGAAGCTAACGTTGCTGAACCTCAAGTATCTTATCGTGAAACGATTTCAGCAGAAGCCGACATCGAAGGTAAGTTCGTTCGTCAGTCTGGTGGTAGAGGACAATATGGTCACGTTGTGATCAAATTCGAACCAAACCCAGGTAAAGGTTTCCAATTTGTTGATAAGGTTGTCGGTGGTGTCATTCCAAGAGAATACATCCCAGCAGTTCTAAAAGGACTTGAAGAAGCAATGCCACAAGGTATTATTGCAGGTTATCCTTTAATTGACGTGAAGGCGACTCTACATTACGGTTCATACCATGATGTTGACTCCTCTGAAATGGCATTTAAGATTGCTGCATCTATGGCTCTTAAAGAATGTAAGACAAAAGCTTCACCAATTCTATTAGAACCAATTATGGACGTAGAAGTTGTTGTACCAAATGATTATGTAGGTAACGTTATCGGAGATTTAACATCTAGACGTGGTCGCTTAGAGTCTCAAGAAGGCCGTGGAAACGCTGTTAGCATCCGTGCAAACGTTCCTCTATCAGAAATGTTTGGTTATGCAACATCACTTCGTTCAAATACCCAAGGACGCGCAACATTTATGATGCAATTTGCTCGTTATGAAAAGTGTCCAAAATCAATTATGGAAGATGTTATTAAAAAGCGCGGAACAAACTAATCCACTTGCAAAAACACATCTTTTCATATACAATTAGTATGGTAAAACAAAACAAAAATAAAAATAATCTCATATAGGAGGATAATTACAATGGCAAAACAAAAATTTGTAAGAACTAAACCACACGTTAACATTGGTACAATTGGCCACGTTGACCATGGTAAGACAACTTTAACAGCTGCTATTACTACAGTATTCGCAAAGCAAGGTTTAGCAACAATTAAAGACTATGCATCTATTGACTCAGCACCAGAAGAAAAAGAACGCGGTATTACAATCAATACTGCACACGTTGAATATGAAACCACTAAGCGTCACTACGCTCACGTTGACTGCCCAGGACATGCTGACTATGTCAAGAACATGATCACAGGTGCTGCTCAAATGGATGGTGGAATCCTAGTTGTATCCGCTGCGGATGGTCCTATGCCACAAACTAGAGAACATATCCTACTTGCTCGTCAGGTTGGGGTTCCTAAGTTAGTTGTATACATGAATAAAGCAGATATGGTTGATGACGAAGAACTACTAGACTTAGTCGAAATGGAAATTCGTGAATTATTATCAGAATATGATTTCCCAGGTGACGACATTCCTGTCATCCGTGGATCTGCACTTGGTGCATTAAACGGAGAACCAAAATGGGAAGCTACAGTTCAAGAACTAATGGATGCTGTTGATTCTTATATCGACCAACCAGTTAGACAAACTGATAAGCCTTTCTTAATGCCAGTTGAAGACGTGTTCACGATCACAGGTCGTGGTACAGTTGCAACAGGTAGAGTTGACCGCGGACAAGTTAGAGTCGGCGACCCAGTAGAAATCGTTGGTATCACTGATACTAAACAAACAGTAGTTACTGGTGTTGAAATGTTTAGAAAATTACTTGATTATGCAGAAGCTGGTGACAACATCGGTGCGCTTCTTCGTGGGGTTACTCGCGATCAAGTTGAACGTGGACAAGTATTAGCTAAACCAAAATCAGTTAACCCACATTTCAGATTTGAAGCTCAAGTTTACGTTCTTTCAAAAGAAGAAGGTGGACGTCATACAGCGTTCTTCTCAAACTATCGCCCACAATTCTATTTCCGTACAACTGACATTACAGGTGTTATTACACTTAAAGAAGGTACAGAAATGGTTATGCCTGGAGATAACACAGTGATGATCGTTGAACTAATTCACCCAATCGCTATCGAAGAAGGAACTAAGTTCTCAATTCGTGAAGGTGGACGTACCGTTGGTGCGGGTTCAGTAGTTACAATTCTAGAATAGTATTTGATAAAGAGGCTTCGGCCTCTTTTTTTTATTTTAAAATGGTGCTATCATATAGGAAACGAATAGTAGGTGTCAAATGAAGAAATTGATGATGGTGATAATGATTTCTATATTTTTATTCATTTTGAGTTCTTGTGGTAAGGTTGTTACAATGACTGACATGGAGCTTATCTTAATTGATGAAGGGTTTTCAATTATTGAGTATCAGGAGTCACAAATAAACGAAATCAATTTAGTGTATGAAAGAGATTTTGATTATAATTATGAGATCGTGCGTGTGATTGAAGGTAGAGTGAATCAAGAGACACAAGTCTATATCATTGAATTTGAAGGTAGAAGTCAAGCAGTTGAGTTTACTAAGCTCATTGACAATGAAGAAGAAATTGATATCGTAGAGTTTGATTACTATGATCGAATAGGAAATATTGTAATACTTGCAATTACACAAGAGGTTTTATCTTTATTCCAGGATTTTTAGCAAACAAATATCAAAAATGAGGTTGATTAACTTCATTTTTTTCTTTACATTCAAATAATGTAAGATTACATTAAAGTGAGCAAAGCGCATATTTTTTAACTTAAATATGATAAAATATGATTAATCGAAAAAGGATGATCAATCATGATTGTAGATACACATGCACATTTGAATACGGATGATTTTAAAGATGATTTAGAAGTTGTTTTAGAGCGTTCAATGAATCATGGAGTTACCAAGATTATATGTATTGGAATGGATGAAAGCTCAAATCGTTTAGCAATTGATATTGCTAGAAAACATGAAATGGTTTACGCAACGGTTGGGGTACACCCAGGCTATGTTGACACATCAACTACAGATCATTTAGAGAAACTTTTTAGTGAGGAAAAAGTAGTTGCTATTGGTGAATGTGGACTAGATTATTATTGGAGAAAAGATAATAAAGCACTTCAAGAAAAAGTGTTTAAAGAACATATTGACCTAGCAGTCAAAACAAAATTACCACTAGTTATCCACACAAGAGATTCATTTACTGAAGCTTATGAAATGTTACTTCCTTACAAAGGGAAAGTAACTGGTGTATTTCACTGCTTTTCATCTGATTTACTAGATGCAAAAAAAGCAGTTGAATTAGGATTTTATATTGGAATGGATGGACCCATCACATTTAAGAAAAATGATGTGCTTGTCGAGTTAATTCAAGGTATTGATTTATCCCGTATTCTAGTAGAAACAGATAGCCCCTATATGGCACCAATGCCATACAGAGGAAAAAGGAATGAACCGGGTTATACAAAATATGTTGTAGAAAAAATTGCAGAAATTAAAGGATTAACCTTTGAAGAAGTTTCAAAGATTACGACAAAGAATGCATACGATTTATTTCATTTAGGAGGATACAAATCATGAAGAAAAAATTGCTTTATCTATTATTAGCAACACTTACACTATTTACATTAGCTGGATGTTCTTTTGCACTGCGTGCAGAGACTCCATATCAATCACCAACTCCTTATGAGCAGTTAAGAATTGATATGATAGCAACCGTTGAACCATCGGTAGTTGCTGTGAAAACAGAAACAGGACATGGCTCTGGTATTATTTACAAGAGTGAACCAATTCTTGAATCCAGTGAAACATTATATTACGTCATGACGAATTATCATGTGGTAGAAGATGGTGGAGAAATGACGGTTCATTTTGGTGCAGATCAAACTGATATTCCAGTTATTGATTATGCTGGTTATGAACTCTACGATATCGCAGTTGTTCGATTTAGAACAAATAAAGTATTAAGAGTGCATAACGTTGCACCAATCAATGACAATACAATTACGGAGATCATTAAAGGTCAAGATGTTTACGCGATAGGGTCACCTCAAAACCTTGATAAATTTAATTATGTGACTCAAGGTGTCGTCAGTTTATCAACATTTCCTTATAATGGAATAGTTGGACTCGCGATTATGCACGATGCAGAATTAAACCCTGGAAATAGTGGTGGACCACTATTTAATTTAAATGGCGAATTAATTGGTATTAATGTTGCTAAGATTCCAACAGTATCTTCTCAAGATGGAACGATCTCAGCTGAAGGGTTAAACTATTCTTTATCCATCAATAAAATCGCACCAATCGTAAGAAGTTTTACAGAAAATGATTTCCAAGAAGTGGTAAGAAAACCAAGACTTGGAATCTCAGTTCAAGAAGTTGAAATTTTCTTACAGGAAAATGATGCAGCACTATTACCTCCAAACCCAGTTGGGGTTGTTGTAGTAGGGTTTGATCAAACAAGAAACGCTAAAGATTTCTTAGAAATGTATGACTTAATTATTTCTATGAATGGAGCTCCAATTACATCAATTGCTGAGATTGGTGCACAACTTACTGACGCTGAATTTGGCGACCCACATGTTATCAGAGTATTGCGCAAAGTAGGCGATTCATTCGTTGAATTAGAATTCACCATTATCTTATCATGATATCTAAAGATACATTTGATAAGTTACTGAATAAGGGCTTAACAATCGCATTTGCTGAAAGTATGACAGGTGGTGCAGCAACCTATGAATTGATGAAAAACCCTGGAGCATCTAAAGTGATTTCAGGTAGTATCGTTGCCTATAGTATTAAGCAAAAACATAACCTTTTAAACATGAGTTTAGAAGATATGAATAAGTATGGAATTGTGAGTAAGGAAATATCTTTAATCATGGCAAGAAAAATAAAGGAAATCATTGGTTCAGATATAAGTGTTGGTATAACTGGCAATGCTGGACCTACACTTCAAGAAAATACATTCAAACAAGAAGCGTGGATTTCCATTCTTTATAAAACTGAAATGCATGTATTTCATTTAGATTTAGAGGAATGTTTGAGAATAGATGCGATCGAAAAAACAGTTCGATTTATCTATGAGAATTTAAGCAATATCCTGCAGTAAAAAAGGATTCAAAACAAGTTGTATTATCATATCATATATGATATAATGATTTGGCATAAGATAGATAATCCTTGTCTTATATAGACCATAGACCAAAAGGAGGTGGAACAGATGAAAAAATACGAAGTTATGTATATCATCCGTCCAACTGTTGAGAGCGAGAACATTAAGCAAATTGTAGGAAATTTCAATCAAATATTTGAAAACTACAGTAGCAAGGTTCTTGAGATCAAAGAGTTGGGGCTAAAAGACTTAGCTTACGAGATTGATCACTACAAAAAAGGGTATTACGTTTGGCTACTTGTAGATGCTACTCCAGAAGCAGTTGCTGAATTTAATCGTGTCGTTCGAATTACAGAAGAAGTAATTCGCTTCATTGTTGTAAAGGAAGGCGAATAAATTATGATGAATAGAGTTATTCTGGTTGGTAGAATTACCAAAGACCCAGAAATTAAATCTACCCAATCTAATATAGCCGTCGTTACCTTTACGCTTGCAGTCAACAGACAATTCGCGGATCAATCCGGTGAAAAACAAGCTGACTTTATTCAATGCGTCGTTTGGCGTAAGCAAGCAGAAAATTTAGCACGCTTTGTTAGAAAAGGTGCACTCTTAGGTGTTGAAGGACGCATTCAAACAAGAACGTATGAAGGCGACAACGGCACACGTTATGTTACAGAGGTTGTTTGTGATTCAGTCCAGTTTTTAGAAAGCAAGGGCGACACAACAGAACAACCAGTAAGAGAAGAACAAAATACTTCAGAAAACGACGAGTTCTACGAAACAAGTAAGCAACTCGCTGCAGAAGAAGATTTACCATTTTAAGGAGGAAACATCATGCAACAAAATAGACGTGGTGGCGGATTCAAGAAGCGTAAGAAAGTATGTTACTTTACACAAAATAAAGTAGAACACATAGATTTTAAGGATGTTGAGCTGTTAAAGCGTTTCGTTACAGACCGCGGTAAGATTTTACCAAGACGTGTAACTGGAACATCAGCTAAATGGCAACGTCCACTTGCTATCGCTATCAAGAGAGCTCGTCACATGGCACTTTTACCATTCGTAAAAGACTAATTAGCACATATTAAACAAATCCCAACTCAGTTTAAATTGAGTTGGGTTTTTTATTTTTAATTATTGAGTTTATTTCTTATTTGTTATAGGATTGCAGCTTCGTATAGTTCTTCAACTTTATCCCAGTTAATTACACTGAAGAATGCCGAAACATAATCAGGACGTCTATTTTGATAGTTTAGGTAATAAGCATGTTCCCACACATCAAGGACTAGAATAGGTATACCTTCAGAAAGCGGTGTATCTTGGTTTGCTGTAGTAACAATCTTTAAAGATTTGTCAGGTAAGACGATTAACCATGCCCAACCACTTCCAAATCTTGTATTCGCAGCAGTTTCGAATTCTTCTTTAAATTGATTAAAAGAAGTAAAGTCACTCATCATTGCTATAGATAGAGCACCTTGAGGGGTTGCACCATTATTGACTTTTAGTATGCTCCAAAATAGTGAGTGATTGTAATGCCCACCACCGTTATTTTGAACAGCAGTACGGATATCTTCAGGAATTAATGAGGTATCAGTAAGTAGTTCTTCCAGTGTTGTTTGTAACTCTGGATGTTTTGCAAGTGCGGCGTTTAAATTGTTAACATAACTATTATGGTGTTTTGAATGATGGATTTCCATCGTATCTGCACCGATAAATGGTTCTAATGAATCATATTCATACCCCAATTCAGGTAATACAAAACTCATGGGATCTCCTGTTATTGGAACAGTGTCTTCTTCCTTACACCCGATGATTACAAATAACAGTCCTACTGCGAGGATTAAAGATAGCATTTTGAATAATTTGTTTCTTCCTAGATTTTTCATTTAAATCTCCTTTGTTAAATATTCATGAAATTACATTCATTTGCATGTATATGTATACAATACCATGAATTGAAAGAAAAAGACATGAATCAGGATTGTGTTATATTTAACTTAATAGATAAGTCTTGCTTAGGTTTCCTCGATAGAACATATTGGAGTTCGATAATTTTTCTTGTCTTTAAAGATAAAATCTTTATATTTTTCTCAAACGTGATATAATATTTTTAAAGTAGGTGAGCACATGAAACGATGGCTTTTTCTCATCATTGCGTCTGTCATATTCATTGTCAGCGTGATTTTATACACACCTTATTTCAACTTTGAATCTGGAGCACAATTCTTCCTATTAATCCTCATGCTGACAGGCATGATTTTGGTCTTTGCAGCATTTTATATATCACTTAACTATCAAGCTAGACAGAAGGTAAAAACGCTTCAAAACCGATTGTCCATGTGGACTAAGCTATCCTATCATGTGAATCAAGTTGGTGATGAAGTTTTTAATGAATTGCCAATAGGAATTATTGCATTAGATGATGATTTTGAAATCAAATGGGCAAATCCTCATGCAAAGGCGATTTTCGATTCAAAAATTGCTGGTAAGAATTTAAAAGATGTCCATCCTCAACTTCATTTGTCAGCAATCAATAATAAAATTCAGTTTACTATTCAGATCAAAAATGATACATATGATGTTATATATCGTTCTGAGTTTAAATTTTTCTATTTATTCAATGTAACAGAAAGAGAACAAGTCAAACAGAAATATTTAGATCAAATTCCAGCTCTTGGCATTATATATTTGGATAACTTAGATGAAGCAATTGGTTCGATGGATGTTTCTGAACAATCCTCTCTAAAGGGTGAGTATTTAGCTGCGATTGCAGACTGGGCAAATAAATATGATGGATTCTTAAAGCCATACGCAGATGAAAGACTTGTAGTTCTACTTTATCGTAAACAACTGAATTTAATGATTCAAGATAAGTTTGATATTTTAGATAAAATTAGATCGATCTCAACAGCAAACCAAGTTAGAGTCTCTATTTCTATGGGTGTCGCATCATGGGATGTCGATTATGAAGAATTAGGGATATATGCACAAAATGCGGTGGAACTTGCTGAAAAACGTGGTGGTGATCAGGTCGTTGTTAATATTCAAGATCAAAAGATTGCTTATTTTGGTGCGAAGAATGACGCTGCAGCAAAGAGTTCACGTGTTGGTGTCAGAATTAACGCTCAAACGATTAAAGATTTTACAGATAAAGCAACCAACATTTTTGTTATGGGACACAATCAAGCAGATTTAGATGCATTTGGTTCTATGATTGCAGTCTATCATATGGCTAAAGTGAGTAAGAAACCTGTTCATATGGTTATCGATGAAGCAAAACTTGATAATACTGTGATTAAAGTTTATGAACTGCTCAAGGAAAAAATGCCTAACTTTACTGAAAATGTAGTAACTCCTGAAATAGCTTTAACAGAAGTGAATGATGAAAGCTTACTGATTGTTGTTGATTCACAGTCACCTAAGATAGTCATGTCTCAAGAACTTTTAAAGAAAGTCAATAAATTAATCGTTATTGACCACCATAGAGTTGGTGAGGATACGTTTGACTCAATATTTAGTTTTATTGAGCCATATGCATCATCAACGATTGAACTTGTAATGGAACTTTTGAATTTTTATAATACAGAAGAAGTTATTAAAATATCACCATTTGAAGCGACCATTATGTATGGTGGTCTTGTAGTAGACACCAATAACTTTAGTTATCGTACAGGCTCAAGAACATTTGAAGTAGCATCTAAATTAAAAGATTTAGGTGCAGATATTACAGATGTTAAATTATGGCTACGTAGAGACTTAATGCGTACGCTAGAAATCAATAAATTATTAGGAAATGTTGAAATCTTTTTAGATCGTTTCGCTTTTGTAGTGACATCTGACATTTATGATGATAGAATACTTCTTGCACAGGTTGCAGAAGCATTACTACAAATCAATGGAATTGATGCAGCATTTATGATTTCAAGAATTGGAAATGATAAGGTAGGCATCTCTGCTAGATCATATCAACAAGTTAACGTACAGATTTTGATGGAAGCTTTCGGTGGAGGTGGGCACTTAAATAGTGCTGCAGCTCAGATCGAAAATCAATCTTTATCTGAGGTATATAATCAATTAAAAACATACTTAGAATTAGAGTATGGTGGAGGAGGAGAACTCGTGAAAGTTATTTTATTAGAGGATGTTAAAGGCAAAGGAAAGAAGGACGATGTAATCGAGGTTGCATCAGGGTTCGGTCAATTCTTAGTCACCCAAAAGAAAGCTGTGTTAGCTACAGATGAAAACATGGCAGCAATTAACAAAGCAAAAGAAGAAGCGTTTTTATCTCAACAACGTCATATCGATTTAATGAAGAAACTAAAATCAGAAATTGACAATAAGAAAGTGACATTAGGTATTCAAATTGGTCAGGATGGTAAATTATTTGGAAGTGTAACAACCAAACAAATCGTTGAAGCTTTTGAAGATGCACATCATATTTTAATTGATAAGAAAAAAGTTGAATTATCTAGTGATATCAATTCTGTAGGAATTTATACAGCAACCGTATCATTACACAAAGACATTAAAGCACTATTTGAAGTTCATATCGTTGAAAAGTAGGTATTAAATCATGGCGAAAAGCTTACCGCATCATCATGAAGCTGAACAATCCGTATTAGGTACTATCTTTTTAGATCCTAAAGAGATTGTTTCAGTGGTTGACCAACTCAATAATGAAGACTTCTTTGAACAAGCGCATCAATTGATTTATGAAGCAATGAAGGATCTCCATAACAATACGATGAAAATCGATTATACTTCAGTCGCAGCTAAGCTTGAGGAAGGTCAAAACCTTCAAAAAGCTGGTGGCATGAAGTATCTTTTAGCGTTATCGGAAACAGTTCCTTCAACCAAGCATTTAGAAACCTATGTAGAGCTTGTTAGAGATGGATCCATGAAGCGTCAGGTCATTCAACTCGCATCTGAAATATTAGAAACAGGATATTCAGGTGATATGGATGCGAATGAATATTTAACACTGGCTGAAGAAAGCATTTTCGCTCTTGCACAAAAAAGAAAAACCTCTGAGTTTTCTGAGCTTGCTGATGTGATTAGAGAAGTTAAAGAAAAAACAGAAAAGAATAGAGATAAAAAAGGTGGGATTACCGGTCTTTTATCTTCTCTTTTTTCAACTTCACGGGATAACTGAGATAGTGCTAAGATCGGAATCTTCAATTCTCTTGCCATTTGTTTTAACGATCTTGAAATCTTCGCAACTTCTTCTTGTCTATTTCCTGATCTATCGTCACCCTTAATTAATTGAAGATAGTCAATAACGACGAAGTCTAATTTACCCTCTTGAGCAAGCTTTCTACACTTCGCTCTAATATCAGCTACACCTACAGCAGCAGAATCATCAAATGCGATATGAAGCTTAGATAATGACTGCATTCCTCCTTCAAGGAATTGCCATTCACGTGATGTTAAATGTCCTGTTTTAATCTTATTATTTTCAATATTGGATTCTGAGGATAACATACGTGCAGCAAGCTGCTCGTTACTCATTTCCAAAGAGAAAATAGCGACTCCTGCTTGACCATCCTTATTACGTTTCGCAACATTTAACGCCAAATTCATTGCGAATGCTGATTTACCCATTG
>CAKMKF010000103.1 GCA_927439925.1 uncultured Acholeplasmataceae bacterium | reverse complement strand
ACCATAGACATTAAACTTGTCACAACAAGCATCATTCCAGCATGGGATAATACGAACCCACCAACACGCAAGAATGACATCGTATTTGTCATATAAGATAGCATGATTTCAAATAGTTCGAAGAATCCTTCAACAAAGAATCCACCAAAACCAGTTGGAAACATCTTATGTTTGTGAACTTTTCGTTCAATTGGTTCTTTGAAGAAAATCAGTAGAATTGGTATACCTACAAATATCAATATCGTAATTGGACTAAATACTGGTATGCCTAACCCAAGTTGAAGGGCAGCTCCTACGCCAATATAACCGTAAAGCATCAGACCAGCAAATCCATTGTGAGAACAGACAACATCAACGTACTCTTTTTTCTTAAATAGCGTATAGATGTTTAAAATCATTGCGATAATGATTAATACAGCACCAATGGCAATCGCTGTAATCAGCAATGTCATTGTGAAACTAGCATCCATAATGTGGATAGGTTTTTCTGCTAATCCAAGAAAATTCGTATAAAACGGAGTTAATATCTCTTCATCTCCGAAAAATGACCCATAAAGTAATCCAAAGAGTGCTGAGGATAATCCGATTCGGACACCAACTGCTCCTAATCTCATCTTTTTGAACTTAAAGAGTAAATATCCGATTAACATCAGGACTAACCCTTGGCCTAAATCACCAAACATCATACCGAATAATAATGAGTAAGTAATCGCAACAAATGGTGTTGGATCTAAATCGGTATAACCAGGTAATCCATACATTTCTACGAACATGCCAAATGGTTTACTAAACCAACCATTTTTTAATTTCGTTGGTGGTGTGATACGTTTATCACTATCAGCGTCGTTGACTTCTATTTCAATATCTTCGAGATCTTCAAACATGGCTTTAAACTTATCAACATTTTGAATTTCAGTAAATCCTGAAATACTAAATTTATCACCCAGGCCAACTACATATTTTTTCGACTCGAAGATTCGATTTAGAAATAGGAGTTCGCCTTTAATACATGCAAGTTCATTATTACAGCCACATGTAATATTATAAATATCTACTTTATATTGATCGATTTTCTCTTTTGCAATATTTATTTCATTAACTAGAGCCTCAATCGCTTGTTTAGGTGTTCCATGAACGAACTCAGGAATGAAACTTCTTTCGAAAAACATTGAAGAAAAAATGTTATCAACTTCACGCTTATATTCATCAGTTGTGAAATACATACACCAACTGTAACTATCATCAAAACTAAATGTTTTGAAAACAAAAGGTTTATTCTGAAAGAATCGAAGTTTTTCAACACTATCATTTGGTAATCTTCCAAATCTGATAAAAATATACTCACATGCGAAAAGATCATCAAGTGGGATCTCTAAGCTTTGTATGTTTTCAACTTGAATCAATGCATTTTCATATTTTTGGATAAAAGCTTCTAACTCTTTAATCTTATTCACTTCTTTTTCGAGTGAAGCTTTGATTTCTTGTATATAATCAAACATAGAATTCAAATTGTATTCAACATCTCTTTGCTCAATATTTGGCAAATTTAAATCGTATTTTTTTTCTATTTCGTCAAGTTCCTGTAGCATAGATACACAGGGATTTTCGGAAACAAATGATGTCAATCCATGAACCTTATCTACAATTTCACTCGCTAAAACAGGGTGAAAATCCTTCAGGTCTATAAATCTTGTCAAAACTCGATCCAAATTGCTTACATTTGAGGTTAAATCTATTAGGTTAACTTTTGCTATACCCATAATTCCTCCTAGTAAATAAGCATTTGCTTAATTTCATTTTCATCCACTTGATAGCGGATACCTTCAATGATATTTGTAAGATTTTCGATTTCAATCTCACTTAATGTCACGAATGCAGTAAAAACTTTTGGTACTTCTGTTGAAAAATACATAAATTTCTTGGCTAGATCGTATTTTATACGACCTGCATAATACTCGACATAGACATAATCTTTTTCATTGGTGAATTTTGCATATTCTGATTTAGATAAATACTTCAATATTAAATCAGGATTTTCAAGCTGTAGAATCTCATCAATTTTCTTTTCACTAATTCTCATATGCTTTTTGATTAAAACATTTTTTATTGTGATTGGGTCAGCTTTATAAAACTTTTTTAAACGATATATTTTTATTATGTTACCTAGTTCAATTCTTGTTTGATATATACTTTCTAAATCTTTTTTTAGAGATCCACTATAATTATTATCAATTCTTTGAAAAGCTTCTTCATAGTAATACTCTTCCAGTGCGTGTTCAATATCAAGATATCGAATCATATCCGCATTCTTCGTGTAAAATTTCTTTAAAATAGGGTAATACTTCGAATCAACGAGTGCTTCGAGTAGTTCATCATAATTAGTTACTTTAAACAACTTCTCCATATTGATATTTGTGTGTGTATCAAAGAAAAAAGGAATCTTTCCTTTAATTTCATCAAATTCACTAGATATGATAGTTCTTAAAGAAGACAAGATGATTTCATTTTCTTGAGAGACAATATTTAATTTATAAAACTCTTTATCTTTCGTAAATACAAGTTTGACTAGTCTAAAAATATTGTCAAATGAATTTTTGCGAATTAGAGCTTCAAGTTGTCCGCGATGTATTGAATTTTCTTGAACATCCTTCAAAATTAAACTATAGTGCTTCTGTTTTTTTAAA
>CAKMKF010000102.1 GCA_927439925.1 uncultured Acholeplasmataceae bacterium | reverse complement strand
GATAAATCAAAGTTGACTCCACTAACAGTGTTTAATTGAATAGTTCCTGTAGAAGACTCTGCGAATACATTGCCAACAAAGGAAGAATTAATTAAAGAAATCGCTCCAGTGTCCACATGGCCAACAAATGAATCAGCGGATACATTTAATAAATCAATACTACCTGTATTTGAGTTTATATCTATATTTTTATAAGTTACAACTGTATCATGTTCTAGTTTGATTGCTCCAATTTTTGTAGAAAGTTCTAGATCTAGTAACCATGTCTCAGGCATTTCTATCTCAATGGTAAGACGATCTTTTGATACAGTCTTAAATCTTACAAAACTAAAGAATTCGAATTTTTCATCTTGAACAAGTTCATAGGAACCAATTCCATTATCTGGAAATGTAAATGTATCACGATCGTGTTTATAATACTTAATCGTCATGCTTGTCTCAGTCGTTACTGACAAATTAATATGTCTAGTATCTGCATCAATAATCAATTCATGTAGTTCATCATCAATAGTTAGTACAATCTGCTCACCGTAAGAATCATTATCATCAAAAAACGTTTCTAGTTCTTCAATATTCATACCCATGAAAAATCCTGCAGCTGCTAAGACTAACCCCAAAACCAAAATAATTAATAAAAGTTTAACCAAAAATTTCATTATGCTTCACCTGCTTTTCTTGCTATTTTAGAAAATAACACCAACAATTTTTTCGATGTCCAAATCGTAAGTTGGTATATCCAGATTGATGCGAGTAGCATCAAGCTGACCATCATGAGGCTCAAGCCTCCCAAAACCATCAAATTACCCGTCGATAATGTTGTTGTAAAAAAGTCTAACGAGAACCCTACAAAGCCAACAAATGTGCTAAGTACTACTACAAATGAGACGATAATCATCGTTAATGCAAAGATCAACAAAACTGCATAAACAACGGCGATTGGAATCAAAAGCGGTGTCGAAAGTAGCGTAGCGAGTAGCTGCTTCATACTTCTTGCAAGTCTTGGATATGTGTCATTTTTTCTTTTTACCAAGACATCAGGAGTCATCGTTTTAAGAATATCTTTGATATCATATTCATCTAATATAACATCTAGTTTTTCCCCACCTGACAATCTTTCTTCAATCATTTCCTCATAATAAGAAACAATATCAGAAACCTCATCCTTATAGAATTTTTTGCTTAATGCGTTTTCTAAATCCTTTAACCAAGTTTTCATATGTTCACTCATTTCATCAATATATCGTAGATTTTTCTAATATCTTCCCATTCTTCCAAGAAGTCATCGATATGTTTTTTTCCCTTCGCTGTGATTTGATAATATTTGCGATTTCTCCCTTGAAAAAGCACATTATATGTTTTTAGTTCATCTGCTTTTTCCAATCTTCTCAGAATTGGATAAAGTGTTGATTCACTAATTTCTATATATTGAATTAGGTCGCTAACGATCTTGTAACCATATGAGTCACTTCTCATTAGAATCGCGAGTACGAATATTTCTAGTACCCCTTTTTTTACTTGTTCTCTCATCATTCACCTCTAATACTATCTTACGACTTATATTATACAATGCATAGTATACTAATGTCAATAAAAAAAGTTCATTTTTCTGAACTTTCTTCATTTTGCCTAAATTCGTTCTTAGAAGAGGATGTTAAATAGGTAATTCTTTCTGCGATAACTTCAAGCATCGAAAGCTTTCTATCATCTGGCAAATCATACTTCCAGCTTTGAACTCGCCCTTTTACCGCAATCATGACGCCTTTTGCTGCATAAGACTCAATAGCAGTTGCTAATCCCTCCCAAACCGATACCTTGATGAAGTCTGTATCATAAGCACCATCCATATTCTTAAACGGTCTTTGAACTGCAACACTTATATAGGATACCTTTCTTCCATCTTCTAGAATACGAATCTCTGGATCGTGTGTTAAACGACCTATTAAAATGATTTGATTGAGCATATGCCCCTCCTTTTCATTTCATTATAAGAATATAGAGAAGTATTTCAAAATTGACATAGAGAAAATAAAATCGTAAAACCATTGGAATTAAACTATTATTTCAGTAAAAATAAAACAAACACACATCGTGCGCACACATACATGTAATATATATAAAAAAAAGACCTAATTTAGGCCTTTTTATGAATCAGTGTTGAAATTGCTTTTATTTGTATGGATTCGAGTGTATCGACGACGTCTTCATAGGTTATTAATTTCAGTATTTCTACTACATCAAATAGTGAGGATCCCATGTGATAATACTTACCATAGAGGTATGCTTTGTTCTCCAAACTGTTTAAAGCGTATATAACTTGACCGAGATAAACCTTTTTGTATCTTTCAAACGATTCTTCATTTAAATAGAGATGCGCTTCTTCAGTAAACAACTGAACGAGTATCTTTTTAAGTTTGTAAACCTTCTTCGTTTCTGCAAATATAAGAATATTTTCTGCATTCTTTTCAAAATTGGTTTGAATCGAAAAGCTTTGATTGATTAATTTTTCCTCTAAAAGTTTTTCAAACATTGGTGATGACGGTCCAAGTAAGATATTGAGCATCATGGTATATGCCATCTCACGTTTGATTTGAAGATGAGCATTTTGACGAACAGGTTCTATCTTAATACCAAATAATAATTTGCTGATACCATTATTCTTTATTTTAGTCTCATTACGCGTTGACAATCTTTTTGGTTCTCTTGGAAATATAACTTTTGGTAATGGATGTTTATCTGGATGACTTTGATCATATGCTTTAAAGAACTGTTCAACTTCTTTTATATCAACTTTTCCTGCGATGGTAATCAAACGGTTACTTGGATTATAGAATGTTTCGTAAATATCGAATAGTATTTCTTTGCTTACCTGATTTATTGATTCTATGGTACCACCAATATCGTGTCGAATCGGATGGATAGAATACATATTTTCAAGTAATCTATTTTGCATAACTGTATTCGGATCATCTAAATACATCTTAAGCTCTTCTGTGATGATAAGTTTTTCTTGTTCGACATTTTCATCTGTAAAATATGGGGTATCTATCATATGCATCAAATGATCAAGAGCTGGAATAAAATTGTTGGTTGCTGTAAATAAATATGAGGTTTGATTGTGAGAGGTCATGGCGTTTGCGTCCACACCTAATTTTGAAAACTCTTGAAAAGCATCTCCGTCTGGCATTGCATATATTTTGTGTTCTAAAAAATGAGCAGTTCCTGGAGGGGTCGTTTTAATCTCTTGACCCTTCTTATATTGCAAATCAAGCGAACCATAGGGGATAGACAACTCTACATAAGTAGAGTAACACGGGTCCTCCTTTGGTAAGATATGAATTTGCATACCATTTTTTAGTTTTATGATATATACAATTTCGTTTAAATGTTTATACTCTTTTTTAATCATTTGAATTAGCCTCCGAACAGCACATATATTGTATCTAGTGTCAGTTTCGAAAGTGTTTCGTTGACATCTTTTATGGTGATTTTGTCAATTAATGCTAATCTTTCTTCGATACTTTCATTATAATACAGTAAATCTCTAATAAATGCTCGCTTAGTTAGGACAGATTGACTATCTAAACTGTTTTTTATTTGATGCTTGTAATAAATTTTTGCTTGATGTAATTCATTTTGATTGATTCCATGTGTCTTCATATCTTCAACTAAAGCCTGAATACTTTCTAGTGCTGAATCTCTATTGGTGGTGTCTACACCACTCGTAATCATCATCGCACCTTTATAGTAATCATAAGTCAAGTGGATATCGTAGCATAAACCTTGTTTTTCTCGTATTTCTTGAAACAACCTTGAATTTGGAGAACTGCCGAGTATTGTATCAAGTATCACTGCCGCATCATATAATGGGTCTGCTCTAAATACCGGGAAATGGTAACCAATCTTCAAAATCGCTTGATTCATTTCTGTTTGTTCATATATTTTTTTTACAGGTCTTGGTTCTCTAAATATGGTTTGAAAGGGGTAATCTAATCTTTTTTCTTGATCAAGTATTCCCTCAATCTTTTTAATATCTTTGTCATCGATTCTACCGTTCACAACCATTTTGACTGCATTTTTTAAAAAGATTTTTTTGTAATATTTAGTCATTTTATCAAGTGTTAGTTTCTTTACATCATCTAACGTTCCTGATAAAGGATATCCAGATAAATCATTTTCGAAAAAGTTCTCATAAAATTTGGTTTGTGCGTATAGTCGTTTATTATCGGGTAATGTTTCCCATTGCTCAATGAGCATTCTTTTTTCTTCATTAAAGATCGTTTTATTAAATTCATCATGTTCAAATAAAACATCTTTTAATAAATTAAGACTCTGCTCAAGTAAAGTTTCATCTTCAACTATTTTGGGCTCTACGATTGTTAAAACAATTGAAACAACGCTAAAATTCCCGAGTTGTTCAACTCGGGTACTAAAATAAGCACCGTAGAGATCTTCTAGTTCTTGATTCATTAAAATTCTAGAAGATAATCTGTTATTATGGGCTGTCAATAATTTAGGTAACAAAAAACGATAAACACGTGTACTCACTTTGTCTATATCAGTAAAGTAAACTGCGAACTGTATCGTTTTGAAATCGTTTTGAATGAAAATCATTAGAGGCTGTTTAACGCAACTTCCATCATTTTCGTGAAAGCTTCTTGTCTTTCCATCGAAGAAGTTTTCTCATGGGTAACGAGTGAATCCGATACTGTAAGAAGACATGCTGCTTTTTTTCCTAATGCTTTTGCATTCGCAAACAATGCGAATGATTCCATCTCTACGGCATCTGCACCGTATTTTTGATGAATGTCTTTGAATTCATCATGCTTCAAACGATAAAATACATCGGATGAATGAACTGTTGATACATGCAATTTAATATTTAATTTTTCACTAGCACGAATAATTTTATTATTTAATGACTTATTTGCAGGTAATATTTTTCTAGATGATACACCCATTGTCTTCGCATAACTTGATTCTGAATAAGCATCTTTAACCAATACAACATCATATATATTTAAATCTGGTGAATATGCACCACATGAACCTATACGAATAATATTTTCAACACCATAGAACTCGAAAAGTTCATATGAATAGATACCAATTGATGGCATACCCATACCTGAACCCATTACAGTTACTTTCTTTTTACCAAAGTAACCTGTGTAACCCCACATATTTCTAACATCATTGATTTTTTCAACCTTTGTTAAAAATGTATCAGCAATATATTTAGCTCTAAGTGGATCGCCTGGCATTAATACCGTTTTTGCAATTAAATCTTTATTCTCCAACTCAATATGAGGTGTTGGAATCATTTGATTTCCCCCTTTTATTTATAATATCGACACCATTTGATGTCCCAATTCTAGTTGCTCCTGCTTCAATCATCAACATAGCATCTTCATAGGTTCTTACCCCACCAGATGCCTTAACTTCAGCTTTGTCTTTAACCGTTTCTTTCATCAATTTGACATCTTCAACTCTTGCACCATAAGTACCAAAACCTGTTGAAGTTTTGACAAATTGTGCACCAGCTTCTACTACGAGTTCTGATGCTTGAACAATCTCTTCTGAGCTTAAGTAACAAGTTTCAATAATGACTTTAACCGTTCTTTTCTCTGAAGCGTCAACTACACCTTTAATTTCGTTTAAAATCGTGTGATAGTCTTTTGTTTTCAATGCATTCACATTGATTACCATATCTAATTCATCTGCACCATCTTTGACTGCTTGAACTGCTTCAAATGCTTTAACACTTGCTGTGTGCGTTCCGTGAGGAAACCCAATCACAGTGCATACAAGTACATCCGTTTTCTTAAGCTGATGTTTTGCATATTTTACCCAAATTGGGTTTACACATACACTCTTAAAATCAAATGTTTTCGCTTCACTAAGAAGTTGATCGATTTGAGCTTTACTAATACTAGCGCCAAGTTTTGTGTGGTCAATCATTTTATTAAGCTGCATAAACCATCTCTCCTTTAACTTTTTTTCTCAAAATGATATCAATAAACATTGAAATAAGCGGTCCGGTAAATATAACTAAAACAACAGTAAATACGTGAACCTGCTCAAACAATTGCTTCGTAATCGTTCCTAAAATAACTGCGAGGATAAAGAATGTTCCTTCTATAATAATCTTCGTCAATCTCACACTATGAATTCTTTTATCCATAATTGATAATAATCTTTCAAAAGGTAGGCTAGGTAGCCCTGTTGTCATGGTAATGGCAACCCCTAAACTTACTATAAGTAAACTTAAGCCTGCGAGTGGTACTCTTACATAAAATGATTCGAAAAATTCTGGTGGTAAGAGTTCAAATAAAAACTTCCATGAATCAATTAAAACACCGATGATAAATAAGAAGATAACCGAATAAATCATATCCTTCTTTCGTTCTAGAATAAAACATAATAGGGACACGCTTAATCCTAACAAAACAGCAACAGTCCCTAGAGAAAGTGGTGTAAGTGTATAGAGGAAGTAATTGAATGCATCGATTGGAGAAGCTCCGAGTTTAGAAAAGATAATTCCTACAATTCCAAATGCAACCATGATGAAACCTAAAACATGAAAAAATACTTTCTTTTGCAAGTGATGCTCCTTCTAATCTAATAACTTCTTTACATTTTCCTTAGCAAAGGTGTGATCGATCTTCATAAATTTTTGTTTCTTCATCATTTTGAAAACTTTACTTGAAGTTTTCTTGACTACTACCTTTGTTCCTTTAATGAAACCAGGTACATCTTGTAGATATTTATCGAGTAATGGAATTGCTTCTTCGTAGGATACGATTTTAATTTCATTACCTACACGGTAGAAAATGTAATCAATATGTGGAGGGAATACTGTTAATGTATGTTCCTTCCACTCAATTCCAATAACCAATGTTTTCTTTTCTGTCGTTAAAAAATGATATCTTGGTACATAAGTGTCTAATTCTTTATAGTATTTTTGTAAATCATATAAATCATCCAAATATCTAAGAATTGAATGAAGCTTATCTTTAGACATTAAGTGATAATCAGATAATAATATAGGGTTTTTCTTAATATATGCTTCTTTGACCATGTTAAAAACTTTCATGACAACATCCATCTTGAAAGGTAAAACATCTTCAAATAATTCATTATAAATGTGGAAATCATATGTATCGGTTACTTTTTTCACAAGATCAAATAAATGTCTTGCCACATAATCTGGTGTCAATATAGGCATTTCCAAATGAAAGTTCAAGTCTAAAAACTTAGGACTTAATCTATAAATATCTGGGACCTGTGATTTTGGAGTAATAACAAATTGTGATTCATAGCCAAGTCGTGGATGGAGATATAAAAAACGAACACTCTTTTCATCCATTTCAACAGTGATACCTTCTATTTTCTCAAAGAAGACAATTAACTGCTCTAAATCAATTTTTCTACTTTTTTCCTTGAAAAAATGTATATTGAATTGTGCCATATGCTCACCCACCCTATATTTTATTTTAACATAACATAATGAATATGTTATGCAATTAAGTCTTTAATATCGCCTTTATTTGCTTATAATCAGTACGATCGATCAAAAGAGGGGTAATTGAAATGTATCCGTCATCAAATGCATTAACGTCAGAATCTTCATGCTCTTGATAGTTAATGATAGAAGATTTGATGTGGAAAATGTCTGGTCTCTCAGATTTAACGAATTCTGCATGCTGAAGACGAAGACCCATCTTCGTGATCTTTACACCTTTTGGTCTACCCATTGTATCTCTTGGAAAATTGATATTTAAGATACCAGGACCTTCCTGAAGTTTAGCTTCAAATATTTCATCAAATAATTTAATCGTTTCATCGTAAAGGTATGGTAAGTCTGTGCGATGTGCAGAAATAGCAATTGCATCGACACCTAAAATTTTAGCTTCCATTGCTGCTGCAACAGTTCCTGAATATAATATATCTTTAGCAATATTTTGACCGTAA
>CAKMKF010000101.1 GCA_927439925.1 uncultured Acholeplasmataceae bacterium | reverse complement strand
ATCCAAGACCGTATTGGAGCGTTAAATGCTGAAGTCGTTAATGGATATTCTTTCCATTCTTCAGTGACACTTAAGATAACATCTATCGATAAAGGATCAACTCCTGTATTTTTTAGTGCATCAAGTGCAGCGAGTGCACCCATTTCTTGAGTTCCATCTGATTTAGTATTGTCAGGAACAACTTTTTCGTGAATACCAAGCTTATCAATGACTGCTTGTTCACTCCAAATGCCTTTTGTTGCATCTGAAATTTCTCTCGCACTCATTCTTCCCTTTGGTAAATATATTCCGGTTCCTACGATACCGACATTTGTTTCTTTCATCGGGCTACCTTCCTAATCTTTGATTTGCAAAAATAATTATAAACGCATACCGCCATTGACATTCAGTGTTTGTGCAGTAATATATGATGATTCTTCTGATGCTAAAAATAATGCTGCATTCGCTATTTCTACTGGTTGACCAAGTCTTCCTAGCATCGTTAACTTAGCGAAACTATCTAATAAATCTTGAGGAATTGTCTTTAGAATATCTGTCATGATATATCCAGGAGCGATTGCATTACATCTAACATTCGCACCTTTTCTAGCAAATTCTTTAGCCCAAGTCATTGTTAAACCAATCACTCCAGCTTTAGTTGCTTCATAATTTGCTTGACCGATATTTCCATAAATACCAACAACTGAAGAAATATTGATAATTGAACCGTAACCATTCGTTTCCATCAATGGACCAAATAGACGTGTCATATTGAATACACCCTTTAAATTGACATCAATGACTTGATTCCATTGATCATCCGTCATTTTTCTAGTCATCGCATCTCTAGTAATACCTGCGTTATTGACTAAAATATCAACCTTACCAAATTTAGCAACTACATCATCATAGAATGCTTGAACACCATTGACGTCTGTAACATTTAAATGATATCCGAATACATTCTTAGCTGTATATGTGAGTTCACCCATATCAGCAGCTATAACTCTAGCACCTTCAGCAGCAAACATTTCAGCAATTGCTTGACCTAAACCTTTTGCACCACCAGTAACGACAGCGACTTTATTATCTAGTCTTCCCATTTTAATTCTCCTTTATATTTTCTTTAAAACAACTGCAGTACCCATACCGCCACCGATACAAAGACTTGCAAGTCCAAGTTTCGCATCACTCTTCATCATTTGATAAAGTAGAGTGACCATAATTCTATTTCCGCTTGCTCCAACAGGATGTCCTAAGGCAATTGCTCCACCATTTAGATTCGTTCTTGCAAGTATTTCTTCTTTAGTTAATGAATAGATGTCTGTTAATTCTTTAATAACGCCTAATGATTGAGCAGCGAATGCTTCATTAAGTTCAATTAAGTCCATATCAGCTAAACTTAGATTAGCCATCTTTAAGGCGTTTTGAATTGCAGGTGTTGGTCCAAGACCCATGATCGAAGGATCAACTCCACCTTGACCAACACCGATAATTTCAGCAATTGGCTTTAAGTTGTGTTTCTTAACGTAAGATTCGCTAGCAAGGACGACGAAGCTTGCTCCATCATTGATTCCAGAAGCATTTCCTGCTGTTATAGAGCCATCTTTCTTGAAAGCTGCTCTTAATGTTGAAAGCTTTTCAAAACTTGTTTGACGATTGATGTATTCATCTTGATCAAAGGTTATATCACCTTTTCTAGCTGGTATGATGATAGGAACGATTTCATCCTTAAATATGCCAGCATCTTGAGCCTTAGCGGCTTTGACTTGAGAGTTCCAGGCGAAAGCGTCTTGTTCTTCTCTAGTGATTCCATATTTTTCTGCGATGCGTTCTGCAGTGATACCCATATGAGAACCATCAAACGCGTCAGTCAATGCATCATAAATCATATGATCCTTCATCGTTTGATCACCCATCTTAACTCCTGTACGTACTGATCCAGGAACTAAAAATGGTGCGAAGCTCATGGATTCAACTCCACCAGCAATGACTAATTGATGCATTCCAAGCGCTAAGCTTGTATATGCATTCATCACTGTCTTCATCCCACTTCCACATGCCATACTTACTGCACATGCAGGAATAGAAACAGGGACACCACTTAAAATTGAAACCTGTCTTGCAATACCTTGACCTAAACCTGCTGGCAAGATGTTACCTACTAAGACCTCATCGATGTCATTAACGTTTAAATTCGTTTCTGAAATCAAAGCTTTTAATACTTGAGAACCGAATTGCGCAGGATGCATAGGGGCGAGCGTACCCATAAAAGACCCGATTGCACTACGTTTACTACCTAATACATAAACCTTTTCCATTTTTTAATCTCCATTTCTAAAAGCGTTTTCAAAATCGTTATAAAAAAGATATTACATAGCAAAAAAAATCATTAAATCCCCTTGTTAAGGTAAATTGTGCTATATAATCCTGATTTTCTAATGTGAATAGATATTCATATTACGACTATATATTATCATATAGCATTTGCTTTGTCAATCAATTCTGGCTCTTTTATCTAAAAATTGACATGCGCTTACAAAAAAAAGCGAGGAGAGTCGCTTCTTTATGTTTTGTGAACATTTCATATTCTTTTCAAAACATATTTTTGGGAGAAAAAATTGATGAAAAGAGTGAACCAGTTTGAACATTTTTACAGGTCAAAAGCGCTAGTTCATACAAACGTTCTATAAGAAAAGGAAAGAAAATATTGAATATGAATAAATGTTCACATTACTTATATATTAATCTACTTCTTATGCCTTGTCAATAGCTGTTCAATTTTTTTCATTGTTTTTTTATTTTTTTTAGTATACACTTATATTGGGTGATACAATGGACCAAGTCAATTACCGTCTACCAAAACGTAAGGACGGCCAAAAAACGTTCGATCACATTATAGATACAGCGAAAAAGCTGTTTTCAAAAAATGGATATCAAGCAACTTCAATTAATGAAATCATCGATAAAGCCGGTATAGCTACAGGCACTTTTTATCTTTATTTTGATGATAAGTACGCACTTTATTCATATTTACTAGCAAAATATAGAAAATCAATACGTAAGGCAATCTCTGAAGGCATCCAT
>CAKMKF010000100.1 GCA_927439925.1 uncultured Acholeplasmataceae bacterium | reverse complement strand
GAAAATTAGAGATTTTGATGTTTATAAAATTATAGAAGCTAATCTTTAAGGAGGTTATGATGATTGCAGATCTAATCATTTATAATATAAAGACAATCTACACACCATTTTTTAAGATATCTAGATAAGGAACTCCATTTTGAAGCATTTTATACTCATCTTCTCTAGAACCGTAATGCACCAAATGTGTATGCGAGTCAATTAGACCCGGTAATACTATATTTTGATTAGCATCATGTAATAAAGTATGGTTATCCATTAGATGGTTATAATCACCTGCACCAAAGTCTATAATAAGTTCATCTTTAATTGCTATATATGCATGATGAATTTCATGGATAGAATTCATAGCTTTTCCATGTATTGGTGGTTTTTCAAATGGTGTGTAGATTGTCTTTATATTATAAATGATTAGATCTGCAATCATCATAACCTCCTTAAAGATTAGCTTCTATAATTTTATAAATATCAAAATCTCTAATTTTCATGTATTTCATTGAATTTTCTACTATTAAATCAAAGCTCATGTTTTTATCATAAGTAATTCCTAAAACGCTTTGATAATATTTGATGGAATCTAATAAAGCTTCTTTTGGTATGAGACCAACGACTTCTGAGTTCGTGATTTCAACATGATAACGTTTAGCTTCCATCTTTACAGTTTCTAATATGCGATATATCGGATTCTTCTTATAATCTAAGATATTCATTGTAACTTGGACAAATCCTTTTTCTTCTAGAAATGCAGGTCCAGCTTGAATATGGGCAAATCCTCCTGAAGACGCTCTGATTGCTTTTGCGATAGAGGATGCGACTTTTTCATCAGCAGTGCTTAAATCAATATTATATGCCACGAGAGGTATTCTAGCACCTATTGCAGTAACTCCAAAGGTTTCGTGAATTTCAGGTTTACCATAATCAGGTTTCCACATAGGATCTTTAATCTTTTCTTTCATTCCTTCAAATTCACCTTTTCTAATATCTGGAAGGTTAACTCTTGATGGATCATTCGCTGCTTTTGCATATAAGAATACTGGTATTTGATACATGTAGGATATGTGATCAGCTAATGATTTAGCATATTCAACACATTCTTCGATGGTTATATTTGATATAGGTATAAATGGTGTAACATCAACTGCACCCATGCGTGGGTGTTCACCGTGGTGATTTCTCATATCAATTTTTTCTAATGCTCTTTGGAAAAAATTGATAAGTGGGATAATCATCTTTTCTGGGTCACCTAAAAGTGTAATGACAGTTCTATTATAATCTTTATCTGGTTCAGCACTGATCAACTTAAAGCCTTCTTGGTTTTTTAGAGGATAGATGATATATTCAATTTTGTTTAAATCTCTACCTTCAGATATGTTTGGAACACATTGTACAATTTTACTCATCTTTATTTCCTCTTTTCAAATAGTTTTCTATCGATTTTTGAATTTGTTCTTTATTGGACAAATAAGGAGATGTCACATGCGAATTGTTGTCGAGTTCGTTATACTCCATGATGGTCTCTAAAGCATTTGGATTGGTTGCCCATGCTCTTCTTGAAACTCCTGCCATTACATCATATAGCATTGCAGACTTAAGGATTTCATCAACTCTAGATGAGCCATCTAAAATCATTCCATATCCACCATTAATGGCTTTTCCAATTCCAACTCCACCACCATTGTGTAATGCCACTAAACTCATTCCTCTAGATGCATTACCTAAAGCGACTTGAGTTGCCATATCTGCCATGACATTAGAACCGTCTTTAATATTAGATGTTTCTCTAAATGGTGAATCTGTTCCTCCAGTGTCATGATGATCTCTTCCGAGCATGATTGGACCTACTTGCTTATCTCTAACCATTTGATTGAATTTTAATGCAATCTTTAATCTTCCATAAGCGTCTTGATATAAAATTCTTGCAAGAGTACCGACCACTAATTTATTTTTCTTCGCATTTAAAATCCATTGGTAATTATCAAAATCTTGAAATCTTCTTTCTTTATCGATCATGTCCATTGCTGCTTGATCAGTTAGATCTAAATCAGTTGGGTTTCCAGATAAACAAACCCAACGGAATGGACCATAGCCATAATCAAATAAAACTGGACCCATAATATCCTCTACATAGGATGGATAGATAAATCCATCTAAATCATTTTCTTTATTTTTACAAACTTCTTTAACGCCTGCATCATATATAGCTTTCAAAAAACTGTTTCCGTAATCGAAAAAGTAAGTGCCTTGCTTAACAAGTTTACCAATTACTTCATAATGTTTTTTGAGGCTTTCATTGACTTTTATTATAAATTTTTGTTTATCATTTTTTAATAGTTCAGTTCTTTCTTCAAAGGTTAATCCGCTTGGACAATATCCTCCATCATATACTGCATGGCATGATGTCTGATCAGATAACAAATCTATTTGAATATGATTTTGTTCGGCATATTCTAAAAGATCTACTATGTTTCCATGGTAGGAAATTGCGATTGATTCTAAATTGTCTATAAACTTTTTAGCTTGTGAAAAGGCGTCACTAGGCGTTTTAGAAATATACGCTATCCAGCCTTGATTGTATCTGGTTTCAATTCTAGAAAGATCAACTTCGGCGATGATTCCTACTCCACCAGCTATCTCAATCGCTTTTCCTTGTGCACCACTCATTCCACCAAGACCAGATGATACAAACAACTTTCCTGCCAGATTTTTATTTGGATCAATACCTAGTTTCATGCGTCCTGCATTGAGTAGTGTCGAGTAAGTTCCATGAACAATTCCTTGTGGACCGATGTACATAAAACCACCTGCAGTCATTTGTCCATAATTCGCGACACCTAATGCTGCTGCACGATTAAATCCTTGTTGGTTATCATATAATCCAACCATTAAACCATTGGTGATTATGACTCTTGGTGATGTTAGGTTTGATAAAAATAGTCCCAATGGATGACCAGACATAATCACTAAAGTTTGGTCTTCATTCATTATTTCTAAGTATCTTTTTACGAGTAAGTACTGCATCCAGTTTTGGAACACTTGACCTGTTTCACCATATGTTACAAGCTCATAAGGATATAATGCAACATCAAAATCAAGGTTATTATCGATCATAACTTGAAAAGCTTTTCCCTCAATTGTTTGACCTAGATATGAATCAATTGGTTTCCCGTAGATCCGACTCGTCGGTCTAAAGCGATACCCATAAATTCTACCTCTAGTCATTAATTCTTCTGTGAATTCTGGGATTAAGGTTTCATGCCATTCAGTAGGAATATATCTTAGCGCATTAAAAATAGCTTGTTCAATTTCTTGTTGATTCAAAGTAAGTTCTCTTTTTGGTGCTCTTCGAATTCCTTTTTCAAAAGGTTTAGAATCTGGAAGAGTTATTAAAATTTCTTTTAGATTGACTTCAATCACTTGATATCCCCACTTTCAAAAATGTAATTATAGAAATCACTGCTCATAATGATTTCTTCTATTTTATGTAGATGGATAAATAATGTTTCATCACGCTCAATAAATGGTATATGTCTTCTAATATATTCATATGCTCTTTTCGTCTTCTCGCCTAATTCTTTTTCTTCTCTAAAATCAATCGCTTGGCATGCTGTAAACAATTCCATAGCAATCACTTTTCTTGTGTTCTCGAAAATAGATTTCGCTTTTCTAGCCGAAATAGAACCCATCGATACATGGTCTTCTTGATTTGCTGAAGAGGGTATTGAATCAACGGATGCAGGGTGTGCTAAGACTTTATTTTCTGATACGAGAGATGCTGCAGTATATTGCACAATCATAAATCCGGAATTCAATCCAGAATACTTCGCTAAAAATGGTGGAAGTCCTCCAGATAAATGAGGGTTGACCATTCTTTCTATTCTGCGTTCACTAATGTTAGCTAGTTCAGCTATCGCTATCGCCATATAATCAAATGAAAGTGCGAGTGGTTGACCATGGAAATTTCCTGCACTAATCGCTAAATTCTCATCCATTAAAAGAATTGGATTATCAGTGACAGCATTCATTTCTCTTTCTAAAATATTTAGAATATGATTGAATGCGTCTAGTGATGCCCCGTGCACTTGAGGTGCACAGCGTATGCTGTACGCATCTTGAACTCTTTTTTCATTTTGTTTAGTCACATGTTTACTATTTTTTAGGATATTCAAAACATCTTTCGCGACATTGATCTGTCCATCTTGATTTCTTAGTTCATGAATCATCGGATGATAAGCATCGGTAATACTTTCTAATGCTTCCATCGTTAAGGATAGTGATAGATTAGCAATATTTAATAACCTAAGGGCATCATATAAAACAAGTCCACCGATAGCACTCATTGCTTGAGTACCATTGATTAATGATAAACCTTCTTTAGCATGTAAATGAGGTAGATATTGGATTCCTGCTTGACTTAAAGCTTTTTTGGTGTCCATTTTTTTACCCAAATAATAGACTTCACCTAATCCAATTAAAGGAAGACTCATATGAGAAAGTAAAGCTAAATCACCACTCGCACCTAAAGATCCTTTTTCATAAACAACTGGAATGATATTTAAATTAAGATATTCAACCATCTTAAGAATCGTCTCTAATCTAATTCCACTATATCCTTTAATCAGTGCATTGATTCTTAAAGCCATCATGGCACGTACTATCTCAATAGATAGTGGTTCACCTACACCACAAGCATGACTCATTAAGAGATTGGATTGTAGCTCTGAAAGTTGTTTTTTATCAATTCTCACATTTGCGAGATGACCAAAACCCGTATTTATTCCATAAACTGGCTCATCATGAGCTGCTATATCTTTGACAAAAAGACTAGCCTTTTCAACCAGTTTTTGACTTTCTAAATCAATTTCTATCATTTCCTTATCTCTAGCTATTTTAACTAATATATCTAGAGTTAATTGATTCCCACTTAGTGTAATCATTCTTGGTCTCCTCGCAATAGTTAAAAAAGTTATAAAGCTTCAGCAACTAAAGCTGCTAAAGCTATCGAATAGAATTTACTTTCAGTTGAATCTGCTCTTGATGTTAGAACGATTGGCTTTTTTGCTCCTGCGATAACAGAAGCACTCTTAGCATTCCCTAAAAACATCATCGCTTTATAAAATATATTTCCTGATTCAATTTGTGGCATCAATAGAAAATCGACATCACCAGCCATAGGATCAGTTACACCTTTATGAAGTGCTGCTTCTTTATTAACCGCGTTATCAAGACCAAATGGTCCACCGATAATACATCCCTTGATTCGATCATTTTGATTTCTTAAGATGAGTTCTTGTGCATCCAGAGTAGCTTGCATTTTTGGATTCACTTTTTCGACAGCTGCAATACAACCAACCTTAGGATGTTTAATGCCAATAGCATGCAATATTTGAACACCATTTTCAATAATTTCTTGTTTGACATCTACATCAGGATCAATATTCATCGCTCCATCACTCATCATTAAGACTTTATGATAGTTCGGAACTTCCATTAAGCTCACATGTGATAATCTATTAGGAGTTCTTAACCCATAATCACGATCTAGTGCTGCCTTTAAAATAATTGATGTATCTACGAAACCTTTCATTAAAATATCACCTTTGCCGTGGCTTACCATTTTTACTGATTCTTCACATGCTTTTGTAGGATCCGCTTGATCAAAGATTTGATAATCCGCTACGCTAATTTTTAATTTTATAAAAATACTTTCAATTTCTTTTTTATCGCCAACCAAAATTGGAGTAATAATACGTGCTTCTTTTGCCTGATGAACAGCTTCTAAAACGTGTTCATCTTCTGCAGCAGCAACCACTAACACTTTCGGTTTTAAAAGCTGTGCGCGTTTGACAATATCATCCATAGTTCTAATCATTGATATTCACCTCTATTTGTATTCTTTCGCGATTTCTTCGCCATTTAAAACACGAAGACCACCTAATGCTAGAGCTTCCATTTCATCTTCACCTGGATAAACTAAAAGTGGTGCGATAAAATCAACTCTTTCTTTTATGTAATTAATTAAAAATGAATTGTATGCAAGTCCACCTGTTAAGATAATCGCATCCACTTTTCCTTTAAGAACAGTGGAACCACTACCAATTTCTTTGGCGATTTGATAACACATGACTTCAAAGATAAACTTAGCTTGCTCATCACCAGAATCGATACGTTTTTGGATAACTGATCCATCATTCGTACCAAGATAAGCAACTAAACCACCTTGCCCATAATTCTTTCTTTGTATTTCTTTAAGTGTATATTCCCCTGAAAATACCATCTTATATAATGGTCCCATCGGAACAGAGCCACTTCTTTCAGGCGACATTGGTCCATCACCATCTAGTGCATTATTGACGTCAATCACTCTACCTTTGTGGTGAACACCAACACTAATTCCACCACCTAGATGAGCAATAATTAAATTCAGTTCGTTATAAGGTTTCTTCAAATCTCTAGCAGCCTTTAGCGCTACTGCTTTTTGATTGAGTGCGTGAAATAGACTATCTCTTTTTAACTCTGGCATTCCTGTAAATCTTGCTATGTCTTCCATTTCATCAACTGCGACTGGATCGACGATAAACGAAGGTAGATGATATTGATCAGCTATTGATTTCGCAATCATACATCCTAAGTTAGATGCATGTTCTCCTCTAGGAGCTTTTTTAATATAGTCAAGCATCGCATCATTAACAGCGTAAGTTCCACCGGGAATTGGCTTTAACATTCCACCTCTTCCAACGACTGCATTTAATGTACTAAGATCAATTTGATCCTTATTCAGTTCATCTAGAATGGCTTTCATTCTGAAATCATATTGATCGATAATATGATCAAATTTTAATATTTCATCAGAGTCATGCTTTACACTTGCTTTAAATATACATTTTTCATCTTCATAGATTGCAAGTTTAGTTGATGTTGAACCCGGATTGATTGCTAATATTTTATATGACATAAAGTCCTCCTTGAATTATAATGGTTTAAACGTTGAAGTAAAGTGTCTTAAGATTGGTGATTCATATTGAAAAGTATAACCTTTGAGTTGATGGCGATTTTCATAAACATGAATTACAGCTTCAGCAACAACATCTAAATGATCGTATGTATATAGTCTTCTTGGGATCGTTAATCTCATGAATTCCGTTCTACTTTCTAAATTCTTTTTCGTATCTGGGTCTCTACCTAAAAGTAGGGATCCAATTTCAACAGCTCTTACACCAGCTTCTAAATAAATAGCATTTGTTACTGCTAAAGCTGGAAATTGATCGTATGGAATATGAGGTGCAAACGCCTTACAGTCAACAAAAACAGCATGACCACCAATTGGATATTGGATTGGAACACCTGCATCTTTTAACTTATCACCTAAAAATCTGACCTGATCAATTCTATGTCTTAAATAGTTTTCATCTAGTGCTTCCATTAACCCAACAGCAAGTGCATCCATATCTCTGCCGTTCATTCCACCATAAGTAGGAAATCCTTCATAAGGTACAACAAATGTTCTGCATTGGTTATATAGATGTTCATTATTTTTAATCGCAATGATTCCACCCATGTTGACTAAACCATCTTTTTTAGCACTCATTAAAAATGCATCTGCATAGCTAAAAGTCTCTCTAGCGATATCAATAATATCCATATCTTGATATCCTTCTTCTCTCTCTTTTACAAAAAACGCATTTTCGGCATATCTAGCACCATCTATTATGGTCATAATACCATTTTTCTTAGTTATCTCTTTAACCATACGCATGTTTTCCATGCTTACAGGTTGTCCGCCAGCTGAGTTATTCGTAATTGTCATGATGATACCAGCAATATTCTCTTTCCCTTTTTCAGCTATCGCTTTTTCTAACTTGTCAATACAAAAATTACCTTTAAAAGCGTGATAGTGATCAATGTCGTAACAATCTTCTACAACACAGTCAATTGCTCTAGCACCAGCAAGTTCTACATGTGCTCTGGTTGTATCAAAATGAAGATTCGAAATATAATACATGCCTTGATGCGTTACCAGTTGCGGTAAAAAGACCTTTTCTGCTCCACGTCCTTGGTGTACTGGTATAAAATACTCATAGCCTGTAATATTTTTCACTACACTTTCTAAACGATAAAAGCTTTTGCTGCCAGCATATGCTTCATCGCCTATCATCATTGCTGCCCATTGGTCTTGGCTCATAGCTCCAGTACCAGAATCGGTAAGTAAATCAATATAAACATCCTCACTTCTCAAAGAAAAAGGGTTATACCCCGCATTTTTTAAGAGTTTGATGCGCTCCGCTTTCGTTGTGACACGAATTGGCTCAACCATTTTAATACGGTATGGCTCTGCAACATATTTTCTTTTCATGAAACGTCTCCTTATTGTCTGTTACCTCTATTATACATAATAGATGATAAAAAATAAACCCTTTATGAAAGCGCTTTTAATATTTCACATATATTCTCGGTAAAGCACTTAAATATGAACCTTTTTGCAGTAAAAAAGCCAATTCGCTTGGCTTTTTCATTTGAATCAAAGATGTCGAAGGAGGTCGTCATGACTTTAATTTCCCTTGGGTCTAGCAATATTTCTCATTGCTCCCTTGGCTTTAAAGCTGGTATATCATTTATGTCAATGTTTTCTACAGTTCTTTAGTTACCACCAAGACCTAATCAATTTCTCTTGATTTCTTAGTGCCATAAGTTAAAGCTTTTTAGATCACATCATAATCAACGTTCATTTTTTAATTCATTTTAATCTTTTCAATGCACGGCTTTTCGTTTTACCACCAAGACCTAGTCAATTTCTCTTAACTTCCTAGTGCCATAAAGCTTGACCGTGCATTCAAAGATTTATGATTTAATTCTTAACTACTTTGATCACCAAGACCTAATCAATTTCACTTGATTTCTTAGTGCCATCTTTAAACCTAACTCAGATGATGTAATCACTACCAAGACCTAGCTGATTTCTCTCAACTTCCTAGTACCATCATTACTCTTCATCCCTTTAGCCATCCATAAATTACTTTAATCCTTAAACCCGGTCGACCACCAAGACCTAATCAATTTCTCTTGATTTCTTAGTGCCATCTTTAAACCTAACTCAGATGATGTAATCACTACCAAGACCTAGCCGATTTCTCTCAACTTCCTAGTACCATCATTACTCTTCATCCTTTTAAATCATTAATACTTTGTTTTCATCTTCAAGATCTAATCAATCACCAGAACCTAATCTATTTCTCTAGATTTCCTAGTGCCATCAATTTTTGATCTTTTTTGAATCAAACATCTACTTCATTCAATCGGTAATACAGAATCGTTATGTTAATTTTTATTTAGATATAGGATAGAATGAAACACTAACTTGTGAAGTGACGCTTACTGAAATTGTTCCTGAAGCATCTTCACCAACTACTTTAACTCTATATTGACCTTCAAGGCAACTGAGTGTTACAGTTTCATGAAGTTCAATCACTTGATCATAAGGATCGATTAGAACTACTTTGAATTTACCTTCTAGTACATTTTGGTACACGGTAATTGTTACTGATTCTTCTCCTGAGAATACGAACAGTGTATCGATTCCTTTAAAACCTTCGAATCTAAGTAATGCATTTTCATCTTCAACACCACCATCGTATACTTCATATGTTTTCTCATCAGTTAGATTGACGATTTTATTATTGCTATCGTATACGCTATTGTTATTTCCTAAGCTGCAAGCTGTTAAGAATAAGGTGATTGCGAATAGTGCGATTGTGATTTTTAAATTTTTAGTCATTTTGTTTTTCCTCCTCGGTTTAGACCGAATGTTCTTTACAATGATTTCGATATTGATTTTATTAATCTTTTTCGTGTTTTCATTGATTTATTTAATTTACACCTTAATTATATTCACTTTCAAATCATTTGTCAACACTTTTGTTGCATTTTTATTAAAAAAATTAATTTTTATATTGATTTTCTTAATTTTTATGATAATTTTGTCAATATTTTTGATTTTTTTATTGATTTTAAAACAAAAAAGACTCAAAATCCATTTCTGAACTCGAGTCTTTTTCTATTTTTTTTTGATTTATTGATCAGCTAAAACTATCAAAGAATACATTTTCTTGTCTAATATCATGCTTATTCAATACTTTAATACATGCGTTAATCATACCAGGTGATCCACATAAATATGCTTCAGCTTCTGATAAGTCACTCGTATTTCTATCTACCACATCAGTAATTAAACCGACTTCACCTTTCCAATCATCTTCAGGAAGAGGTTCAGATAGTGCAGGAACATAAGTAAAGTTTGGATATTCTTTTGCTAATTGTTCAAACTCTTCTGTGTAGTATAAATCTCTTTTCGATTTAGCACCAAAGAAATATCTAACCTTTCTAGGCATACCTTGATCTTTTAAATATGCAAGGATTGAACGAATCGGAGCTTTACCTGATCCACCTGCTATACATACCATTTCACGTTCTGATTCTTCTTGTAGATAGAAATCACCATATGGACCAGTTAAAATGATTTTATCGCCAACCTGTAAAGCTTTATGAACGAAAGTTGTTGCTAATCCTTTAGGTACTTGTCGAATAATCATTTCAATATGATTGACTTCATCTGGATGAGATGCAATCGAATAAGCTCTAATGATATCAATTCCTGGAACTTTCATTTGTGCGTATTGTCCGGGTTTGAAATGCATTTCTTTAGGATCAAGCAATTCAAAGTCAACGAGTTTAATATCATAAGTTAAATCTTGAATCTTTGCAACTCTTGTTTTATATTCTTTAGCATTTAATAATTCTTTAGGTATTTCTATCTTCATGTTATCTTTTACTTTGACTTGACAAGATAGACGGATTCCATCTTCTCTTTCTTTTGGACTTAAGAAGGGTTCCTCGGTTGGCTTAATATCTCCACCACCTTCAATCAGTCTAAATTTACAGAAACCACAAGTCGCTTTTCCACCACATGCAGATGGAATAAATATTTTATGTTCTGATAATGTATTTAATACTGTGTCATCTCCTTTAACAGGGATAATCTTGTCATCATTGATCAAAAGCATTTTTTCTCCACCACCACCTAATGCTTTTTCAGCAAGAATGAGTAGTACAGAAATGATAATCAATATTCCGATTAATATTACTGGAACTAATAAATTCATCATATACCTCCCTTAGATGTTTGCCAAGCCAGTGAATCCGATAAATGCCAATGCAATGATACCCAAAACGATAAAGACAATAGCTTTACCTCTTAATCCTCTTGGAATGTCACTATTTTTAGCCATTTTTTCACGTATACCCGCTACCAATACAATAGCAAGTAACCAACCAACTGAAGATCCAAATGCAAATCCAGTAGTTTGAACAAAATTATAATCTCTATTCACGAAAAATAATGAAATAGCAAGTACGACACAGTTTACAGTAATTAAAGGTAAGAATATACCAAATGCATTATAAAGTTTTGGTATAAACTTTTCTAAAAACATTTCTAAAAACTGAACAGTAGCTGCAATCGTAATAATAAATACCAATAAGCTTAGATTAGTTGTTCCTGTGTTTTGAAGTAATTGATAGATTGGCCAGTTGATCATTGCTGTAATCGTTACAACAAATACAACAGCGATACCCATACCTTTAGCATTCTTAATGTTTGTTGAGATTGCAATCAAAGGACACATACCTAAGATGTAAACAAGTGCGATATTATGATTTAATATTGATGCGATGATTAGTTCTAATACATTACCCATGTTTTACCTCCTAGACCGCTTCTTCATAGAACTTGGACCATTCTCTAATACCCCAGATTAGTAAGCCTAAGACGAAGAATCCGCCTGGAGCCATTGCCATGACTACCCAGTTTGGCCAGGTAGCAGGCATAATTCTGAAATTAAGAATTGAGCCAAATGCTAGAATTTCTCTAACTATTGATACTGTAATCAAAATAAATGTATAACCCATACCACTTGCAAAACCATCAACAAGTGTATATCTTACAGGATTTTTAGCAGCAAATGCTTCTGCTCTACCCATAACAATACAGTTTGTTATAATGAGACCCACGTACGCGCCTAGCGCGGAAGCTATACTTGGAAAGAAAGCTTCAAGAAACATTTGAACCAAAATAACGAATGTAGAAATGATGACCATGTAAGTAACCATTCTAACTTTTGATGGAATAAAATTTCTAACAAGTGATACTGTAGCTGAGGATGCCATGACAACAAATGTCACACCAAGTCCCATCGCTATCGCATTTTCTACTTTGTTTGTTACAGCTAAAGCAGAACAAATACCAAGGACTGCTACAACAATAGGGTTATTTTTATGTATTCCATCTTTTAAAATGTTGTACCATTTTGTATATTTTAATCGAATGAGTCTCATATGTTCACCCCTTATTCATTATAACTATTCCATGCATCGAGATGCAGGGTGTAGTTATCATTTAATATTGTTTCAAAGCTTGATGAAGTTCTAGTGGCACCTGTGATAGCATCGACTTCATTTGGTTTGTTTGATGCAGGATCTTTATTGATTTCAATTGTAGGTACCATTTTAATACCAACAAAGTTAGCTAAATAAAGTGGATCTGCAACAATACCACCTAAACCAGGTGTTTCTTCTTGTTGAAGAATTGTAATTTGAACAATAGTTTCAAAGTCTGGAGCGAGTGTAATCATCCCAATGATAGGACCCCAAACTCCACCGCCTTCAAATACATAAGAAATATTGCCTGATTCAGTATGTAGATAAAGTGTTAGCCCTTCAGATTCAATGACTTCAACTTCTTCAGCGAATATATCGTGAATATTTGTAAATGTATAAGATACTTCATTTGCATTTAAGACAGCTGATTTTAATAGAGCTTCTTCATTAGCAATGATTCGTTCTTTAGTGACTAAATCCATACCGATCAAAAGAACTGAAGTAATCGTTCCTAATATGACAACGAATAAAATCATTTTTATGTTTTGGTTCATGCTGCCACCTCCTCTGAAGTAACATCAATTTCTTTAACTGTTTTATTATCAATTAAAGGTGATATAGCATTCATGATAATAATTGTGAATGTTACACCTTCATGGAATGTACCGAAATTTCTAATTACAAATGTTAAAAGTCCTAATCCTATACCATAAATCATTCTACCTTTACCTGTAACGGGTGCTGTCACTGGATCAACTGCAATAAAGAATGCCCCAAATAGAATACCCCCTAATAATAAGGATATAACTGGATCTTTACCATATGATTCTGGCCAAATTAGGAAAGCTAGTCCTGTGAACACAAAGAAAGACACTAAATATGAAAGTGGAATTCTCCAATCCGTTACCTTTAGAATCATTAGTAGAACCCCTAAGACAATAATACCTAGTCTAAATGTTTCACCTAAAGTTCCAATTGTGCTTCCCATCAGTAAATCAAGCATTGTGTAGTCAAATGCTATTCCACGGTTAAATAGATTCAGTGGAGTGGCACCCGTAAATAAATCTGCTGTTTGCGGATCAATCCAAGCGGTTGCCATTTGAGCAGGAAATGAGATTAATACAAATAAAACACCGACGAGAGCTGGACTAAAAATATATTTTCCACTACCTCCAAAGATATTCTTACCAAAGAATACTCCAAAGAATGAAGCAATACCTACTGTCCATAAAGGAATTGCTGGTGGCATCAATAACGCTATGAGTAGTGGAGTAACCATCCAACCATAATCGAATTCCTTTTTTCTTAATTTTGAAAACAGTATCTCAACAATAAAAGCTACTGCATAGGAAACAGTTGCGATCGCTAATACATACAAGCCGAATATAAATGCGGCTGCGAAGAGTAAGATTGCAAGTGCTCCAGTGAATATATACGTGTTTCTCTTGAGTAAAGCGTCCTTTTGAACAGAAGTCAATGTTTCTGTCATGATGTCACCACTTTCTATATATTGTCATCTAAAGATGATTTAATCTGATGGAGTTGTTTAGACCATCGTAAATTTAACTACATTATAGCATTATTTATAATCTATGACAAACGTGAAGCATTCAAATAATGCATTTTCTTTTAACTATTTATAAACGTATTTATAAACAAAAACACCTTGAAAAAGGTGTTCTAAGTTTTTGAGTTATAATATAGCGATTGCATCAATTTCTACCATTACATCTTTAGGCAGTCTTCTAACTTCTACAGCAGCTCTTGCTGGTTTATGTTCTTTAAAGAAGTTCCCATAAACTTCGTTCATAAGTGGAAAATCACTCATGTTTGTCATAAAGACAGTGCATTTTACGATGTTTTCTTTCTTCATGCCTGCTGCTTCAACAATCGCCAATACATTTTTTAATGATTGAAGTGTTTGTTCTTTGATGTCATCAGATATGCATGTCATTGTTTCTGGAATAAATGGTATTTGTCCAGAGACGTAGAGTGTGTTATTGACTAATACACCTTGACTGTATGCACCAACTGCAGCTGGAGCATGCTTCGTTTCAATTTTTTTCATGACTTCTCCTTAAAGATGAATCCAATATCTTCTAATATAACCATCAGTCTTGTAGACTTTGTTTTCTAGAATTCCACCACAAGCTTCAATGGTCTTATAGGATGCAGTATTTTCATCGTTACATGTAATTAACACTTTGGTAAGTTTGTGTTCTCTAGCTTTTTCAAGTACTAAAGATAACATGAGTTTACCATATCCTTGTTTTCTAAGATTTGGCCGAATGCCATACCCTATATGCCCATTATACTTGAAAAGATCTTCATTGAGATAGAATCTTAAGCATATTGCTCCATAAATCATTTCATTTTCATCAACCAAAATATAAGTTGATGCTGGAACTCTATTCGCTGGATCTATCATATTTTTTTCATCTAAATCAATTCTTTCAATCAGTTCTTCAAATGTTCTATTGCTTAACGAACTTGCTGTTGGAATGACAAATTCATTTCCCCAAGCCTTTATATATTCTAGATATGCTTTTTTATCTTCAAGTACTGGTTTTCTTAATTTTAGGTTCATGATTTGGATGATTCAATCATCAGTTTCACTAGGTTGTTAGCAAATTCAGTAGGATCTTCGATAGGTAGCCCTTCAATTAAGAGAGCTTGATGATATAAAATCGATGCGTAGTCACCAATCTTGTTTTGATCTTTGTCATAAATCTTCTTTAAAGCAGTGAAAAGTTCATGATCAGGATTTATTTCTAGTATCTTTTCAGCGTGGACTTCAGTTTGATTTGGCATTTGTTTTAAAATCTTTTCCATTTCTAGACTTAATCCTTCTCCTGATACTAAGCACACAGCAGAATCTTTTAGTCTAGCTGATAGTTTAACATCCTTAACTTTATCCTTTAAAGCTTCTTTAATTGATGTAAGAATATCTTTATTATCTTTTTCTTTCTTCTTCAAATCTTTTTTCTTTGTATCATCAATTAAATCAGATTCACCTTGTTGAATCGATTTAAATGGAACATCTTGATAACTTTGAAGGACTTGAATCATAAATTCATCGATATCATCGGTGAATAATAAGACTTCATAGTTCTTATCTTTCATAACATCCATTTGAGGTAATGATAAAATAGAATGTTTTGATTTACCTGTCGCGTAATATATCGTTTTTTGTTCTTCTGGTTTTCTTTCTATATATTCTTTAAATGAGATGTATTCATCACTCTTTGAAGTTTTAAATAGAATTAAATCCTGCAACTTTTCTTTATTCATGCCGAATTGATCATATAAACCGTATTTTAAAGTGATCTTATATGTCTCATAAAACTTAATGTATTCTTCTCGATTATGAAGTAACATATTTTCTAATTCACTCTTAATTTTCTTTTCTAAATGAGATGCTATTTTCTTTAATTGACGATCATGTTGAAGCATTTCCCTAGAAATATTAAGAGATAAATCTGCTGAGTCGACTAAACCTTTAACAAACTTAAAATAATCAGGAATTAACTCCTTATTTTTATTTTGAATGAATACTCCCTTTGAATAGAGTTGAAGTCCTTTTTCGTAATGTTCACTATAAAAATCATATGCTGGTTTTTTAGGGATAAAGAGAAGTGCAGTATAGGTAAGCATTCCCTCAACATCAGTATGTATTACTTTTAAAGGATCTTCATAATCAGAAAACTGATGTTTATAAAAAGCATTCATTTCTTCTTCTTTGATTTCTGCTTTCGCTTTCTTCCAAATCGGAATCATTTGATTTAATGTTTCTTTTTCTAGTTTTTCCTTTTTATCCTCTGTTTTTTTAACCATCATGTTGATTGGATAACGTACATAATCGCTATATTTTTTAACTAGGTTTTTTAGCGTGTATTCATTTGTAAATTTAGAAAAGCTTTCTTCGTTTTCTTCATCATCATCTCTTAGGTGAAGAATAACAGTTGTTCCCACTTCAGTTCTATCGATTTCTTCAATCGTATATGAATCTTCTCCCGATGAACTCCAACGGTAACCTGTTTTCGCATAAGGTGATTTTGTTTCTACAATCACTTCTTTTGCAACCATAAATGATGAATAAAAACCAACACCAAATTGACCGATGATATCTAAGTCTTTCTTTTCGATCTTTTCTAAAAATGCTTTTGAACCACTTTGTGCAATCGTACCTAAATTCTCAACCAATTCTTCTTCAGTAAAACCAATTCCATTATCTGCAATCACAAGTTTTTTGTCTACTTCATCAGGTGTGATCCAAATTTCATATGTTGCTGATTCTACCAATTCATCGGTTAAGGATAAGTAGTGACGCTTATCAATCGCATCACTTGCGTTAGAAATGAGTTCTCTTAAGAATATTTCCTTTTGCGTGTAGATTGAATGTGTCATTAAGTGTAATAACTTTTGAGATTCTGTTTTAAAATTTTGTGTCTTTGCCATATGATATCGCCTCCGTGAACTACTCTCCCACCACTTAATGAAATTCATTAGAAGTGGGGGCTTCTTGGGTAAAACAGACTAATGTCTATTAATTTACCAAGCTATTGCGTCTGTTCCATACGCTTTTGTTACATATTTAATTAAACCTTGAACACCAATGTTAATTGCTGCATTTAGGTCTCTATCCATCTTATGTCCACACTCACAGTTATATGTGCGTTCAGAGAGTTTGATATCACGCTCTCTACCGCATTGACTGCAGGTCTTCGTGGATGGATAATATTGATCAATCTTGATTAAAGTCTTTCCTGAATCTCTTGTTTTATACTCAAGATATCTCGTGAATGTCCCATAAGATGTATCAGATATAGATTTTCTGAAATGCTTGGTTTTCGCCATTTCAGTTAAATCCAATGTTTCGATACTAATTAAATCATAGGTATTCACTAAAGATCTAGATGTTTTGTGTAAGAAGTCTTTCCGTTGGTTCTTGATGTGAAGATGTAAAGTAGCTACTCTATCACGCTGTTTCAAGTAGTTGTTTGATCCATTAACTCTCTTCTAATGTGTAAGATTTTGGTGTAACACGCTCGATTAATTTAAACGCACCATTTCCTACAGCAAGTTTGATCTCATCTTCACTTTTTTCAGGTAAATTTTTGATTCTTAGTGCATAATTCACACTATTTCTTATATCATCTATCGTGTTTAATATTGTTCCGTCCATGTCAAATATGATGCCTTTAATCATAGTGGACCCCCTTATGTTTTTATTATTATAACATGTGTGTAATGCATGTAGAGCGAGGCTTTATGTAAGTTATCTGTGATTTGGGTTAATTTTTACGATTCTTTTCAGTTCATTTGATTTTAAGGCTTCTTCCATAATGTAGACTACATGAAGCGCGAAGTTCTTATCTTCATCGATGTTTGGTAAATTTCCCATATCTCTATGAAGCTTATCATAAAACTCATAGTGAGTTCCAAGTCTAAGTGGAACATCATGATGAT
>CAKMKF010000099.1 GCA_927439925.1 uncultured Acholeplasmataceae bacterium | reverse complement strand
GCAGGATTAAATTTCGCAATCAAATTAGATAAAGAAGATTTTATTGGGAAAAAGGCTCTTCTAGAATATAAGGAAAAACCTGAAAGAAAAATAGTAGGGCTTGAACTACTACAACGCTGTATTCCAAGACAAGGCTATAAGGTACTTCATAACGAACGTGAAATTGGTGTCATTACCACTGGGTATATGTTGCCAAATCAAGAATCACCAATTGCATGTGCACTAGTAGATATTAAATACGCTGAAATCGGTAATGAACTCTATGTTGAAATTAGAGGAAACCGTTATTTAGCAAAAGTCAGAAATAGAAAATTTTATACGAAGAACTATAAAAAATAGGAGGATTCAAAAATGGTATTAGAGGGATTATTATACAGCCCAAGTCATGAATGGCTAAAGGTTGAGGGAAACACCGCATATGTCGGTATTTCCGATCATGCGCAACATGCGCTTGGTTCTGTCGTTTTTATTGAATTACCAAGAGTTGGAAAAACGATTAAAAAAGGCGACTCTTTTGGTGCAGTTGAATCTGTTAAAGCAGCATCTGATATGTATCTTCCAGTCACTGGTAAAATATTAGAAGTGAATTCAAAACTAGAAGGATCACCAGAATTACTCAATGATGACCCATATGGAAGCTGGATCGTCAAAGTTGAATTATTAAATGATAGTGAATTATCATCTTTATTAACGAGCGACCAATACAAACCACTTTGTGAGGAGTAATACCTATGCATAAATATCTGCCACATACAAGTCAAGATATTGAAGAAATGCTAAAGGTCACAGGGGCAAATTCCCTTGATGACCTATTTACTTCTATACCTAAAAAACTAAGACTCACAAAGCCTTATCAAATTCCAAGTGCTTTATCAGATTATGACCTTACAAAGCATATGCAGGACCTTGCAAAACAAAATAAAGAATTGATCGTGTTTCGTGGTGCTGGTGCATATGACCACTACTCACCATCCATTGTCAAAGCATTAATTACAAGACAAGAATTCTTAACATCTTATACACCTTACCAACCTGAGGTTGCTCAAGGTACGTTGCAATACATTTTTGAATATCAATCGATGGTTTGTGAACTGACAGGTATGGAAGTTTCCAATGCATCGATGTATGATGGCGCGACTGCAACTGCGGAAGCGATGTTTATGGCATTTGCACAAACCGGAATGAACAAAATATTAGTCTCTTCTACTGTTAACCCTAGAATTATTGACGTCGTCAAGACTTATGCAAGATATCGTGATATTGAAGTCTTAGTCACACCAGATAAAGATGGTGTAACCGATTTAAATTTCATCCAAAAAAATATGGAAAACGCGATGGGTCTCATCGTACAAAATCCAAATTATTACGGAATTATCGAAGACTATGCAGGATTTCCTGATGTCGTTCACGAAAATGACGGTCTTTTCATTATGAACTCTGAAGGACAACCTTTAAGTTTAATTAAGACTCCTGGTGAATATGACGCAGATATCGCAGTAGGTGATCTTCAATCATTTGGTCTTCCACTATCCTTTGGTGGAGCATATGTAGGTTATCTTGCAACGAAGATGAAATATGTTAGAAAAATGCCAGGTCGTATTTGTGGTATTACTTCCGATGTTGATGGCAAGCGTGCATTTGTTTTAACACTTCAAGCAAGAGAACAACACATTAGACGTGCAAAAGCGAATTCGAATATTTGCTCGAATCAATCGTTAATGGCACTAGCTGTCACAATCTATCTATCAACGATGGGTAAAGAGGGTACAGTAATGGTTGCTAATGAATCGATGAAGGGTGCACATTATTTATATCAAGAATTATTAAAGACAAACAAATTTGAAGTCGTATACAATAAACCTTTCTACAAAGAATTCGTATTAAAAGCGAAGTTTGACGTTGAAAAATTCGAAAAAGACTTACTTAAAGATGGCATTTTAGGACCTCTTCATATCAAAGATAACAATCTTTTATTTGCAGTAACTGAAAAGAGATCTATTGAAGAAATTGATCTTCTGGTAAGAAAGGTGGTAGAACAAAAATGAAATACTATAACAAACTCATTTTTGAGATATCCAAAGAAGGCCGTGAAGGCTTTAACCTAGCCAAAAAAGATTTACCAGAAGTGAAACTTCCTAAAGAATTAGTTAGATCGAATAAAGCAAATCTTCCAGAGGTTTCAGAATTCGATGTCGTTAGACATTATACCAATGTGAGCCAAAAGAACTTTGGTGTTGAAACAGGTTTTTATCCTTTAGGATCTTGTACAATGAAATATAATCCTAAAATTAATGACGAATTAGCGACTTTAAGTGGATTTGCGAATATCCATCCACTTCAACCTGTCGAAACCGTTCAAGGGCTATTAAAGATTTATCATGAGACACAACGTATATTAGCAGAGATTTCAGGACTTGCAGCATATTCACTAAACCCTTTTGCTGGGGCACACGGTGAATTAGCTGGTTTAATGATTATTCAAGCTTATCATGATAAGCGTAATGATTCTAAACGTAATAAGATTATCATTCCAGATTCAGCACACGGAACCAATCCAGCAAGTGCTACGGTTTGTGGATTTGAAACTGTTGAAATTAAATCAAATCCAGATGGAACTGTAAACCTTGAAGCCCTTAAGGCTGTATTAAATGATGAAACTGCTGGTTTAATGTTAACCAATCCAAATACTGCTGGTGTCTTTGAAAAGGATATCGCTGAAATTTCAAGACTAGTTCATGAAGCAGGTGGTTTACTCTATTATGATGGAGCCAATCTAAATGCTATATTAGGTAAAGCTAGACCTGGAGATATGGGATTTGATATTACACATATCAATCTTCATAAAACATTCTCAACACCACATGGTGGTGGCGGTCCTGGTTCAGGTCCTGTAGGAGTATGTGAAAAACTACTTGAATTCCTACCCAATCCAATTGTTAAGGAAAAGGATGGCTTCTACTACTTTGAAGATTCAGCTGATTCCATTGGAGCATTAGGATTATTCTATGGTAACGCATCTGTCTATATTAGAGCCTATGTTTATTTAATGACTTTTGGTAAAGAGTCTATGAGTGATATTGGTTTAATGGCAGTTCTCAATGCGAACTACATTAAAGAGTCACTTAAAGATGTATTTGAACTTCCAATTAAAGGTCATTGTATGCATGAGTTCGTCTTTGATGGCTTAAAGGATCAATCCACTGGTGTCAAAACCTTAGATGTCGCGAAACGTCTTCTAGATTACGGATATCACGCACCAACAGTCTATTTCCCTTTAATCTTTTCACAATCCATGATGATTGAACCAACTGAAGTTGAATCTAAAGAAACGCTCGGGGAATTCATTAATCTTAGGAGCGTTGGTGCGCAAGAAG
>CAKMKF010000098.1 GCA_927439925.1 uncultured Acholeplasmataceae bacterium | reverse complement strand
CAAGAAGCGATTCGAATCGCTTCTGAATCGATGGTTTTGTTAAAAAATGATAAGGTATTACCTTTGGACAAAAAAGATAAAGTTCTTATTGTCGGTGGATTTGTCGATAACATGAGATATCAAGGTGGTGGATCTTCACATATTAATCCAACTAGAGTCGATCAACTATCAGAAATCTATGAAAAGTATTCTAAAAATATTAAAGTTGCTAAAGGATATTCGATAGAACATACGAAGTATGATGATGAACTAGCTAAAGATGCAATCGAACTTGCTAAAAGTGTTGATAAAGTTATCTTTTTACTGGGTTTACCGGAATCTCATGAAGCAGAAGGATTTGATAGAACGACATTAGATATTCCTGCACACCAAGTAAAACTTCTTCATGAAATTCTAGAAGTGAACCAAAACATCATCGGTGTTGTTGTAGGTGGGTCTGTAGTCAACTTAAACTTTGAAAATCATTTAAAAGCTATATTACTAGCCTATCTAGGTGGACAAGGATCAAGTTCCGCAATGATGGATATTTTATATGGAAAAGTAAATCCATCTGGAAGACTTGCTGAAACATTCATTGATGATATTAAAGATTGTAATGTGAAACTTACTGATGATAACAACGCTGTTTATTATGATGAATCTATTTTCATAGGATACAGATATTATCAATCCTTTAATCAAACTGTCAGATATCCATTTGGCTATGGGTTAAGCTATACAACATTCGAATATACAGATATTAGTATTCAAGAAGATAAAGAAAAGTTTATTATCGAAATGACCATTCAAAATACTGGAAGTATGAAAGGTAAAGATGTTATTCAAATCTATATTGAAAACAATGAATCCACAGTCTTTAAAGCGAGAAGAGAGTTAAAAGCATTTGATAAGATTGAATTAGAACCAGGTGAAGAAAAAACAATTAAGATTGATTTACCTAAAAAAGCTTTTGAGTATTATGATCTTTATAAGAAGAGATACGTGCTTGAAAAAGGTGAATATGAGATTATCGTAGCCAAAAATGTTGTTGATGAAATTGAATCGTTTGATTTTGGTATGGACGGAGAAGAAATACATCATCCAAGCTTATCCTATCAAAAATATGCTTATGATACATTTGACTTCCAAAAGATTTATATGACACCTCTCCCACCTAAAAACGTTGTTAGAAAGAGACCATATACACTGTCATCTACTTTAGATGACGCGAAGAAGACTTTTATTGGAAGACTTGTAGCAAAAATGGTGATTAAAGAAGGAATGAAGCAAACGAAAGAGATGAGTGAGTATCTTCAAGAAGTTGCTAAAAAGACAATGATGGAAACACCAATTCAAATGCTAGCATTATTCTCAGCAGGTAAGTTCACTTTCGAAATGGCTGAAGGATTGGTTGATATTATGAATCGTAAAGTTTTAAGAGGTTATAAAAAGATGAAAGCTAAGACGAAGGAGAAGAAGGATGAGTGAGTATGTTGGTGTAACTAAGAAAACGGTGAATGCATACACGATGAGTGGTGCTGGCCGTGACATGATGTATGCTCTATATTCAACGTTTTTGATTGTATTTTTAACAGATGCACTAGGGTTACTAGATTGGCAGTTAGTAGCTATAGGTTCAATTATCGCAGTTGCTAGAGTTTGGGATGCAATTAATGATCCAATTATGGGTACTATTATCGATAATACAAAATCTAAATATGGTAAGTTTAAACCATGGATATTAATTGGTGCATTGTCATCCGCTGTAGTCTTCTTCCTGTTATTTCAAGATTTAGGATTATCAAGTACTGCGTTTGTTATCGTGTTTGGAATTTTATATGTTTTATCTGGTATGACATTTACCATGAATGATATTGCATATTGGTCAATGTATCCATCATTTACAACAGATCCAAGTGAAAGAGAAAGAATCGGTTCAAAGGCTAGAATCTTCGCAAGTCTTGGTATGTTTATTACGATTGCTAGTGTTCCTCTCATTTATCAAAACTTTAGTGGGGGACCTGTAAGAGCCTTCTCAATCATCGCGTTGATTATCTGTATCATTTATATTGTTTCTCAAGTAACGTTATTCTTTTTAGTGAAACAGCCTAAGAATATTATTATCGATTCTATGCAAAAAAAGACCACATTATTGGATATGGTCAAAATAATTTTCAAGAATGATCAATTGGTTGTTATTATCGTAGCGATACTTTTATTTAATATCGGATACTTTATAACAACAGCTTTAGGTATCTATTTCTTTAACTATGACTTCAATAAATATGGTGGAGCAGAGTTTACCATATTCTCAGCTATATTAGCTGTAAGTCAATTAACCGCTTTGGGGTTATTCCCAGTATTAATGAAGAAAATGACTAGAAAGAAATTATTTACGATATCTGTAGGTATGATTGTTGTTGGATATATCTTATTTATGAGTGTTGGATATATTCTTCCGATGAACATGTTATTTATTGGGTTAGCTGGTTTAGTTTTATTTAGTGGTCAAGGATTTATTCAAGTCTTAGTGCTTGTTATGCTAGCAGACACGATTGAATACGGTCAGTGGAAGTTAGGGACTAGAAATGAAAGTGTTGTGTTCGCGATCAATCCATTTGTAACAAAACTAGCTACAGCAGTTCAAACATTTGTAGTGACCTTAACGTTAGCAGCATCTGGATTAAATAGTGGGGTTATTCAGCCACTTACACAAGCTAAAAAGGATAATCCTAATTTAACAACAGAACAAGCTAGAGCATTAATAGCATCCAATGTTTCACCGGAGATGTTGATTGGACTTAGACTATCGATGATTATCATTCCACTTCTATTAATTCTTTTCTCATATTTGATATATAGATGGAAGTATAAGATTGATGCGAAATTCTATCAACAAATCACTTCAGATTTAACGGATAGAATTATGAGTGGGGATTTATAATAGATTTAATTTATTGAATTAAGAAAAGTATTTGGTACACGAACTAAATACTTTTTTCTATTTAAAAATGGTAGAGTATTAAGAGAAATTTAGCCGATGCATTCTTTCAAGCAATTTATTTGAATTTTCGATAAAACTATATATAATTTATAAATGTGTGCACTTATGAATTTAATGTTATGAAGTGCATTTTCAATTGATGAATTGTGGGTTGTTAATGAATGAAGTCTGGCTATTATAAATTAATAATTATGAGTATATTATCTTTCACTTTCCTTTTTAATATAGGGGTTTCTTTTGCTTTTTGGGCATCATCTGTTCAAGGTGATAGTGAAGTAGGTACAGCTTCTGTAGCGATAGGTTCATGGGGATTAGTGCCACCTGGTTACATAGGAGTCTCACAAAATGGTGAAAATGAATACATCACTCTTGCTGAAATAGGGACAACAGGATATCCTTTATCTGGTAATTATATAATGGTCTCAGATATCGATTTAAATAATGTACCTTTTACGCCTATTGGCGGTGCATCAGGTATATTTAGCGGTAACTTCTTAGGGAACGGATACTTGATATCTAATGTTAGTATTACAATAAGTCAAACATATATTGGGTTATTTGCTAGAAATTCTGGAGTCATAGCAGAAGTGAGTATTAACGGATTAACAATCAATGTTTCATCAATTATTGATCAATTTTCTGGTGGTATAGCAGGTGAAAACACTGGATCCATTACAAAATCATATGTTAATGGATCGGTTACATTATCTTCTATCATTGATAGTGCACTCAGTATTGCAACTCATTACTCATATGCTGGTGGTTTGGTAGGAACAAACTCAGGAATTATATCAAATAGTCATGCTAATGTTAACGTTTCATCGTCAATAAGCGTTGCTGTTCAAGGAGGAAATAAAACCTCGAACGCATTTGCTTATGCTGGTGGGCTCGTAGGAATAAATAATGTAGTTGATGGAATCACGAATACATATTCAAATGGTACTGTGAGTGCTAGTGCAACTGCATCTGCAAATGGTAATTCAAGAGGAAACGCAACAGCTTATGCTGGTGGACTTGTTGGACATAATACAGTTTCAGGTGGGGTGAAATACAGTTTTGCTACAGGAAATGTAACTTATGTAACGGCTGGAAAAACAACGAATACATGGTTCGTTGGCGGATTGAATGGACTTGGGGATGCTGTATCTAGTTACCGATTGATAACACAAAGTGTAACTGGAGCAAGTAACACAATAGGTACAACAACAACAGAAGCTAACTTGAAATCACAAACCTTTATAACTACAAATCTATTATGGAATACAGATATTTGGATTTTTGATGGTATAAATTTTCCAAGATTAATCGATAATAGTTATTTATGAAAAAAGAGGAATTCATTTCCCTCTTTTATTTTTTCTTTCGATTGACTTGAATTTGTTTTAATTCTTCCTTAGAGAATAAATATTTCTTTCCACAAAAATGACATTCAATTTCAGCTTGTCCATCTTCATGGATTATCTCGTGAAGTGTATCTTCATCTAAAGCAGATAAAGACTTGATAAAGCCATCTTTAGAACAATTACAGGTATAGCTAATATCAGATCTCTTTAATATTTGTTCAGTTCCCTGAGCCAATATATTCAATATTTCTTCCGGTGTTTTTCCTTCTTGAATGAGTGTACTCATTGGTGGTATTGTTCTAATTATATTTTTACAGTGACTGGTTTCTTCACTTTTTTGACAATCTCACTCACGATTTGATAAATCATATCAGGATT
>CAKMKF010000097.1 GCA_927439925.1 uncultured Acholeplasmataceae bacterium | reverse complement strand
CTTTAAATCAAATATCAAATCCTACAATTACCATTAGAAGAGATTTTGCATTTTATTATCAAAACAAGAATTACTTATTTAAGCTCGATCATTACGGTGCAGCATTTTTGCGTATCGCACAAGATAAATATTAAAATTATTTTCGATTTCACTGGAAATTAGTCATTTAAAAAGCGTATAATGGAATTAAAGTAACGATGCAAATATAAGGAGAAATTAAAACAATGGAAATGACCGCTTTCATTAAGGAAACGCGCGACCCTGGATTTAAAAAGACGAAGAAGAAGATTCCTAATGAGCTAAAATCGGATGAGGTTTTCATTCAAATTTTAGCCACGTCAATTTGTGGAACAGACGTTCATATTTACAAATGGGATAAATGGAGTCAGGGTAGAATCAAACCTCCACTTACTGTAGGACATGAGTTTTGTGGGAAGGTTTTAGCAGTTGGTAGTGATGTTACAACAGTTAGAGAAGGCGATGTTGTGTCGGCAGAAACACATATCGTATGTCATACTTGTGAGTTTTGTAAACGTGGTGAATACCACATTTGTGAAAACACAAAAATTATTGGTGTAGACACTGATGGTTGTTTTGCTGAATTCGCTAGAATGCCAGCACATAACTTAATCGTGAATAATTCAAATATCGATCCAAAGTATCTATCGATTCAAGAACCTCTTGGAAATGCTATGCATACCATGATGCATTTTGATATCGTCGATAAAACAGTGGCAGTTGTTGGATGTGGACCGATTGGTTTAATGGGAGTTAATATTGCGAAAGCAGTTGGTTCAAGAAGGATTATCGCAATTGAAGTCAATGAATATAGAATAAATCTTGCTAAAGAATTAGGTGCACATGTAGTCATTAATCCATTAAAAGAAGATGTTATTAAAAGAGTGATGGAAGAAACAGATGGTAAAGGTGTCGATGTTGTCACTGAATTTTCAGGTAATAAAATAGCGATTGAACAATCATTTAAATATATTAAACCTGGTGGAAAGATGTCACTTCTTGGTATCGTTCCATCGAATGTAGAAATAGATTTATCCAATGATGTAGTTTTTAAGGGTATCAGTATTTATGGTGTTGTTGGAAGATTAATGTTTAGTACTTGGGACCAAGTGACCTTAATGGTCCAAAGTGGAAAACTTGATTTAGAAAAGATTGTTACGCATACATTCCCACTAGAAAAAATGGAAGAAGCAATGGCAGTCATGATATCAGGAAATAGTGGTAAGGTTGTACTTATCCCATAATTAAGGAGGAAGTTATGTCACATCTAGATGAAAAGATTAATGAACTGAAAGAACTTGGAGTTTACCGCAAGTTACCAATTAATGAAGGACCTTGTGAAGCAGTTATTAAGCTAAATGGCAAGGATGTTATCAACTTATCATCCAATAATTATTTAGGTTTTGCGAGTCACCCTAGACTTAAAAAAGCAGCTATCGATGCTATTGAAAAATATGGTGTGGGTGCTGGAGCAGTTCGTACAATTGTTGGTAATATGGATATTCATGAAGAACTTGATCAAGTGATTGCGAAATTCAAACATGAAGAGGCTGCAGTTGTATTTCAATCTGGTTTTGCATGCAATGCCGGAGTGATTCAAGCAATCACCGATGAAAAAGATTTAATCATATCAGATGAACTCAATCACGCATCTATTATTGATGGTGTTCGTCTATCAAAAGCAGCAAGAGCAGTATATAAACATTCGGATATGGTTGGACTAGAAAATATATTAAAAGAAAAAAGAGATCAATATAAGGAAGTTTTGATTATCACAGATGGAGTATTCTCCATGGATGGTGATATCGCTAAGCTTCCAGAAATTGTTAAACTTGCTAAAAAATATAAGGCAATGACTTATGTAGATGATGCACACGGTTCAGGAGTACTAGGTAAATCTGGAAGAGGAACTGTTGACCATTTTAATTTACACGGTCAAGTCGATTTCATTATCGGAACTTTATCGAAGGCAATTGGTGTTGTAGGTGGTTATGTTTGTGGCTCTAATGCATCTAGAGAGTGGTTACTGCATAGAGGTAGACCTTTGTTATTCTCTACAGCGATGATGCCTAGTGCAGCAGCAGCAATTATTGAAGCATTCAAGATGTTAGAAGAGTCAACAGAGTATACAGATAAACTATGGGACAATGCGAAATACTTTAAGAATAAATTAACAGCTCTAGGTTTTGATATTGGTCATAGTGAGACTCCAATTACACCTATTATGGTTGGTGAAGAATCAAAAACAGTTGAGTTTTCTAAAGCACTTCTCACCCGTGGTGTCTACGTCTCAGGTATCGTATTTCCTACTGTTCAAAAAGGTAAGGGACGTATTCGTTGTATGGTTTCAGCACTTCATACTAAAAAACAATTAGATGAAGCAGTATCTATTATTTATCAAACAGCAAAAGAGATGAATATTGTTTAGTTTTGAATAGAAAATGAGTTTTTATCATAAAAATGAATGAAAACCGAAATATATATGTTAATATTTGATTATACATAAAAAGGATGGATTCATAATTTCTATGCTGCATAATCAAAACACATAGATAAAGGGTCCTAGACCCTTTTTTTCTAATAATAAGGAGAACCCATGAAACATCTAGAACAATTAACTACATTATTTGAAAATTTTCATGAAGCAGTTTATATAGTCGATGAAAAAAGAAAGATTCTCTATTTTAATCCAGAGGCATCTGATATATCTGGTTTTTCCAAAGGAGAAACTCAAGGTTTCTTTTGTTATGACAACATATTAAACCATGTTGATGTTTATGGAAAGAATTTGTGTGTATCTGGATGTCCGTTAGTGGATGCGATTCAAGAAAACAAAGTGAAAGATCACATGGTTTATCTTCATCATAAATTAGGACACCGCGTTAAAGTTCATGTCAGAGCAATCCCTTATGTAGAAGATGGTGTAGTCGTTGGTGCAATTGAGGTTTTTACAGATGAGACACAAAAAAATTTAATGCAAGAAGAAATCTCAATCAAAAATAAACTCCTTTTAGTAGATAGATTGACAGGTTTATTCAATAAAGGATTCCTTTTAGATGAAGTATCTAATTTAATCAATAAACAAAAAACAAAAAGTTATGGTGTTCTCTTTATGGATATCGATAACTTTAAAGATATTAATGACAAGTTTGGTCACTTATTTGGTGATGATGTCTTAATAGCTGTATCAAAAACGATTAAATCTAATATTCAAGCCAATGATTTAGCCATAAGATTTGGTGGAGAAGAACTTGTGGTTTTTATTCATAATGCGACAAAAGAAAGTTTAGCTGAAACTGCTGAATTCCTACGTGTCATGATTTCGCAAAGTAGACCTAGAATGCAAAACTATAAATTTGATTTATCTGTATCGATTGGAGCAACCTTGATGAGAAAGAAAGAAAAGCATATGGATGCGATTCATAGAGCAGATCTAGCGATGTATTCAGCTAAACATGAAGGAAAGAATAAAGTCGTGTTTGTAGAATAGATTGATAATTGGTTTTTGCATCAAATAACATGCTATAATGAGTTATAGAGTGATAACAAAAAAGAGGTATTTTCATGCAAGAAATCAAACGCTTTGATCTAGACAAAAAGCCTGTTAAAGAAAGATTTTTTTTGACTCCGTTGGCATACCTTTTAAGCTTTCCTACAGTTTGGAGAAGAAAGTTGAAAGTGAATAAAGTAGGTATGAAAGGACTTAAACCTCCTTATAGTCTATTAGCTACCCATCATGCATTCATCGATTTTAAGGTAACAACTGCTGCAATATTTCCTAGAAGAGCAAATTATATAGTAGCAATTGATGGCTTTATTAAAAGAGAATGGCTGCTTAGAAACGTTGGTGCAATTTGTAAAAGAAAGTTCACTAACGATACTAAATTATTCAAACAAATTAAATACAGTTTGGAAACCTTAAAAAATATCGTTGCAATCTATCCTGAAGCTAGATATTCTTTAATAGGAACGAATGCGATACCTGAGACGTAGACACCACGGGTGAGAAGTGCTTTAGAAAACTCAACTGTTTTTGATTCTTCACCAACCATAATAGGTAAGGGACGTATTCGTTGTATGGTTTCAGCACTTCATACTAAA
>CAKMKF010000096.1 GCA_927439925.1 uncultured Acholeplasmataceae bacterium | reverse complement strand
CATAGATGTTCTTTTCGGCTATCGTAGCCGAATCAGGTGCTTTTATGCTCTCATCAGGTTTTACTTCATAAATTGATTTGAGAGCATTAAATCTGTCGAGAAATCCCATCCAGAAAACCATTTCACCTGAACAGAATTCTGATGAGCAAGTGTATAACGACGACGGAGAGAAATCTCACCGCCTTGGAGTCTGTCAGTCCTCGTGTTGTTTGGATGACGGATATATCCACACCCCACAATCATGGCTTATAGTAGATTGAGACGCAACAGCGATCAAAGAAAAGCTTTACTTCGTGATCTTGTAACTGATATCATCATATACGAACGTATCACTACGACCGAAGCAAAAGCAAAAGAATTAAAGAAACTAGCTGACAAGATGATCACTTTGGCTAAGGATGGTTCTCTAAGTGCAAGAAGACAAGCTGCTGAAACAGTACGCTTTGAAGATGTTAAAGAAGGGCAAAATGCGCTTCAAAAACTTTTTTCTGAACTAGGACCACGTTACCAAGAAAGAAATGGCGGCTACACTAGAATTATCAAAACAGTGCCAAGAAAAGGCGACGCAGCCCCAATGGCAATCATTGAATTCGTTTAATAATAAATCAAACAAGCCTAGGCTTGTTTTTTTTATGCATTTTATCCACGCTTTCTAGTATTTTATTTTAAAATGATTTTTCTTAATCAAGCAAGTGATATAATAGGGATTGATAATGTATGAATAAGAAGAGGTTACAACATGGAAATCATCAAGGTAGAAAATTTATGTAAGAATTTCACGATATATGAAAAAGAATCAGGTTTAAAGGGCGTACTAAAGAGTTTTTTCAACGCCAAAAAAATAATTAAAAAAGCTGTTGATGACGTCTCTTTTAGCATAAACCAAGGAGAAATTGTTGGATATATTGGACCCAATGGTGCTGGAAAATCTACAACGATTAAAGTGCTAACTGGAATTCTCACGCCAACAAGTGGGACTGTAGTTGTTGATGGATTAGTTCCTTATCAAAAAAGAACTCAAAATGCTAAAAAAATTGGCGTTGTTTTTGGACAACGCACACAGTTATGGTGGGACTTACCTTTAAATGAATCTTATACAGTTCTAAAAGAAATCTATCAGATTTCAGACGAAGATTTTAAAGAACGTATGAGTTACTTTAATGAATTATTCGGATTAAATGAGTTCTTAAAACAACCTGTTAGACAACTATCTTTAGGTCAACGTATGAAAGCAGATATTGTAGCTAGTCTTCTGCACAATCCTAAACTTTTATTTCTAGATGAACCAACTATTGGTTTAGATGTAATCGCAAAAGAAAATATTAGAAAAACAATTTTAGATGTAAATAAAAAATATAACACAACGGTTATTTTGACAACTCATGACTTAAGTGATATTGAGGAATTATGCAATAGAATACTTCTAATAGACCAGGGAAAAATTATTTATGATGGTAACTTAAATTTAATAAAGGAAAAATTTGGGTCAAAAAAAATTATCACTTTTACGCTAAAAACGAAAGCAGATGCTGAGTTAATAGATATCGACAAGTTTAAAAAGATTGATCCAGATTTAACATCATTGATTGATGAAAATAAAATCACATTTGTATTTAATAAACTAAAGTTAGCGATTAAGGATATTACCTATCATGTTTTAAGTCAGTCTGATGTATTAGATATTGATATATCAGATGATCACCTAGAAAACATTATTAAGGCAATATATAAACAGGGATTATAATGAATAAGGTCAAAAAATATATGCCCTTTTTTAGGGCATCCATGATGAACATGTTTATCTATAGAGGAACTATCTGGCTATGGATGTTAGTCGATGTTTTTCAGTTTGTCATGATGATATTCCTTTGGAAATCTGTTTATCAGTTTAACGATGTCATCAGTGGATTTACATTTAATGAAATGCTTATCTATTTTTTACTTACGAATTTATTTTATGTATTCACGGAAGTTGATGCAGTTTTCGCAATGTCTGAGGAGATTAAAGAAGGAAGAATCAGTTTATATTTAGTGAAACCAATATCTTATAAAGCCAGATTATTTACTGAAATTCTTGGTAGAGCAATGGGTGTGTTATTACTATTAACTCCGATAGTCATCATCACGGGAATTGTTCTTACTTTTATTTTTAATATAGCTTGGACAGTTACAATCATTGAAGTTTTAGTAGCAATTCTTTATATCCCTCTTATATTACTCATGATGTTTGAGTTTTCATTTTTCTTTGGAACGCTTGTAATCCATACTTCAAATGAGTTTGGGTTAGTTATCTTTATGAGTGTGTTCACAAGAGTTATGTCAGGTCAATTGATTCCACTTTCCTTTTACCCACAATATCTTTTAAATATCGTATTGTACATGCCTTTTAGATTTATTAGTTATCCGCCTCTGATTTTATTGGATAAAGTTTCTATGTCTGATGCATTGACTGGATTAGCAGTACTTGCATGTTGGGTTATTGGATTTAAAATCATTAACCATTTTGTATATAAATCTTCCATCAAAAAGATGGTTGTTTTCGGAGGGTAACCCATGAGATTTCTAAAAATATATGGCATCTTTTTGAAACAATATTTGAAAAGATTGATGGAATATAGAATTGATTTTTTGATTGGGATGTTCGCGTTTATTTTCACGCAAGCGGCAGGATTATTATTTCTATTTATTATATTCCAAAATATAAATGCATTAGCTGGATTTTCAATTAATGAAATTTTGTTGATGTATGCGATATCCTTACTTCCTAGAGGAATTGACCATCTATTATTCGATAATTTATGGTTGCTGCCAAGAACAGTTAGACAAGGTTCGATGGATAGATATTTACTTCGACCAATCAATACATTATATCAATTCATTATTGAACGGTTTCAACCGGACGCTTTCGGTGAAATATTTTTGGGTGTTGCTCTATTGATTGTTACTCTTGGAAGATTGAATTTTACTGCAACCTTGGGAAACATTTCAGGACTGCTTTCAATAGTTGTCATAGGAACATTGGTATATACTTCACTAAAACTTTTAACAGCTTCAACATCTTTTTGGCTTAAGAACTCATACCCTTTAATGCAAATAACGTATAATATCTCAGATTTTACGAAGTATCCAATCTTAATTTATCCTAGGTTTATAAGATTGCTTATGACTTTTATCATCCCATTCGCACTTATTTCATACTATCCCGCATTATATTTGCTAAATCAGATTAGCTATTTCAATGTTATTGGTTATCTAATATCAGTCACGAGTGTCTTGGTATTTCTAGGTCTATTTGTATGGAAAAAGGGACTTAAACATTATGAATCTGCCGGAAGTTAATTGAATATGATGAAAACAGGACTTTCATTTGTCCTGTTTTTTTATAAAAAATGAGATATATCTTCAATTTATTGAAAACAAATGATAATATAACTTGTTATTTATAACAAAGCGTACTAAAATAGATATGCACCTTAAAAATTGGAAAGAGGAATTTCATGAAAAAACTATTATTTTTTATAAGTATTATTCTATTTTCGACCGTACTTATTTCTTGCGAAGTAAGCTCAAACTATACTATTGATCGAGTACTTGATCGAGTGGATGTAATCTACACGGAAGGCGACGATGTATTTTCAGTCACTACACATGTAACACTTCCTTCAAGCACAGATCTAAATCCAAAAGCTGTATTAACTTGGTCATCTGATACTCCATCTATCTTAGATGAGTTTGGAACAGTCAATAGACCCGAAGAAACAACAGAAGTTATTCTAACACTCAGTGTCACTTTAAATGGTGAGACTAAAGAGAAAAACATTTATATTATGGTCAAAGGACTTTTCCAATATTTTGACGTCACATTTGAAGTTGATGAAGCAAACTATGGGTCTATCAAGGTTAAAGAAGGTGAAACAGTAGAGCCGATTGCTGATCCAGTAGTTACTGGTTACAGTTTTAAAGGCTGGTTTACTGCGGATGATAACGAAAATGAATTTGATTTTGACACACCGATTACGGATAATATTAAGCTGATCGCAAAACTCGATGTTTTAGTTCTTGCTGATTATGAAGTGGAATACTACTATCAAAATATAGAAGATGATGCGTATACATTAACAAGCACTGATGAGTTAAATGACGAAGTTGGAACAGAAGTTGATGTTACAAATGAAGTCACAGGATATTCAATTGATACCGAACAAAGCGTATTATCGGGTATTATTTTAGAAGACAATTCACTTGTATTAAAAGTCTATTATGAAAGAAACTTATACAACATCACATTTATTTCAGAAGATGTAGAATTTTCTTCTGATGCGTATAGATTTGGTAAAACATTAGATAATGTTACTGAACCAACAAAAGAAGGTTATGTGCTTGTCGGTTGGTCAACAACCGTTAGTGGAACAACTCCGTTTGCATTCCCTTATACCATCTCTAAGGATATGACATTCTATGCAATTTGGAGATTAGATGATGGATATACTTATGAAGGATATTATGAAGGCGCTGATGGTTTAACTGGAGTCAATCTAAGAACATTCCTTAGAATGACAGTTAGCGATGGAAAAACACTCGTTGATTATGGAACAGCAAGATATGCTTTAGATGACTCAGATAGAGACCCAAACAATCCAAATAACTTAATTCTTGTCTATCTAGGAACTTCAGTATCTGGAACCTGGGATGGTGGATCAACATGGAATAGAGAACATGTATGGCCACAATCACTTTTAGGTGTAAGTGCTGAAAATAGTACAGCAAATGCAGCTTCAGATTTACAAAACTTAAAACCTGCAAATCCTGCTGAAAATTCAAGTAGAAGCAATAAATATTTTGATAACGTAACAAACAATCTTTCCTATAGCCCTAGAGATGAGGTTAAAGGAGATATCGCAAGAATCTTATTTTACATGCATGTAGCTTATGGGAATTTAAATCTCGTCAATTCATATCCTGCAACATATCAAATGGGTAAACTAGATACATTGCTACAATGGCATCTACAAGATCCAGTCGATGATTTCGAAAGAAATAGAAATGAAGTCATCTTTAGTTATCAAAATAATAGAAATCCATTTATTGATCATCCAGAATTCGCTGAAAAACTATGGGGACCTATCACTGTGACTGCAACAAATGATGAAACTTATACGATTGAAATAGACTTTCCAAGTATGTTTCAAACCATTGAAGTCATATCCTATGAAATACTTTATGTTGAGTTCAAAAAGGAATCACAATATTTAGTCTAGTGAAAGAAGGTGGAAACATGAAATACAGACAATTTGGAAGTACTGGAATTAATGTGTCTGAGGTATCTTTAGGCACTTGGCAGTTAGGTTCAAAATGGGGCGATCCCGTAAATAAAGATGTAGCTCATGAGACCTTAAAATCTGCTATTGATGCAGGTATCAATTGTTTTGACACCGCTGATGTTTATCAAGGTGGATTGAGTGAGCGTTTAATTGGAGAACACATTAAACCTTTAAAAGACAAACCATTTGTTATAACAAAAGTAGGTAGAAAACTTCCTAAACAAGCAAAAGAGTTTTATACGAAAGAAGCTCTACTCAAATACATCAACGATTCAAGGAAAAATTTAGATCAAGATGCACTTGATATGGTTTTACTGCATTGTCCACCAACAGACTTATATTACATGCCAGAAGCATTTTTATGGATGGATGAGTTCAAGAGTAGTGGATTGATTAAACATTACGGAGTCAGTGTTGAACGTATTGAGGAAGGCTTAAAAGCTTTAGACTATAAAGGCGTAGAAGCTATTGAGATTATTTTCAATATGTTTCGTTTGAAACCAGCAGAGTTATTCTTTGATATGGCGAAAAAAAGAAATGTTGGCGTTATTGTTAGAGTGCCACTAGCAAGTGGGCTACTCACAGGTAAATATCATGCAAGAACTTCATTTGGAGAAAACGATCATCGAACCTACAATCGAAATGGCGAAAAATTCGATAAGGGAGAAACGTTTTCTGGTGTAGATTATCATTTGGGATTAAAAGCTGTCAAAGAGTTAAAAAAAGTGTTTAACACTGAAAACATTGCAGCGATTGCCCTACGTTGGATCCTTATGTTTGATGCAGTATCTACAATTATCCCTGGCGCATCGAAACCAGAACAAATACTAGAAAATGTGAAAGCATCAGAGCTACCACCATTAACCCAAAAACAAATGGAAGCAGTAGAAAACATTTATAATACATACATAAAAAATCCAGTGCACTACCTCTGGTAAAGAAAAATGGCCAAGTTTGACTTGGCCATTTGTTTATTTAAAAAGCGTTATTCTACGATTTGAGCAACGACAACTTTCTTTCCACGAATATCTAGATAGAAGTTAGCAACACTCATTTGAACATAAGGCAATAAGAAGATGAACCCAATACCAAATGTAAGTATCGAAAGTATAAACCACCCAATAAAGCTTAAGTATAATGAGAATAATCTCATTTTATTTCCTCTCATCATGTCTTGGCTTTTTTGAATAGCAGCAAGAGCGTCAATATCAGGTTCTTCAGCGATGATATATGGTGCCATGCTATAAGCTAATGATTTAATGATACCAGGAATGATTAAAAGTAGTGACCATAAGAAGACAAAGATTGATGACAATAACCAAGCCAAGAAAGAATTTAAGAAACTCTTTTTGAAACCTTCAAATAACCATTCAAGACGATCACCTTTAGCGTCATTCTCAATAATATCTAAAAGATAATAAGATTGACCAACTAGAAGTGGACCAGCAAGTACAAATCCAACTGCAGCCATTGAGGTTGCACCTGGAAGTGCAGCAACTATAAAGACCACGAGAACAACCCACCAAAGGCGAGGTTTTAATTGAGCGCGTGCTAATGCTCTAAAATCAGAACTATTTTTCATTTCATACCCTCCGTATGTTTTTTTGTTTATTTCTATTATAGACCTATATACTTTTGATGTCCACTATTTGGACATCAATCGCAATATTTTTTATAAATTATTACTGATTGGTGTAAAATAAGATTAATAACGACAATTCATATTGAAGGAGAATAACTATGTTACAAATCAAGAATGTTTCGAAAAGCTACGATGGAGTCAAGAAAGCTTGTGATTCTGTCACTCTTACTATTGAAAAAGGGGATATTTATGGTTTCGTAGGTCACAATGGAGCGGGGAAAACGACATTGCTAAAATCAATTGCTGGAATCATTAATTTTGATTCAGGTGAAATTTTAGTAGATGAATACTCTGTTCAAAAAAACCCGATAGAAGTCAAAAAGTTAATTGCATATATACCGGATAATCCGGATATTTATGAATCACTTACTGGATTACAGTATCTTGAATTTATTGCGGATGTATTCAAGATTGATGTTGAAATGAGAAAAAGAGAGATTGATCGGTACGCAACTTTATTCAATATATTGGATGTACTTCATAATCCGATTTCATCTTATTCACACGGAATGAAACAAAAACTAGTCATCATCTCAGCATTAATTCATAAGCCTAAGTTGATGTTGTTGGATGAACCTTTTGTTGGATTAGACCCAAAAGCTAGCTTTCAGCTTAAAGAAATATTCAAGGAAATGTGTGATGCCGGTACAGCAATATTCTTTTCTACACATGTCCTAGAGGTTGTGGAAAAATTATGTAATAAGGTCGCTATTATTAAGCATGGAAAGATTGTAGCACAAGGAAATACGCAAGATATTATTGCAAATCAGTCGCTTGAAAATATATTTATGGAAATAGCAAGTGAGTCATAATGTATAATACATTAGTTAAGCTATATCTTAAAGAAAGTTTTTCTCTCAAGCGACTATTGGGATTTGATTTAAAAAAGTCTAAAGTAAAAGCAATTCTTATAGGACTTGCTATTATTTATTCTTTAGTAGTATTTATAGGTGCAATAGGTTACATGTTTTTTGATTTAGGAAAAATCCTAGATCAAATGGGACAAACTAAAATCCTATTAAGTTTTTTAACTATATACTCACTCAGTTTGTCCATAATAATCGTGCTATTTAGAGCTAGTGGTTCTATATTTTACTATAAGGATTATGATATAACTGCGCCATTGCCAATACATCCTAGAACTATTTTATGGGCAAAAATGACTGTATTACTATTGATACTTTATGCATCGAGCTTCGTATTTACCCTGCCTATAGTGTTTTCGTATTTCTACTGGAACGGATTTTCAATATTAGGATTCTTATTCTACTTAGTGGGATTCATTTTTCTTCCACTCGTTCCAGTATTAGTAATGTCATTTATATCGTTACTCATTGCTATGATTACTGCTAAGTTTAGAAGATCAAAGATAATTAATATCATTTTAATGTTTGTAATTTTCCTTGGAATCTTTATGGTATCATTCTCGATGAATGATGTTGAAACGAATCCACTTACCGGGCAAATAGATTTGTTTTCTGGAATTTCTAATGCATATCCACCATTTGAATGGTTTATGAATGCAGTGCATGATCAAAACATAGTTCATCTTTTATATCTTGTTGGTGCGAATGGAATTTTGTTTTTCCTATTCGTTTACTTCATCAATGGTTATGTTCAAAGAACCAATCAAAGAGGTATTAGAGCGAATATCAAGAAGAATGGTAAAGCAGTTACATATCAAGAGCGTTCGATTGTTACAGCTTTGGTTCAAAAAGAATTTAAAAAGTATTTCAGTATAACTTTATATGCAGTCAACGCTGGATTAGGACCTGTATTATTAACCGTACTTTCAGTAGCTAGTTTGTTCTACACTTCGCAAATAGAAGGTTTTTTAGGTGAAATGGTTGGTGCCGGTTTGGATGTTGAGATATTGATTATGGCGCTTGTTGGATTTAGCGTTGCCATGACCTATACATCAGCAATCAGTCTATCCCTAGAAGGAAAGAACTTTTGGGTAATAAAAAGCCTCCCCATTAAAGCAGAAACAGTTATGTTTTCCAAAATATTATTTAACCTATTACTCATTATTCCAATTGCGGTAATTAGCATATTGTTATTTGGATTCTCGCTTCGAATAGACATTGTCAATCAACTATCGCTTATTCTATTGGTAATCACATTTGGGATATTAATTTCTACGATGGATGCAGCAATTAATCTATGGGTACCAAAATTTGATTTTACGAATGAAGTAGAAGTAATCAAACAAAGCGCTGGAGCGATGTTAGCAATCTTTGGTGCATTTGGATTGATGGCTCTAAATGGAATATTCTATTATTTTCTAAACCCTCATATGAGTTTATCACTTATGATGTTACTGATGACATTCTTGAATGGAGTTTTTGCAGTTCCATTTATTTATGTTGTTAAAAATAAATCAACCCTATTATTCAATAGAATGAAGGCATAATTAAGATGTTTAATTTTTTACTCCATATTTTTTTGGTTGAAAGGTCAACCAAAAGATAGTATAATTAGTCTTAGGAAAAGAGGTATAACAATCATGAAATTCAATGAATTTAAGTATGAAAGACCTGATATTGAACAAGCTAAAAAGGATTTAGAAAAAGAAATAGCTTTAATCAATGCAGGACATGATTTAAAAACAGAAATACAGGCGATTGATAATCTTTTTGCAATCTTTGATAAACTCAATACAATGGGAACTTTAGTTGCGATTAGAAACTCTGTGGACACAACCAATGAGTTCTATGAAAAGGAACAGGAATTCTTTGATGAAAACCGTCCAGTGCTTCAGCAGTATGAACAAGAACTATTCATGAAAGCTTTAGCTTCAAAGAATAGAGCGGGTTTAGAAGAGAAGTACGGCAAACTCATTTTCTTACGTGGTGAGCTCGCTCAAAAGACTTTTAAACCAGAAATTATTGGTGATCTTCAAAAGGAAAATAAACTTGGCACTGAATACGGGAAATTAATCGCATCTGCTAAGATTGAATTCCAAGGTGGTACTTATAATCTATCTCAAATGGCACCATTTATTCAAAGTAAGGAAAGAGAAACTAGACATCAAGCACAGCTTGCTGTATCAGATTTCTTTAGTAAGAATGAAGAACAATTTGATCGTATCTATGATGAAATGGTTAAGACTAGACACAGTATTGCTAAGAAGCTGGGTTACGAAAACTTTGTGCAATTAGGTTATGACCGTTTTGGTAGAACTGATTATAATGCAACCGATGTAAAGACATATAGAGATCAAATTTATTCAGATATCGTTCCACTTGTTTCAGAATTAACAGAAAGAAAAGCGGTTCGTTTAGGAATTGAAAATCCAAAGTCTTATGACCTTGCGTTATCTTTCTTATCAGGTAACCCTACACCTAAGGGTGACCGTGCATGGCAGGTTGAAAGAGCGACTAAGATGTATAATGAAATGTCACCTGAAACCTCAGAATTCTTTAACTTTATGCTTGATCGTGAATTACTTGAACTTGATTCAAAACCAGGTAAACAAGCTGGTGGATATTGCACATATCTTCCAGATTATAAAGCACCATTTATCTTTGCTAACTTCAATGGGACTTCACACGATGTCGACGTTTTAACACACGAAGCAGGACATGCATTTCAAGTTTATCAATCAAGAGATTTAATTCCTGACTATCGTTGGCCAACCATGGAAGCTGCAGAAATTCACTCAATGAGTATGGAATTTCTAGCTTGGCCATGGATTGACCAGTTCTTCCTAGAGGATACAGCTAAATATAAATTTAATCATTTAGCAAGTGCTGTATCATTTCTACCTTACGGAGTTCTTGTAGATGACTTCCAACACCATATCTATGATAAACCTGAAATGACTCCAGCAGAGAGAAAAGCTACTTGGAGAAAACTAGAGAAGAAGTATATGCCATTTAAGGATTACGGTGATGATGCCTTCTTAGAAAAGGGAACATTCTGGTTTAGACAAGGTCATATCTTTCAAGCACCTTTCTATTATATTGATTACACACTCGCACAAGTTTGTGCATTCCAATATTGGATTAAGCATCAAGAAAATAGAAAAGAAGCACTAGATTCATACCTCGCTTTGTGTAAGTTAGGTGGATCAAAGAGCTTCTTAGGTCTTGTAGATTCTGCGAATCTTAAAAACCCATTCTTAAAAGGAACTGTCAAAGAAATTGTAAAACCAATTCGTGCATATCTAGATTCAGTTGATGATTCAAAACTCTAAAATGAAAAGTAGATACTTACAGATTTTCGTTCAATTTCTAATCATTTCGACATTTTTCTTCAAGTCATTTAACTATCACTTTGGAGACGCAGTTATTCCAATTACTGGATTTGAAGCGCTCATCAAGAATGAATATTTCATTGTTGGAAATATCTTTATTTGGACGATACTTCTCGGATCTATCTACCAACTAGTAGTTCAGGTATTTCTCTTTATTAAGCCAAAGTTAATGGAGAAGCTTGACCCATCCATAACGGGTGTCATTATTGTCGAACTTTTCTTCGGATTATTCATTGTAACATTCTTAGGTAGATATTTAGAACTTCTCGGGATTATCATGATAGGTTTAATTGTCTTTACTGCATATTTAAGACATACATACAAATAATTATCGAAAAAATGCCCCGTTAAGCGATTAACGGGACATTTTTGTTTGTAATTATATAAAATTGTTCGATTTATATTGTTTTACTTCTTTTCATTAAGGTATTTATAGATTGAATCTGCTACATTCATACCATCATAAACAGCTTTAGCAATCTGTAGTTTTCCACCAATGATATCGCCGGCTGCGAATAATCCTTTGATATTGGTTTGATATTCTGCGTCAACTACAAGATTATTTTTTTCAACTATGACACCAAGTTGGCTTGCGAATTCAATGCTGCTCGGAGTACCTAAAGCTATAAACACACCTTCGACTGGATAGCTTCCATTTTTAGTCTCAATATGGGTGATCTTTTCTGTGCCCACAAACTTAACTATCTTTTCTTTGATTACTGGATTTTCAACTTCACATGTTAATTCATGTCCATCTGTAAATACTGTAATATCTGATGAAAGTCTATTTAAGTATTCTAGTTCATGCTGCATATATGCACCACAACCAATAATAGCTATTTTTTTTCTGCGATAGAAGTAACCGTCACAAGTTGCACACATTGAAATACCTTTTCCTCTATACTTAACAAAACCAGGTCTAGTCATTGTTTGTCTAGTTTTCCCAGTTGTAAGTAATACGGATTTAGAAACGTATTGTTTAGATGCAGTAACTACAACAAAATGGTCTTCCTCTAGTTTAAGTGAAATCACAGAATCAGTGATGACTTCAATACCTAGATTTTTTGCTTGCTGAATACCGTTACGAATTAAATCCTTGCCTGGAATCGGTTCAGCCAAACCATAAAAGTTTTCCACTAAATCAGTATAGCCTTCAAGCGCACCCAAATCTTTACCAATGACGAGTGGTTCAATTCCTGCTCTTTTTAAATAGATGGCTGCAGAGATTCCTGCAGGCCCATAGCCTATAATGATTATTTTTTTCATAGCTCTAATAATTTCTTTAATGTTTCCTTTGATTGAACACCGATTGTTGATTGATGAACTTTACCATTTTTAAATACAATTAATGTTGGAATACTCATGATTCCAAACTCATCCGCAATTTCATATTCTTCATCTACATCTAGTTTGCCAACCTTAGCCATTTCTTTAACATCACCATCTAAATCTTCTAGAATAGGAGCGACTCTTTGACAAGGTCCACACCAAGATGCCCAGAACTCAACTAAGACTGGAACGTTGCTTTCTAGCACTTCTTTTTGGAAATTCTCTGTTGTAAAATTGATTACCATTATCTTCACCTCAATTTAATATCATACCCATTATAAATAAAATTGTCGTAAAACGCTATCCTTTTAACTTATTATGTGAGGAATTAAGAAATGATAACGCCATTCATCAATCTTTCACCCAATATTTAATTCTTATTCAATTATCGCCATCTACCTTTAATATTAATATCATACATGATATAATGTTAAGGTACGAAATGTAGGTGAAATTGATGATTAAAGTAAGCAATTTAAGCTTTTCATATAACGCAAGTGATGAAGCATTAAAGAATGTAAGTTTAGAGATACCTAAAGGTTCATGGGTATCTATTTTAGGTCATAATGGATCAGGGAAATCAACTTTGTCTAAATGTTTGGTTGGACTCTTAACTCCGACACTCGGTGAAATACATATTGATGATATGTTGTTAAACGATCAAAACCTTCCCAAGATTAGAAGAATGATTGGTATCGTTTTTCAAAATCCTGATAATCAGTTTGTCGGTGTCACAGTTAAACATGATATTGCTTTTGGTTTAGAGAACCAATGTATTCCTCACGACAAAATGGCAGAAAAGATTAAACATTATGCAGAATTGGTTGGGATGACTGAATTTTTAGATAAAGAACCACATCAACTATCTGGTGGACAAAAACAAAGAGTAGCTATAGCTGGTGCATTAGCTATGGAACAAGATATCTTAATTCTTGATGAAGCAACCTCGATGTTAGATCCAGAGGGAACTGAAGAAATCGTTGGGTTAATTAAAAGACTTAACAAGGAACTCGGGAAAACGATTATAACGATTACTCATGATTTATCATTTGCTGCACAAAGTGATTACTTAATTGTTTTAAAAGATGGTCAAATCATTTTAGAAGGAACCCCTAAAAAGGTATTCGCAGAAGAAGAACTTCTCAAATCCTCTCATCTAGAGCTTCCTTTCGGACTCAGTCTTTACAATGAACTTTCAAAAGATGATCAAGTCGACAAGAAAGTATTGGAGGCGCTATGGCAATTCAATTCAGAAATGTAAGCTATGCGTACAAAGGCCTTAAGGTCAATTACGACGCGATAAAAAATATAGATTTAGATATCTCTCATCACGGTGAGTTTATTGCAATTGTTGGGCACACCGGATCTGGTAAATCAACACTTGTTCAACATATGAACGCTCTTTTACTACCATCAAGCGGTGTAGTCAATGTATTTGGGCAAAGTCTTCCACCGAAGAGAAAAGAAAAGATAAATTTTTTAAGACAGAAAGTTGGTCTTGTTTTTCAGTTTCCTGAATATCAACTATTTGAAGAAACTATTATTAAAGATATCATGTTTGGACCAAAGAACTTCAAGTCCAGCGAAGCAGAAGCACTAGATAAAGCAAAAAGAGCTGCTACAATCGTTGGTATTGATGAATCGATGTACGAACAATCCCCATTTAGAATAAGTGGTGGACAAATGAGAAGAGTCGCTGTTGCAGGAATTCTTGCAATGGAACCTCAAATTCTTGTTTTAGATGAACCAACTCGTGGACTTGATCCAAGAGGAAGAAGAGATTTAATGAAAATATTTCAAGGTATTCATGAGAATGAAAATAAAACAATTATTCTTATTTCTCACGATATGGATCTTGTTTCTGAATATGCGAAGCGTGTGCTTGTTCTAGATGAAGGGAAAATCATCTTTGATGGGACGAAAGAAGAGCTTTTTGAGCACCCAAACTTCTTTGATTTCCATCTAGACCTTCCTACACCATTAAAGATTTTAAAGCACTTAGAGAAGAACCTTGGAATACCTTATATTCCTAAATACGATTTCAAGAGTTTACTTTCTTATTTAAAGGAGGTAGGCCATGAATAACATTACAATCGGTCAATATATACCAGGGAATTCTTGGTTGCATAGATTAGATCCTAGAATTAAACTTTTATCATTAGTGGTTTTATTGGTTGGAACGTTTATCATTCCGATTTCATCAGACTTAACTCCAATTATTACGATGGCAGGTATTTTTGTTGCAGTGATGCTATTGACTGCTACATCAGGAATACCTATTCGAAAAGTGATTAATGGACTTCGTCCTATTGTATTTTTACTAACATTCACATTCTTTATTCAATTATTTTATGTGAATACCGGAACACTACTTGCATCATATGAAATGTTTGTTTCGGTTACCAGTGTACTAGCTATTATTTTATTTATCTTCTTTTATAACTGGTCAAAAAAATATGTAAAAACTAGAATTCTTTATTTCTTTCTAGCAGTGTTCATGATTTTCTTTTTGCAGGCTATATTGCCATACATAAGACTAACAAGTTACACTTTAAATATTTATGATGAAGGATTGCTTCGTGCCGGATTCATCTTTATTAGAATTACGAACGTCATTATCATGACTTCGCTACTTACCTTCACAACAATGACTACGGATTTAAATTTTGGCATTGAATCTTTATTAAAGCCTTTAAAGGTCATTAAAGTACCTGTCGATGTGATCGCAATGATGTTATCCTTAACCTTAAGATATATACCAACATTGCTTGGTGAAACAGAAAAGATTATGAAAGCTCAAGCATCGCGTGGTGTAGATTTCAAAGAATCTAAATTTAAGGATAAAGTGATTCAAATTATATCGTTATTGATTCCAGTATTTGTTATTTCTTTCAAGCGTGCAGAAGATTTAGGTAACGCAATGGAAGTCAGAGGTTATGTCATTGGTGCGAAACGCACCAAAATTGATCAATACAAAATTGGATTTGCAGATATTTTTTCACTCATCTTTGTTGCTTTATTTCTAGCGGCTATTATCTATATGCGAGGTCTCTAGAATGAGATATATGGCGGTTGTTAGCTATGACGGAACAAACTATCAAGGCTTTCAAAGTCAAACCAATGGTTTAGGCATTCAAGAAGTCATTGAAAAAGCTTTTCGTTTGATGACGCAAACTGATATTAAAATACATAGTGCAGGAAGAACAGATAAAGGTGTTCATGCACTTGGACAAGTTTTTCATTTTGACTCTAAGATTGATATTGATACAGAAACTTGGGTTAGAGCCGTTAATGATAGACTTCCATTAGATATTAGAGTCAAAAAAATAAAAGCAGTTCAACCAGACTTTCATGCAAGACATAGTGCGAAATCAAAAATATATAAATATGTTATCGCGAAGAATCCTTCATCAGCCTTTACAAAAAACTATGAGGTCTATATTAAAAATATCGATATAGAGAAAATGAAGAATGCATTACCCGATTTTCTTGGAACGCATGATTTCAAAGGGTTTTGTCAACATGTAGAAGGAAAACCTACTATAAAGACGATCTATAAAGCTGAATTCAAGGAAACTAAAAAGCATTACATCTTTTATTTCCATGGGAACAGTTTTCTAAAATATATGGTGCGCTCTATGATGGGCACACTTATTCAGATAGGTATCGGGAAAAAAGAATCTACGATTATTAAAGAGTTATTAGAATCAAAAGATCGAACTCTTGTAGGTAAAACAGCAGAGGCAAGAGGCTTATTTTTAGTCAAAATCTATTACTAATTATGATATAATTTTAACAAAGGAGAGGATATCATGTTTATCACATTTGAAGGCGGAGAAGGCACTGGAAAAACAACACTAATTCAAAACGTCGCAACCATTTTAAGAAAAAGACATCAAGTTATAACATCTAGAGAACCTGGTGGAAGCATGATTGCAGAAGCAATCCGTGATATCATCTTAAATCCTAAGTATAAAGGTGTTACACCTTATACAGAGGCTCTTTTATTAGCTGCAGCACGTGCACAGCATTTAGATGAAGTGATAATACCAGCATTAAAAGATCATAAGATTGTTTTATGTGATCGTTACATTGATTCATCACTTGCGTATCAAGCATATGCTAGAAATCTAGGTTATAAATTCGTTTTATCAATCAATCACTACGCGACTTTAAATATGCCTGATTTAACGTTCTATATCGACTTAGATCCTAAGGTAGGAATTTCAAGAATCGCGAATCGCGATAAATACGATCGTTTAGACCAAGAGACCTTCGACTTTCATGAAAAGGTTAGAGAAGGTTATCTAGAAATAGCTAACATGTATTCTACAAGAATCGTAACGATTGATGGTAATCAAAGTATTGATGAGATTACAAACCAAATCGTTAAGAAAATAGAAGAAAAAATATGAAGAGAGCATACTATTTTTTTAAACAGACCATTTTAAAAAATAGGCTCGCACATTTATATTTGATAAGCGGACCAAAGGGTAGTGGAAAATCTCAATTGATTGATGAGGTTTCCTATTTGATATTAAATCAAGGTAAACCCGAGTCTCCGCACTTAAAACTTCAAATCAAGGAACGAAAAGTTTCAAACTTGATGGTCATTGAACCTGATGGTCTAACCATCAAAAAGGAACAAATACTTTTACTACAATCGGAATTTTCTAAGACCGCGTTAGTCAGCGGACCTAGAATCTATGTCATAAAAAATATTGAGAAAATTGGTATGAATGCAGCAAACTCACTTCTAAAGTTTATGGAAGAGCCTTTAAACCACTCGGTTTACGGTTTTCTACTGACTGAAAATATAGATGACGTGCTTCGCACAATTCAATCTAGAAGTCAGATCATTTATTTAAAGAGTGTTGATGAACATGATCTTGAAGAGGAATTAATTAAGCTTGGTGTCGAAGAGAAGGTAGCAACTCTCGCTCCTTATCTCACAAAAAATATTGATGAAGCGACACTTCTCGCCGAAAATCCTAATTTCTTAGAAATGATTCATTTTATTGAAGAGATAGCTACCCACTGGACAAATAAAGATATATCCTTCCCACTATATTTCGCAAACAAGTCAGGATTCTTAGTCCAAGACAGAGATTTCTTCAAAAGTTTTTTAGAATTACTACTTTTATACTTTTTAGATCTTGTGCATTATAAAGCACATCAGGATATTACGTATAAATTTTTAAGAGATCAAATTATTATCCAAAGTGATCGGATGCAGGTCAAAGACATTAATGCAGTTATTGAAGCGATTCAAGAAGTGCTTGAAAAACAGTCTTACTATATCAATTTAGATCTTGCATTGGATCATCTGATTTACACACTAGAGAAAAGAAGGTGACAACATGAACGTTGCTTTAGTTCAATTTAAAGAAGCGGGAAAGAAATATTATTTTTCCTATAATGGGTTAACACTAGAAAAAAAAGACCGCGTCGTTGTTGAGACATCACGTGGTATTGAAATAGGAACTGTCTATCTATTCAAGGATATCGAAGAAACTGATTTAACCGCAGAGTTAAAACCAATTATTCGTAAAGCTACAGATGGAGATATCAAAGAAGATTTATATAATCAAACATTAGAACCAGGTGTATTGGATAACGCTAAACATTTAGCTGTCCAAAATGAACTTGAAATTAAAGTTTTAGGCGCAGAATATACATTGGACCGTAAAAGACTATTAATCTATTTCGAATCTGAAAGCAGAGTTGATTTTAGAAATTTGGTTAGAGATTTATCAGAAATATATCATACTAGAATTGAATTAAGACAAATCGGACCAAGAGATGCTGCGAAGATGATTGGTGGAATCGGACCTTGTGGTTTGATCTTATGTTGTACAACATTCATTGGTGAATTTGATACTGTCTCCATTAAGATGGCGAAAAACCAGAATATCGCGCTAAATCCTCAAAAAATTTCGGGTGTTTGCGGTAAATTATTATGTTGTATTAAGTATGAAGATGATGTTTATACGGAACTTAAAAAGATTATGCCTGATATGAATGAATCAGTTCAAACAGAAAAAGGAACCGGAAATGTCATTGATTTAAATATTATTGCTCAAAAGATTAGAGTGAGATATCCTGATGGTGGCGGTATGGAATGGGTTGCACTAAAGGATTTAATTGCTAAGGAAGCGTAAATGCTTAGAACATTACTTGGAAGTCAACTTATGATTGAACAAAAGGGAAGACAGGCATTCAATTTGGATACCATTCTTTTAGCTGATTTTGTTAAAGTTCCTGCTAAATCCAAAGTTTTAATGGATTTTGGTACTGGAGCTGGAGCTTTAATGCTTTATATGAGTGAAAAAACGAAAGCTTCGATTATTGGTGTCGAAATTCAAGAAGATCGATATCATCAAGCTGTGCGAAACATTAAACTCAATCACTTAGAATCTCAGGTTTCCGTCATACATCAAGATGTTAAGAAACTAGAGATAAAAAATGTGGACTGTATTATTACTAACCCTCCATTTTTCAAGGTAACTGAATCATCTAACAAAAATGAGAGTGAAGAGGATACGATAGCACGTCATGAGGTCATGCTTACTCTAGATGAACTCATTCAAAGTGCTTCAAGATGCTTAAAATTTGGTGGTCATTTTTATGTGATTCATCGACCTGATCGTTTCGCTGAAATCATTTCAGTAATGAATAAATATCAATTAGAAGCGAAACGAATACGTTTTGTACACCCATATTTAGACAGTCAAGCAAATCACGTATTGATACACGCCATTAAGAATGGTCAACCAGGAATAACACTCGAAAAACCACTCATTTTATACATTGAAAAACATATCTTAACCAAGGAAATGGTTGATATATATGGAGGTAGAAAACATGTTACTTAGCTTACTCAATCGAAAAGAGAAACTCAAATTTTTAGACTTAGTGATGCACATGGTTTCTGTGGACGGAGAACCAACTGAAATCGAACAAAGACTACTCAATATGATGCTAGCTGAAGTCGGCGATGGTATTGTTAAAGAATATCACTTCTCTTTAAGTAAGGATTTACCTGAAACTATTTTGTTTTTCGAAGAAGCCAATAAGACGGTAAAAAATATCGCATATCTTAATTTACTTAAGGTTGCTATGAGTGATGATTTTTATAATACTGCAGAGCATTTCTTTTTAGAGGACATGAGAGAAAGATTTAATATTACGCAAACAAAGAAATCACAATTGATGCGTTTAGTCTTCACAGAAAGAGATTTAAGAGAACGTGCAAAGCGCGTTGTAACGCACTAATGCAGAAAAGCTTTAAAGAAGTCAAACCAACTTTATACGTAGTTTCAACACCGATAGGAAACCTATCAGATATTACCTATCGTGCAGTTGAAATATTAGGCGAAGTAGATTATATACTTGCTGAAGATACTAGAACATCTGTTGTTCTTTTAAATCGTTATCACATCAAGAAACCAATGATGAGTTATCATGAGTTCAATAAAGAATCTCAAGAAAACAAAATCATTGAATTGCTTAGAGAAGGAAAGAATTTCGCATTAATCTCTGATGCAGGTACTCCTGGTATTAGTGATCCTGGTTATGAAATTATTCAATCAGTGATTCAAGAAGGATTTCATGTGGTATCTATTCCTGGAGCGAGTGCTATCCTTTCAGCTTTAGTGGTTTCAGGGTTAATCATTCAACCCTTTACATTTATAGGATTTCTCCCTAAGAAACAAATGGATATGAGAAGAACACTAGAAACGTATAAAGAGAGAAAAGAAACGCTTGTTATCTATGAATCTCCAATGCGAATCGAAAAGACTCTAAAGTTCATTTACAATCTTTTTGGAGATAGAAAAATAACTCTATCTCGAGAACTCACAAAAGCGTTTGAAACAATCATTCGCACAACCCTTAAGGAAGCTATTACACTAGAACATAACACTAAAGGTGAATATGTTCTAATTATCGAAGGAAGTCAGGATAGCTCAACAGATTTTAATGATTCGATTTTGAGCCATGTGAATCGCTTGGTGAAGTCAGGACTATCTGAAAAAGATGCGATGAAAGAAGTTGCAGTCTTGAGAAAGATTCCAAAGAGTGAAGTCTACAGAAATGTAAAAATTGACAAATAATAATGCTTGATTTTTTAAGTAATTATAATATAATATTATTATCATAGGCAGTGAGAAAAAGAGTAACTCAAATGATTGTGCATTAGAGAGTTCGCGTTTGGTGCAAGCGAACCCAACATTAAAGTGAACATGATTTTCGAGCCTTTCGATCGATATGTAGATCGAAACGTCATTCCGCGTTAAGGTGAAGAGTGCTAGAATTTATTCTAGAACTAAGGTGGTACCGCGACTTATGTCGTCCTTAGAGTTTTTTAAAGGACGACTTTTATATTTTTGGAGGATAAAAACATGGAAAAGAAAACGTATTATTTAACAACAGCAATTGCATATGCATCAGCAATCCCGCATATCGGTAATGTTTACGAAGCAATTTTAGCTGACGCGATTGTAAGATTTAAAAGACTTCAGGGTTATGATGTCTTCTTTCAGACTGGAACAGATGAACATGGACAAAAAATAGAAAGTAAGGCGACGAATAACGAACTTTCTCCACAAACCTATGTGGATCATATCGCATCAGAAATCAAAAGAATTTATGATAAAGTGAATGTTTCCTATGATCAGTTCGTTCGCACGACTGATGATAGACATATCAAGTCTGTTCAAGCTATCTTTAAAAAATTATATGATCAAGGAGATATTTATCTTGGAGAATATGAAGGTTGGTATTCTATTGCTGAAGAAGCTTTTATCCTCGAAAAAGACATCGTTGACGGAAAAGCTCCAAATGGCGATATTCCTGTTTGGACGAAAGAAGCGGCTTATTTCCTAAAACTCGCACCTTATCAAGAAAGATTATTAAAACATATTGAAGAACATCCAGAATTTATTGAACCAGAATCGAGAAGAAATGAAATGGTTCAAAACTTTCTTAAGGAACCATTACCTGATTTATCAGTATCTAGAACTTCATTTAAATGGGGTATTCCTGTCGAATTTAATCCGGGTCATATCGTCTATGTTTGGATTGATGCTCTATCGAATTATATTACTGGACTTGATTACCATCCAGACCAAAGTTTATCAGAAGAGTTTAAAAAATATTGGCCAGCAGATGTTCATCTAATTGGTAAAGATATTTTAAGATTCCATACGATTTACTGGCCAATTATTTTAATGGCTTTAGGACTAGAATTACCTAAACAAGTTTTTGGTCATCCTTGGGTTTTGGTGAATAAGAGTAAAATGAGTAAATCGGTTGGAAATACGCTATATACTGACGATTTAGTCAGATACTTTGGTGTTGATACTGTGCGTTACTATGTACTTCATGAAATTCCATTTTCACAAGACGGAAATATTACTTTCGAATTATTAATTGAAAGAAACAATTCTGATTTAGCAAACACCATTGGAAATCTTGTCAATCGTACGATTGGTATGGCACATAAATATAGAGAAGGTATTGTCAAAAGAGTCATTCTTGACGAACCATTTGAATTAAGCCTTTCTGAAAAATCATTAGAGGCACTACCAAAAATGGTTTCATTTATGGATGAACTTAAAGTAGCTGATGCACTTGAAGAAGTTGTTAAGCTTGCAAGACTCGCAAATAAGTATATTGATGTTTCAGAACCATGGGCTCTATTTAAGAACCCTGAAAAACAAGATGTATTAGATCACGTCTTATATCACTTACTAGAAACCATTCGATTTGTAGCGGTTTTATTACAACCTTATATTCCAGAGACTTCAAAGCGTATAGCTACTCAAATCGGTATCACTGATTTAAGTTTTGAATCATTATCAACATTTGGACAATATGAAGCGCAAACACTTGGTAAAGCGGAAGTTTTATTTGAGCGTTATGATCAAGCCAAAAAACTTGAAGAAATACTAAAGGACAGAGATGAATAAGTTATCAACATTTTTAAATTCAGATACCTACAAAAGAAAGGTAAAGCCAGAAATTGAACGACTCCTTGCAGTCGTCGTCTTTACTATAATCTATGGTATAGGCGTAGCTTGGTTTCTAGAAGCATCAACGGTTCCACTATATACAGGTGGAGTTCCTGGTTTAGCTCAGCTTGTAAGAGATTCTGTTTTCGTTTGGCTTGGAATTGATTTAGGGATTAACTTTTTAGGGCTATTCGTGATTATCGCTAATATTCCAATTCTTATCGTAGGTTGGTTTGGTGTTTCTCATCGTTTTACCATCCATTCCATCATATCTGTTTTACTTCAAGCGTTTATTATAAGTTGGTTTCCTGTCGTTAACATGGGACTTGTTGGTCCAGAGCATGCACTAGCTGCTGCAGTTTTAGGAGGACTCTTGATTGGTATTGGTGGAGGTGGTGCATTAAGATATGGCACATCTACTGGCGGACTTGATATTCTTGCACAATATTTCTCATTCAAGAAGGGGAAATCTGTAGGATTTATCTCCATGTTAATGAATGTAGGCATAGCCATCTTAGGTGGATTAATCGTTGGTGGAAAAGTAGGTCCTGGTGGTGGAATTGTTACAGGTGGTGTCATCGCTTCCTATACAGTAATTCGAATTATCATTTCAACCATTATGACAGATAAAATGCATACAGCTTATCATTTTCTATCTGTAGATATTATTACCATGCATCCTCAAGAACTTGTCGATCAAATATTAAATAAAGTTTATAGAGGTGTAACTTTGATGAAGGTTGAAGGTGCGTATTCGCATCATGAAAAAACATTGATTTATGTTGTTATATCATCATATGAACTCCACACATTAGTTAGTCTTGTTCGAATGGTCGATCCCAACTCATTTATCGTAACGAAACCTGTTAAACAAGTATTTGGTAACTTCCAACGAAAGACTATTGCTTAAAAAATAGAGTACATTTAGAATGCAGGGTGATTTCCCAAATTTAATAATTTGGGTTATTCCCCTGTTTTTTTAAGTCAAAATCATATAGAATGGATATGTTCAGTATTATTGGGAGGACATATGATTTATACATTGACTATGAATCCATCTGTTGACTATAAAATCACGATGGATGACTTAAAACTAAATCATTTGAATAGGTTCAATCAAAAAACATTCGTTGCTGGTGGAAAAGGGATTAATTGTTCGATTGTTTTAAATAACCTAGGAGTTAAAAATCAAGCGATTGCTTTTTTAGGTGGATTTACAGGTGATTTTATCTGTGACGAGCTTAAAAAAAAGAATATTGATTATAATATCATACAAATAAAACACGAGACTAGAATGAATGTTAAAATCAAGACAAAAAATGAGGAAACAGAAATCAATCATCAGGGACCAAAAATTGAAGAAAACGATTTTGATAAGTTAATTCAAACTATTTCTAACTTTGGCAATGATGATATGCTCATTGTTGGAGGATCTAGCCTGGATTCTATTTCAAATGCTTATCAAAAAATAGCTAAACTGTGTAAAAAGAATAATGTTCAAGTGATTATGGATACACCGGGAAGATACATTCAAGAATATATCAAATATCATCCTTTATTAATTAAACCTAACCTCGTTGAACTTGAAGAACATTTTGAAACTAAAATACATAATATAGATGAAATTATTTTCTATGGCAAAAAAATGATTGAACAAGGTGCTGTGAATCTAATCATTTCATTGGGTAAAGAAGGATCAATATTTATCAATAAAGATAAAGTCTATCAAGCGCTCCCTATGGATGGAAAAACCTATTTGACTACTGGCGCAGGAGATTCAATGGTTGCAGGATTCGTTTATCAATACGAAACGGATCATAATGTTCTAAATGCCTATGAAATGGCGGTTGCAGCAAGTGCAGCTACCGTATTCGAACCAACACTCGCGACCAAGGAAAACACAGTAAAATACCTAGAAAAAGTAATCATTAAGGAGATCGTATGCTAACAATTCAAGAACTAACCAATTTATCTTTAATTCATATGGATCTAAAATCATTAACTAAAGATGGGGTACTATTTGAACTTGCTAATGATTTATATATTGAAAATAGAGTATCTGATGTAAAACTTTTTTTAAATGATGTTTATGAAAGAGAAGCTATTGTTTCAACTGGGATAGGTATGAAAATAGCGATACCACATGCGAAGTCAAAACACGTTCTAATTCCTTCAGTTATTTTTGGAAAAAGTGAAAACGGTATTGATTTCAATTCCCTAGATAGCAAACCTGCCCATTTATTCTTTATGATTGCGATGCTTGAAGATAGTGCAAATCAACATCTTAAAGTACTCGCGTTACTATCTAGAAAATTAATGCATGAGTCATTTAGAGAATCATTAATGCAAGCAAAAACAAAAGAAGAAGTTTTAGTGCTTCTTTATACAATGGAGTAGCTTATGAAAAAAATTGTTGCAGTTACTGCTTGTCCAACTGGTATTGCACATACTTATATGGCAGCGGAAGTATTAGAGACAGAAGGTAGAAAATTAGGTGTTGAAGTCATTGTTGAAACCAATGGTTCCATTGGTGTCGAAAACAGACTTCAAGATAAAGATATTAAAGAAAGTATTGCTGTTATTATAGCATCTGACATTAGAGTTGAAAAAGCGAGATTTTCTGGTAAACCTTTAAAAGAGGTCAGCATTACCTACGGTATTCATCATGCTAAAGAACTTATCGAAGGTGCGTTATATCAAACATTTGAAATATACAATCACGAAGAATAGAAAGTAGTTGATGAATTTGAACGATCGAACAAAATTATATAAACATTTAATGAATGGATTTTCATTTATGATTCCTTTTGTTGTTGCAGGAGGAATCTTTCTAGCATTATCCTCATTACCTTTATTTGAAGGTGTAGCTCTATGGATGGAAGAGACAGGAGTAGTCACCTTCCAATATATTCTACCCATACTCGCTGGATACATCTCTTATTCCATCGCAGATAGACCTGGTATACTTCCAGGATTTATTGCAGGTGCACTCGCCATCAATGGCGATTCAG